>CALMAK010000034.1 GCA_937859515.1 uncultured Candidatus Saccharibacteria bacterium | reverse complement strand
GTTACCAGACGCATGACGTAGTATATGATTAGCACGATCGAACAGAGGACGAACGCTACCATGATAAGCAGTGCGGCCACACCAAGGCCAGAAGTCTGTTCGACAACCTTCATGAGCGTATCCCAGACGGACGACGAGCCAGATATAAGCCCGACAGCCTTGATGAGTGCGTTCGACAAGGCAATTATGCCGTCAATTAGGAAGATCGAGCTATTCATCAGAACGAAGATCATAGCGACACGTGGAAATAAGTGTTTTGGTTCAACCTCGTCAAATCCGAGTGCCGATGCGCTCATGACATGGAATCCAATCAACACAAGCACCAAAATAAACAGTATGTTGCCAATGCCAACCATCGCCAGCCAAAAGTTAAATACCGTCTGGTTGCTCGCCATTGACGGCGTAGACTTAGTGAAAAAGTCGAGAGCATCGAGGAATGGTTTACCGATTGCATTGACGATCTGCGCCAGTAGTCCCGTGACGGCCTTGATGATCATATCCAGAAAGCCGTTACTCTGCTCGTTTTCGGTGACAGCCTCAAGGCTTGGTAGCGTAGCGTTACCCGTAGCACTCGGTGATCCGTAGGCATTTGTCAGAATCGTCGTAAGGGTGATAGCTGCAAGTACGATAACAAGGCCAAGGAGCGCCTTCTTTAATACTTCTTTGGCGTGTTCCATTTGGTCAGGTTTGCCACTACTGGTGATATACATATAGCCAGCCTGCACGATAAAGAAAACGGCAACGAGTCCGGCAAGACCAGACAGTACCTGAACCACCGGTGTCACATAGTCTCGCATCGCCGTGATAGCCGATGACGTATCAGCAAAAAATGTCACGCCTTGGATGAAGGCGGATTCAAGACCAAACATGGCTATATCCTACCCTCCAAAGGCTTGCTTGGCGAGTGTAGTCACGATGTTCGCAAGCACAAATGCGGCAATAACAATCGCAAGTCCGATCGCAGACCATGTGAGTGTACGCTTTGCCTTGTCGAGTTGCTCTGGATTGCCCGAACTAGTGATATAGGTAAAACCGCCCGCAACGAAAAAACCGGTCGCAACCAGACCGGCCAGACCAGCGAGTACGGTTATTACACTCCGTATAAAGTTTTCGACGTTACTCACACCAGCCGTTTGCGCAAACGCTGGCTCCGCCAAAACGAACGGTAGCCCCACCGCTACGAATAACGCCACAAAATAGTATGTCTTTTTCATTCCCATGCCATTCCCTCCGAATTATTACACGTCATTGATCTCTCACTCATGGGAACGGCATGATGGGTGTTCGCA
>CALMAK010000033.1 GCA_937859515.1 uncultured Candidatus Saccharibacteria bacterium | reverse complement strand
ATGCAGGCAGTGATAGGAATGACACTGCAAAGATGACCGGAATCACACCTGCGGCAATCAATTTGATCGGCAAGATACTCTTTACGCCGCCATAGCTGCTGTTGCCCTGCACTCGTTTGGCATAATTAATAGTCACAACACGTTGCGCCTCGTTGATCTTAACAAGAATGTATAACACCGCAAGCGACACGACTGCCATAAAGAGCGTCACCCAGAACGCAAGTGGATTAACTGGCAACGTGAACCAGCCAAATACGTTCATGCCGCCTTGGCTCGTGTCCACCAGAGAAGCACCGAGTGTTGACAGTGTTTGCGGCAACTGGCTAATGATACCAGCAAAGATCAAAAGGCTAATGCCATTTCCAATACCCTGTTCGGTAATCAACTCACCGAGCCACATTAAAATAATTGCACCAGCAGTCATCGCCGTGACGGCAACTGTCCATTCAGTCAGGGTTGGATCTGTCAAGACAGTAGTGTTACCCGCCAAAACCGACTCGCGCAGAATATATATAAACGCAATCGATTGAATAATCGCTAGCGGGAGGCTGATGATACGAGTCCACTGGTTAATCTTGCGGCGACCAGACTCACCGTCTTTATGCAACTCTTCGAGCTTCGGCACCGCTTTGGTGAGAAGCTGCGTGATAATGCTGGCCGTAATGAACGGACTAAGACCAACAAGGACAATAGAAAATTGTGCAAGAGCACCACCAGACAGCAGATTTAAGACCCCACCAAAGTCTGTACCGCCAATAACGCCATTAATGACCTCTTTCAGCTGTGTCGGCTCCGCCAATGGTACAGGAATATGAGCCAAAAGACGATACGCCACGATAATACCAAGAACAATCAACAAACGTTTTTGCATGTCCTTGTTTTTAAACGATTTAAAGATTGTCTTCCAGTTCATATCCGTCTTTTCTGCCCTATTCTTGATTAATTACTACTACCCATACAGGCAGCACATGCTTGCTATAGTATACTACATTTACCAACGGTATGTAACGTGTTTAATGAATAATTATCCACTAATACGAGAATGTGAGCATCTGACCACCGCCCGATAGGCTCATGTTCGGATTGTTTGTCGTACGCATAAGGGATATTTGACCCAAATTTGAAGTTCCCTTACTTCTGATGCTTATCA
>CALMAK010000032.1 GCA_937859515.1 uncultured Candidatus Saccharibacteria bacterium | reverse complement strand
GTCATTGGCGAATTCATTAATCAGATGTTTTTCAACTCTTCTGGTGCATGACCTCCTTCGACTACAGACCCTGACAAGCAAGGTACGGGTGGTCAAATTATACAGTGTACCTTACGTAATGCCTTTGATGGCATAACTGGTGGAGGGAAAAATATGCAGGTTGGCGGTTTTGCGCCCGTACAGTCAGGTATGACCGTGGAACAGTGGGATGACGAGTGCCGAAAGCTAGGCAACCATTTTGATAGAATATGGGATGATGCTCATCAAATAACGCATATACAACGTAATCTGATTCACAATCACAACTTGTATACAGGCGCAGGGATCAGCCGTGATGGTAGTGCAGAAGGCAGGGATTTCGGGGCTGGCCGTCCCTTAAGCCTGTGTAATATCTTTGATGGCAGTCAATGCCGCTTGTTTCTACACCGTAAAGGTCGTGACAGTACTAACCGCGAGCAAACTGGGGAGGGCTTACGACATCCCAATACGTTGGTGGCACATGGTGATTATAAAAGACCATTTCCTTGGATAAAGATTAATGACACTGAAATTTGGGGCGATGATTGTACGCGACTCGATCAAGCTAAAGGTTTACATGGTGCAGGAGGGAGCTTGCAAAATTTGGGGAAAGATGAGGTGAATGTAGAGTACAACGGTATAGTGATTGATAAAGGTGTTTTTGATTCAGTCAGTAATCAATTCTCTCGCCCATGGGCAGGATCCTTGGATGTGACTACAGGAAAAGATATTAGGGATGGTAATTTGATTGTTAACTTAGCAGAAAAGGCAGCTTATCAAATATTAGTAAAAACGAGTCAACAGCAAGTTGCTCGCGTTAAGACGGTAAAAGATTTGCATACCTTGGCCTTTGAGGACAGCAAAGCTTATTACTCACCAGGCATTGATGCTAATTCGGTTGAAATTAATGTTTCCGCTGTGTCGGATGTATTGGATACTACTCACGCTCCAGATCATCCTGATGCTTATGTCCCACACCACCCTGATGCAGTCCAAGGTGCTGTGGATTTAAGCTCACTAATAAATCACCCTAACATTCCTGGTCATGCACCAGAAGAGTTGAAAAACATCTGATTAATGAATTCGCCAATGACC
>CALMAK010000031.1 GCA_937859515.1 uncultured Candidatus Saccharibacteria bacterium | reverse complement strand
CTGGATACGCCAGAGGGCGAGCCGCCACGTGGGCTGTAGACGATGAAGTATCAGGTTGGCATCGTTGGTTACGGTGACTTTACGCGCCTGATGTGTGAGTATTTGGCGCCGTATGCGGATGTTATTGTTAGCTCGCGCCAACACACGGAGGGTGACGCGGGATTTGGCGCGCAGTTTCGATCGGTTGAAGAGGTGCTGTCACGGCCAATTATCATTCCCTCAATTCCATCACAATTCTTCAAAGCATTTTTTACGGTATATGGTGGTGTAATTAATCCGAGTGCGATTGTGATTGACGTATGTTCGGTAAAGGTGCGCCCACTGGGAGTCTTGCAGCAATTATTGCCACCAACATGTCAGATTGTTGGTACGCATCCATTGCTGGGCCCGGCCAGCGTAGCGAAGAATGGTGGTCTGCAGGGACTAAAAATTGCGCTATGCCGTGTACGACAGGACGAGGCGACCTATCATGGTGTGCGTCGTTTTCTTGAAAAGCTGGGCTTGCATGTAATCGAAAAAACACCCGAAGCACATGACCGCGACATGGCGTATGTGCAAGGGCTCAGTCACTATATCGGACGAATTATGGACGGTATGGGTATTCCTGAGACACCGCTGTCGACGTACGCCTATGATGATTTGCTGGACATGAAGAAGATTCAGGGACAGGATAGCTGGGGGTTGTTTATGTCGATTGTGAAAGAGAATCCATTCGCTGAGGAGGTGAATGTAGCATTTAAGGATGCAACAAAACAACTTGATGATAAAATCGCCGAATCTTAAAGGCGGTGCTCGTATTCACCGAGGATAGTGAGGCTTTCTGTTAGTGGTTCGATTTCTTTGAGGGCGGCACGTAATTGCTCACCCGCTGCATCAAGCACGAGATAAAATCGATAGCGCCATGGCTGGCCGATGATGGGTCGCGATTGTAGTTTAGAAAGGTTGATATTGTATGCGGCAAATTGAGTGAGGACGCCTGCTAGTGCGCCAGGCGTATGATTGGTCGTAATAACCAGTGAAGTGCGGTTAGCACCCTTCGGTGGTGTGCCACCAGGCTGTACGACAAGAAAGCGCGTAAAGTTGGCCGGATTGTCTTCGATATCCTTGGCAATAATTGGCATATTATGTAGTTCAGCCGCTTGGTGACCTGCGATTGCAGCGTAACCTGGGACGCCCTGCTGCTTGATGAATCCTACGGCGGCAGCCGTGTCATGATATTCTACGCGTGTTGCCTCAGGGCAATGAGTGTCAAGATACTCCTGGCACTGTGCAAGGGCCACAGGATGTGAATATATATGAGTGATGGTCGCATCTGGACTGCCAATAAGCTGCTGGTGAACAGGCAGGTGGATTTCACCTACAATTGGATAGCGGTGTGATTCAATCAGGTCATAGACATGGTTGATACCGCCATATAGTGAATTTTCAATGGCGACGATACCAAGTTCGGCCTCGCGCCGGTTGAGGACACCGAATACTTCGTCAAAGCTATCACATGAAACTACTTCAGTATCAGTGCCATGCCACTGCAGGGCGGCGGTGTGATGAAATGAGGCGATGTCTCCTTGGATAGCAATGCGCATACTGGGTTATTGTATCACATAAAATACCTCCCGATTCGAGGAAGGGGAGGTATTTTGGTAATGCGTCGAAATGGTTTATTGTTCAGCAATAAACTTGACGATTGCAGCGTCAACCGCAGCACTATCTGGGCTCGCGTAGAGTTTTGGATTGTTGCGGTCACTAATGCTGGCAAAGTATGGGCAGGTTGTCGCTGGGCCATTGATCTCGCCAAGGTCTGCAACCTTTTTGCCACTCTTTGCTTCGTAGGCGGTCGCCGTATACTTGGTTGCGTAGTAGTCGATTTGTTTTGTTTCGCCGCTTAGTGTCATTTCACAGGTATTTGCCTTCACTGCAGTGCCTGGCTTTTCCTCAACACAAACAACAACGTTAGCACTGGTGTAATCATCGTACTTTGTGTTGTAGTCGGCGTTATATGCTAGGGAGACGCTCGTCCAGCTGCGAGCTTCTTCTGATTTAGAGAAGGCAGCAACTTTGTATGGTGCGGTGAATTCTGCTGCGTTGCTGATAGAACCAGTATCACAGACGGCATTGAACTGTGTCAGTGAGGTTGCTGTCTTGGCGTTAGCTGCACGAAGCTTTTCGTCGCTTGCCTCATCTTTTTTCTCTGTCTTGCTGCTGTTTTTTGATGAATCTTTTTTGTCAGTGTCTGATTTTTCGTCAGATCCGCCAAGGGTGAGTGCTAGAACGGTTGCAACGCCAGCAATTAAAATGACGATACCAGCAACAATGCCGATAATAAGGCCGGTGTTCTTCTTAGGTGGCTGTCCGTATGGGGCAGGCGCTTGAGGCGCTGCACCTGTCGGTACCTGAGGTGGTGTTGGGGCTTGTGGGGCCGGTTGTTGGTCCATGGGTATTCTACTCCGCTTACGACTATTTATATACTTAAGTGTACCACAATCTGCTACACTTAAAACAATGAAGCAAAGCTTGGCGTTGGAGATTATGCTAGCAGGGGAGAGCGTTTTACTGACGGGCCCTGCTGGGGCGGGCAAGACGTACGTCTTGAACCAATTTATTCGTCTTGCTAAGCATGAGGGCAGGCATATATCGGTGACAGCCACAACGGGATTGGCAGCGACACATCTTGGCGGTACAACAATTCACAGCTGGGCAGGAATTGGCGTACATGACGAATTACCTCGAGGATTTGCTGAGCATATTGCCAAAGGTCGACGCGAAATTATTGAAAAAACCGATGTACTGGTGATTGATGAGATCAGTATGTTACACGATTTTCGTCTCGATATGGTGGATGAGGCCTGCCGATTGGTGCGCAAAAAACCTGACGTGCCATTTGGTGGAATTCAGGTGATTATGAGTGGTGATTTTTTCCAGCTGCCACCGATCAATCGCGGTGATTCACGTGTAGGTGGGTTTGTAGTCAATAGCCAGGTGTGGCAAGAGCTTGATCCGGTTGTATGCTATTTGGAAGAGCAGCACCGTCAAGATGACGAACGGTTGATTGAGATACTTAATGCTTTGCGCAGTGGTGAGCTGCGCCGTCATCATGCTGAAACGCTATTGTCTCGCGTTGATCAGGCGCCAGACGAAGATACGAATTTGACAGAACTTCATACGGTGAATGTGGATGTTGATGGTATTAACGAGAAGAAATTGATTGAGTTGTCGGGTGATGAGCTCTTTTATACTCAAACCACCACAGGATCGGCAAATTATGTTGAAAACTTGCAGCGTTCAGTGCTTGCACCAGCGACATTGCGTCTCAAAGAGGGTGCTTTGGTGATGGCAGTAAAGAATGCTGCAGATCGTAAATACGTCAATGGTAGCATTGGCACAGTCGTGGCATTTGAGGCGGGGACGGAATACCCTATCGTTACATTTCGTAATGGTCGTGAAGTGACGATGCAGCCTGATACGTGGGAGCTGCGTGATGGTGATAAAAAGCGCGCCAGTATCACGCAAATACCGCTACGTCTGGCATGGGCGATTACGGTACACAAAAGTCAGGGTATGACGCTAGATGCGGCGCGTATCGACCTGCGTAAAGCTTTTGTTGAAGGTATGGGGTATGTAGCGCTTAGTCGAGTAAAAAGTTTGAACACGTTGTATTTGCATGGCATTAATCGCATGGCATTACAGATCAGTGAAGATGCTAGGCATATCGATGGTCTGCTGCGTGACAAAACGATACGTGATCGTAAACGATTCGAACATCTCACCGAGAAGGCGGCTGAGCGTATGACAAACCCTGAGCCTAAAAAGAAGGCGAGTAGCGGTTCGTCTTGGAATGAGAAGATTGAAAAAATGCGCGAAACATATCCGAATGCCTATCGTCCATGGACACACGAGCAAGATGCACTGTTGAAGCAAGAGTTTCAGAATGGGCTGGATGTTGAGGCCTTATCTGGGCTATTGGGGCGACATCAGCGTAGTATTGTGATGCGTCTGCAAAAGCACTTTGGCGAAGACATTAGCATTGAAGTATAATAAGGCATATGAAATTGAAAAAAAGCCCTGTAGGCAAACAGATTGACTACAGTGGTTTAACTGCCCCGGTTGACAACGCTGCGATTCGCCAGTTCCTTGAGGAGAATAGCTATAGTAAGTCACACGCACGACTGGAGATATTGTTGCGCATATTTGGCCTTCTTTTTGTTATTTGGGGCGGTTTCTCGATGGTGACGGGTGCGATGGCAAGTGGTGTGACCGGCATCACAGGTGGCATACAGCTTGTTGTGGTCGGCATTGTCTTACTGTTGGTGACACCTGTTATCAAACGTCTATACACGACATCGGTGCGCATCAGTCGCTTTGCGCACGCTAATGGTTGGTCATATATGCATCGTGTCGTTAACCCCTCGCATCAAGGTGTTATTTTTGGCGTAGGGCATTCGCGCACAGCAAAAGATATTATCTATATGAACGGAGATGATGAGACGGCGTCATTTGAGGTGGGGAATTATCAGTACACGACTGGGTCGGGTAAAAGTCAGCGGACACACTATTGGACATACTGTTGCATTGAGATGGATCGGCACGTACCACACATGCTACTTGATGCCAAAGCAAATAATGCAAGCCTATTTGGCAAAAATCTTGCGTCGAACCTGCCTGTCAGTCTTCGTAAGGATCAAGTATTGTCGCTGGAGGGTGATTTTGATAAGTACTTTACATTATATGCACCAAAGGATTATAAGCGTGATGCGCTGTATATCTTCACACCCGACCTCATGGCATTACTGATTGATGCGGCGCACAGTTTTGATGCTGAGGTGATTGATAACCGTCTTTATATTTATACGCGTCAGTCGGGCGGGTCAGGTGGTGCTCTAACGCGACCAGATTTTATGTATCGGTTGCTGTCTGTTATTCATGCTGTGGGGATGAAAGTGCATCGTCAGACTGATTACTATGCCGATGAGGCGGTTGGTGACCGGTCGATTGATGTTGTTGCCGCAGGTGGTCGCCGTCTCAAGCAGGGCGTGAGCTGGTTTGCTGTGATTATTATTCTTCTTGTTATTGTGCTGCTGTTTGCGCCACTGGTTTTTGATCTGATTGGAGGAAGATAATTATGCAGCCGGACGGTAGCCAAAAATTGCAAAAGGAGATTACGTTTCCTAAGCGATTCTTATGGGGTGCATCAACCGCTGCGCATCAGGTTGAGGGTGGTAATCATAATCAATGGACGGTGTGGGAGTTAGAAAACGCTAAGACACTGGCCGCACAGGCACCATACAAAGATCAGCATGTGCCGGTGTGGGGTGACGTCAAACGTCAGGCCACTAGCCCAAGCAATTATGTGTCGGGTCGACTGGGTGATCATTATCGTCGTTACGAAGAAGATTTTGATCTTTTAACGATGATGAATATGAATGCCTATCGATTTAGTATTGAATGGTCACGCATCGAACCACACCAAGGTAAGTGGGATGCTGCTGAGGTGCAGCACTATCGTGAGTATATTGCCGCACTGAAAAAACGTAGTATCGAACCAGTTGCGACACTTTTTCACTTTACGCTACCAGTGTGGTTCCATGAAATGGGTGGATTTGAAAAGAGGGCCAATATTCGATATTTTGTGAATTTTGCCGAACGTATTGTGCGTGAACTGGGCAAAGATTTGAGGTTTATTATTACCATCAACGAACCTGACACCTATGTCGCCCAAGGATATATTGACCTTCATTTCCCCCCGCAGACCTACAGCCGTATGATGGCATGGCGTGTGTATCGCAATTTGGCAACGGCGCATAATAGGGCGGCACGCGCGATTCACGCAATAAGTCCCCGATTCAAGGTGTCGGTGGCGAAAAATTCACCATATTTTTATCCTGGTGATGATGCATGGTTGAGCAAAGCATCGGCACTGTGTATGCAATACGTGCAAGATGATTATTTTATTAAAAAAGTAATTCGGCAGTGTGATTTTTTGGGGGTTAACTATTATTTTTCAAACCGCGTCTATGGATATCGTGTTCATAACCCCGAAAATAGCATGAGTGACCTTGGCTGGAGTATGCAGCCAGGCGATATCGAGCATACTTTGGTTCGTTTGTATGACAAGTACAAAACACCAATCCTTATTACCGAAAACGGCGTGGCGGATCAAAATGACCACTATCGACAGTGGTGGATCAACCAGACATTGTTAGGAGTCCGTAGGGCGATGGACGAAGGTGTACCAGTCTTAGGATATATGCACTGGAGCCTGATTGATAATTTCGAGTGGGGCTTTGGCAAGTGGCCAAGATTTGGGCTTGCCACCATGAACTATGCGACAGGCGAGCGAACATTACGGCCTAGTGCAGTCTGGTTTGGTAAAGTAATAAAGAAACTGAGGAGAATATAATCATGCACGAGCCATTTGCAAAGACGGATATAAAGATTGCGGTGATTGGCGGTGGTACGGGTAGCTTTACGCTATTGTCGGCGCTAAAGGAGCACACCAAGCAGTTGGCGGCAATCGTGAACATGGTGGATGATGGCGGTAGTACAGGCGTGCTTCGCGACGAGTTAGGTACATTGCCTCCAGGTGATGTCCGTCAGTGTCTGGTAGCGTTGAGTAACTCGCCAAAGGTACGCGACCTCTTTAATTATCGATTTGACGAAGGCACCTTTGGAGGGCATTCGTTTGGTAATATTCTCCTTACGGCATTAGAGAAGGTGACAGGTAATTTTTCGGAGGCAGTAGAGACGGCCTCTGAGATTCTGCGCGTCAAGGGCACGGTTATCCCTAGTACACTGGACAGTGTCAGACTACGGATGCAATGGGAAGATATCAGCCTCGAACTAAACGGCGAGCGCATTATCGATGCCGAACATTTCAAGCAAGATCCACGCAAAGCGACATTGTCGTTGGTGCCTGCGCCTGCGGTCAATCCAACAGCCGTTGCTGCCATTGAGCAGGCGGATATTGTGGTGATTGCCCCGGGTGATTTATATACCTCGCTTGGCCCATTATTGGTAATCCCAGAGATAAGTGCGGCGCTCGCCAAGACGGATGCAGTATGTATCTACATGGCAAACCTTGTAACGAAGGTGGGGCAGACCGAAGGCTTTACTGTTAGCGATCATGCCTCTGAGATTCAGCGCTTTGCAGGACATGACTTCCTTGATTTCGTTATTTATAACAACCAGGTACCAACCGAAGCGCAGAGTCAGCGATACGCTAAAGAACAGGCGGTTGTTGTGCCGATTGACGATGAGGTACTGAAAATCAAGAACTACGCGGCGGTTGGTGCGCCACTGTTGGGCAAGATTGCCGAGCGCGAACAAGGTGACAAGCTGCCTGTGACGCGGTCGCTGATCCGTCACGACCTGGGTGAAGTGGCCAAGGCAATACTTGCTACCTACCAGCACCACCAAGAGGGTATAGGTCGGTAGGCGAGATGAAGTTCTATGCGCTTGATTTCGATCGCACACTAGGTCGGACAATCGATATTGCCGAAGATTTTATGAGCTATGTTGGGGCAGAAGACGTCGCCATTGGAGGCGTTCTGCGGGAACAACAATATCGTATCGAGTCAACTGGCGGGTCATTTGACATGATTGAAGTGTTACGTGCGCAAATGGGGCAGCGTGTGCTTGGTGAGTGCATCGAAGGATTTTTGCGTCAGTACAGAGGTGGTCCATACCTGGAGGACGGCGCCGATGCACTCCTCGGTGGTATTGCTGCAACAGGGCACCAGCTGGGTATTTTGACCTACGGCGGAGAGGACTGGCAGATGATTAAACTGCAAGTGACGGAACTTGACTCGTATCATCGCATTATTCTTGGCGAGAAAGGTAAAAAAGGTGCCTTGATTGCCTCCTGGTATGATGCCGAGCGTGATGTGTATCAATTGCCAGAGGAGTTGGGTGGTGGCACCGTTGAACAAGTGGTGCTCGTGGATGACAAACCGCTAGAGTTTGTAGGATTTCCAGATACTCCATCTGCACACGGGTATCTGTACACGGGAGGTGTCAAACCTACTGTTGAGACGTCCCCGCAACCGACCATGGGCGATCTGCCGTCAAACGTTACTGTAGTAGGGTCCCTACGGGACGTTGTACGGTACGAGACGCTGGAATAGTCGTCAGTATAAGAAGATATGATGGTGCACTCTCGAGGGGGTGCATTTACTTTTCCACAAAATTGTGGAAAAACCACGTTTTGGGTAAAAAAGTGAAAAAGTGGGTAAAAAAGGCTTGCATGTGGGTAATAGTGGGTGGTAAAGTAAGGGCAGTGGCAAAGAAGAGAAGCAAACGCTCCTCTAAAAAACAAACACCACCGTAACAATACAACTAACCAACAGTCGAAGGGTAACACTGCAGAACACCATGGACTATTTTGAACGAAAGCTGGACGATAAGCGTCGATTGACGATACCGACAGAACTGCGTGCAGAATTTGCCAGTGGCATTGTGTTATCACGAGGATTTGGAGAGTATCTCCATATGTATCCTCAGCAGGTCTGGGATCGAGAAGTTGAGCCGGCACTAACTGGCAATAATATTTTCGATGAAGAGCTGGCCGACCTTAACGTCAAGTTTAGGCGCGGCAAGATCACCCAACAGCTCGACCAAAAGCAAGGCCGCGTCACTATTGACCAGCATCTGCTTGAATACGCAAGTATCGACCGCGATCTCGTGGCCGTGCGCGTAGGGCAGTACTGGCGAGTTGGCGCTCCGGACAAGCTGGCATAGACATATCGTTACCCTGGTACCTTAATAATTCAACCTAAAGAAACTCTCGAGATCAACAATCTGACAGTGTGGGACGTAGGCCCGCGGAGCTACGATAAACTTTCCGTTGCACCTTACTTAAACACACCTCCCAAAAACTCCACCTCACACTGGACAATTTCTCTCCCGAAATTGCCCTCACACATAAGTCTCTCAAGCCGTTTGGTTAGTAAAGGTTGCACGTCAACTTCTAAATACCAAATGGTCAACTTATCAAAAACAAACACATTCTGCGAAAACAAACAACCCAGACTGTCAGTTTGGTGATCTCGAATGGTTATAGTAGGAGGGGTTCACCCCTCCAGTACACCGCCGAAGTGAATTCGGACGGTGCACTTCCTCCCCCTAAAGACGGCCTTACAGCCTTGCCTAGCAGGGGTGGTATACTGTTATCATGAGTATCAAAGAACATCCACCACAATCAGACTTACCTTCGGGTGAGACTGAATTACATGTTCCTGTGCTTCTTGAGGTGACACTGCGAACCTTACGTCCCATTCAAGGCGAGTCATATCTCGACTTGACGGCGGGGTATGGAGGTCATGCAGGTGAAATCCTCAAGAAAACAGAAAACTTTGCCGACGCAACTTTGGTTGATCGCGATGAGTACGCAATTTCGCGCCTCTCACGTTTTTCCGATAAGGGAACTCGGCTGATTCCGACCGACTTTTTATCAGCTGCACTTCAGCTGGTTGAGGAAGGGCAGAAGTTTGACATTGTACTGGCTGATTTGGGGGTGTCGTCACCACAGCTCGATCAGGGCGAACGAGGGTTTTCTTTTGCTGATGATGGTCCGCTCGATATGCGGATGGATCAAAGGCAAGAAGTAACTGCAGCTACAATTGTGAATACCTATACAGCGCAGCAGCTGATAGACGTTATCACAAAGTACGGCGAAGAACCTCGTGGCTATGCATCTCGTATTGTCTCGGCAATTATCGCGGCGCGGCCACTTACATCGACAAGGCAACTTGCCGATCTGGTACGAGCGGAATATCGTGGACCATGGAAAAAAATCCATCCAGCCACGCGCACTTTTCAAGCACTTCGTATCGAGGTCAATCAAGAGCTCCAGCAGGTTGAATTATTACTTCCGCTACTACCAAGATTGTTAAATCCAGGTGGTAGAGTAGGAATCATCAGCTTTCATAGTCTTGAGGATCGGTTGGTAAAGCGTTACTTCGCAGATCAGGCCCAGGCAGGGTATGAGGCGGAATTAATGATACTCACCAAAAAACCACTCGATGGTGCGACATACGATGTTCACAATCCGCGTGCAAGGAGTGCAAAACTCCGTGCAGCAGTGAAAAAATAAAAAAGAAAGGGTTGGACATTATGCCAATTCACATCAAAGTACAATACGCAGACAAGACTGAACAGGTCGCAGTACGCGTTAAGTAAGCGCACGAGAGCCACCCCTTAGAGGGGTGGCTCGCCAAAGCAAATAAATACAAATTCAGTAAAACAAAAATACCACCACATGTCTCATTCAACACAATATTATTCTGCTCGTCGTCAGCAAAACTGGGGTCGCAATCAGAACACAACTAGATACGTATCCAACGTCAAACTTGGCCCTGTGGCTCATACCGTGCTTGTTGCACTTATGATTACAGTGCTTGGCTTGATATACTTAACACAGGCAACGCGTGCAACAAGCTATGATTACGAAATTGATCGTGTCGATTCAAAGATTAGCGAACTTGCAGCACAGAAAGAAAATCTTGAAATCGAAAACGCACGCCTCACCTCGCTCAGTACCGTAAAGAATAGTACGGTTGCAGCAGGCATGACTACGCCTTCGCAGACGTCGTATACACAGTAAATTAAAGAAGGAGTCACATGAAATTAGAGCTCCAACAGGATAGTCGCTCACGGATTCTTATGGGTCTGCTGCTTTTCGTGATGATTGTGTATGTTGGGCGTTTGTTTTATCTTCAGGTGATTCGCCATGATTATTATGTTGCACAGGCAGATGGTGAACAGCTAAAATCGCGGATAATTCCAGCTAAGCGTGGAGTTATTTATGCACTGGATGGCAATAAACCGGTACCACTGGCGATGAACCAGACGGTATATACCGTATTCGCTGATCCGCAGATTATCAAGAATGACGAGGCGGTCGCCAAAGTAGTGAATGAGATTGCTGGTGGCAATGTGCGCAATAATTTCGAGAAATTGCTAGCAAAAAAGAAGACGCGGTACCAGATCATTGCGACTAAATTGACGCACACACAAGCCGAGAAGCTGAAAGCAAAGAATCTCCTTGGTATTGGATTTCACGAGGAAACGCAGCGGGTATATCCCGAGGGGATGCTAGCCAGCCAGGCGCTTGGGTTTGTTAACGCCGAGGGTAACGGGAACTATGGCGTGGAGGCAGCATTAAACGATCGTTTGCGGGGTACTGACGGACAATTACGGACAGTGACGGACGTGCGTGATGTGCCGCTGACAATTGGCGATCAAAATATTCACATTCCTGCCAAAGACGGTGATAATATTGTCCTCTCAATTGATCGTAATATTCAATCATACGCAGAAGATGCGCTGAAGAGGGGACTTGATAAGGCTGGTGCCTCGCAGGGTAGTGTATTGGTAATGAATCCGAATAATGGACAGATACTGGCGATGGCGAATTATCCTTCTTATGATCCGGCTGAGTTTTGGAAGGTGCAAGATGCTGCCGTTTTTAATAATGCAATTATCTCAGCTCCGTACGAGCCTGCATCAGTCATTAAGACCTTTACTCTGGCAACGGGTATCGACAAGGGGGTGATAACGCCGCAATCTACCTACTATAATACAGATAAGATTCGGGTCGAGGATATCACAGTCGAGAATACTTTTAAGGGTTTGACTGGTACGATTTCAATGCAGGATGTACTGAATAACTCACTGAACACCGGTACGGTGACGGTAGCACAGCGATTGGGTGATGGCGCGAATATTAACCGACAAGCACGTGATACGATGTATGATTATTTTTATAATCGGTTTGGGCTTGGGCATAGTACAGGTGTTGAATTGGCGAACGAGTCAGCCGGATTGGTAATTTCCCCCGACGACAGCTCGGGCGAAGGTAACGCAGTACGTTATTCAAATATGACATTTGGCCAGGGTTTGAATGTAACAATGGTACAGGTGGCGGCTGGATTCTCATCAGTCATTAACGGAGGTAATTACTATCAGCCAACAGTGATTGCAGGAACGCTGGCGGCGGACGGGAAGTCGGTGGATAAGCACGAGGCGAAAATTGTACGTCAGTCTATCTCGGGTTCGACCTCAGGGGCAATGCGTGGTATGCTGACGAGCGCTCGGCAATCAGTGGCGTATATGCGAGATGCAGACAAACCTGGCTATACGATCGGTGGCAAGACGGGTACAGCCGAAACGTTGAAGAGCGGCGTCTATATCAAGTCAGAAACTGTTGGTACGTACCTTGGTTTTGGTGGTAAAGATGCGCCTGAGTATGTCATAATGGTGCAAGTTGCTGCGCCTAATCGAAATCTTGAAGGCGGATTGCATGCCAGTCCAATTTTTACCGACGTTTCAAACTGGATGATAGAGTATCTTAGTATCCCACCGAAAGGATAATATAACAAATGAACATTCCAACTATTACCGAAGAATTGACCCACACGTTCTTGTTGAGCTTGGCTGCCTTTTTATTGGCAATGTTTTTGACACCGATCTATACGTATTTTGCGTATAAGTATAAGTTTTGGAAAAAACAGCGCAGTACCAGCACGACCGGCGAGAAGCTCGAAGTCTTTACGAAACTTCATGCAAACAAGTTCAAGCGTAATATTCCGACAATGGCGGGCATGATATTTATTATCGCAATTACGATTGTGACGATGTTCAACCTTGATAGGGGGCAGACCTATTTGCCACTGGCGGCATTGATTGGTGGCGCAATTGTTGGATTATTGGACGATATCATTAACCTTCGTGGTGATGGTACGGGTGTTGCGGGCTTACGTTCTAATATCAAGTTCTTGATGATATCAGCTCTTGGTATTGGACTGGGTTGGTGGTTCTTCGACCGTCTGGGTGTCAGTAGCCTCCATATACCATTTCTTGGCGATTGGTCGGTGGGATGGTTGATCATCCCGATCTTTGCATTTGCTGTAGTGGCAACGGGTAATGCGGTAAATATCAGCGACGGTCTTGACGGACTTGCTGGCGGACTGCTGACTATAAGTTATGGCGCCTTTGGTGTGATTGCCTTGTTTCAGGGGCATGTTATTTTGGCAGGATTCTGTTTCACGGTTGTTGGCGCCTTGCTGAGCTATGTATGGTTTAATATCCATCCAGCACGCTTTTTCATGGGTGACGTGGGGAGCTTCTCGCTGGGAGCGGCGTTGGGTGTAGTGGCGATGCTAACAAATACACTGTTTCTACTGCCAATCATTGGTGCTCTGTTCGTGATTGAGGCAGGATCAAGCGCGATTCAGATCTTTAGTAAAAAAGTTTTCAAACGAAAGATATTTATCTCCGCACCAGTGCACCACCATCTTGAGGCGATTGGATGGCCAGAGACTAAAGTGACAATGCGGTTTTGGGTTATTGGTGCCGTGTCGGCGTTTATTGGCGTTTTCTTGGCGCTCGCAGGAGGTAGCATCAGCTAATGACTCGGGTGGGCACGCCAGCTTTTCGTCGTTCGCGAGCCTCGGGTGGGGCTCAAGCGACCACTCCAGCCAGGCGGCACCGCCCAGACGTGCAGATTCTGCTGTATATGGGACTTTTGATGATGCTAGGACTTGTGGTGATGTTTGCCATTGGTCCGCAACGCGCTAATGGCCTGAACGCAGCGATGGGTAAAGAGGTGTATAGTGATACCTATTTCTTTGTTAGGCAGCTGGTGAGTATTGGTGTTGCGCTAGCCGGCTTTATGGCGATGGCGTTGATACCGTTTGAAAAGATTTTTGCTCTGCGCCGCAGTGTATTGGCGGCGGGTATCGGGGCATGTCTCTTATTGGCATTTGCGGCGCTTATTGGATGGGGGATTGCGCTCGATACGGGTGGCGCGGTTCGTTGGTTTAATTTCGGTGCTATTACTTTGCAGCCAGCTGAAATCTTGAAATTTGGTATTTTGTTGCATTTGTCTGTCTTTTTAGGTATTCAAGCTCGCCGCGGTAAGATCGATAATTGGCAAGAAACGCTATTGCCAGTCGGTGCTATTGTGGCTGTGGCAGGGCTATTGGTGATCGTCATTCAGAAGGATCTTGGTACGGGTATTTCGGTGCTGTCGATTGTCCTGGCAATGCTGGTGGCAGCAGGGCTGTCATGGCGTAAGTTTGGTCTTGTGTTGGGAACGATAGGTATCGCAGGTATATTATTGGTCGTATCGGCACCGCACCGCGTTGATCGTGTTATGACGTTTATGCAAGGCGACAAGACATCTACAGATAGTGCTTCGACGTATCATATTGAACACGCCAAAATCGCGATTGGCACGGGGGGGCTGCTAGGTGTGGGTATTGGTAATAGTGTGCAGGCGACAGGGTATTTGCCAGAGGCGATCAACGACTCGGTATTTGCGATCATGGGCGAGACATTCGGCTTTGTTGGGTTGGTGGCGACGATAGCGTTGTTTGCGGCGTTATTGTTGCGATTATTAAAGGTGATGGATCACCTGGCCGACTATCGGCTCAAGCTTGTGGTAGCAGGGGTCTTTGGATGGTTTGGCGTGCATGTTATCCTAAACATAGGGGCAATGATTGGCCTTGTGCCGCTGACGGGCATTACACTGCCACTGCTAAGCTTTGGCGGTACCAGTATGTTGTTTGTTGCTGCGGCATTAGGGCTGGTATTTCAGCTATCACGATACACTACACACGGATCGGTAATAAAGGAGACAGACTATGAAGGTTCTAGCAGTCGGGGGCGGGTCGGGAGGCCACGTTACGCCAGTCGCCGCAGTTCTTAAGGGGCTTGTGACCGAGGGCGCAGAAGATTTTGAAGTACTGTTTGTGTGTGATCGCGCTTTTGAAAAGCAGGCGCGTGGCATTATGGCGGAGTTGCCGTTTGCGGTGAAAGTAAAAACAATCCCCTCGGGCAAATTGCGCCGCTATGCACACTTCTCGTGGTGGCACTATGTGCGACATTTTTCGATTGTGATGGCAAATATTGGTGACATGTTTAAGACAGGTGCGGGCTTTGCGGCGTCACTTTGGACACTTCTACGGTTCCGCCCAGATGTTGTGTTTGCAAAGGGTGGTTATGTCTGCCTTCCAATGGGTTTTGCGGCGCGGTTGCTGCATATACCGTTGGTGATTCATGATTCAGACGTGCTACCTGGCTTAACAAATAAGGTGTTGGCGCGCTATGCAAGTGCGATTGGTACGGGTATGCCGCTGGAACATTATTCGTATAATCCAGCAATTTCACGCTACGTTGGTGTCCCTATTAACGCTGATATCCGTGCGGTAACGACAAAAATAGAGGAGAAGTATCGTGAAGAGCTTGGCCTACCACTTGATAAGAAGATTGTGGTTGCCGTAGGTGGCGGCCTTGGTTCGGTAGTGATTAATGCAGCGATTATCGCAACTGCTAAGAATTTGGCTGATAATAAGAACATACTTTTTTACAACATCACGGGAACGAATAATATCGATGCAGCCAAAGAGGCCTCTCGAGGACTGAATAATTACATTGCAGAACCATTCGTGTATAAAGGGATGCATAAGGTGCTTGGCGCAGCTGATGTTGTAGTGACGCGGGCAAGCGCGACGACCTTACAAGAGCTAGCTGGTCTTAAGAAGGCAGTAATTGCGGTGCCCGCACGTCAGCTGAGTGACCAACAACAAAATGCCAAGATGTTTGCAAAGTACAATGCGGTAATCGCTCTGCAGGATGACAATTTGACGGATGGGTTGGCCGGCGCAGTAACTGAGCTACTTGATAGCTATGAGCATAGAGATCAGTTGGCTGAAAATCTCCATCAGTTTGCAAAGCCTGATGCCGCCCGTGACATGGCGCACCTTATTGTGGCGGTTGTACGAGGCGAGGATATAGCGTAGATGAAGCTTTTTGGTGGCAAAGAGAAGCGAGAAGCAGCTGCCGTCAGCCGTAGGCGCCAGTCGGCCGCGCGACCCGAGGCGACGCCTCAGCCGCCCGCCTTTCGTCGTAATCGCACGATAACTGATCGTTCGACTGTTCCTGAGGTGTCTGAGCGTGCTCGTATCCACCACCTGCGAAAACTTCGACGTAAGGTTGGCGCAACCTTAGGTATAGCAGTGCTGGCTTTAGTCGTTATTATTATTGGTATCAGTCAGTTTACGCAATCAGTGTATGTTGCCCTTCCCGATAGCGGGGTGGTGCGTCAGCCAAATGTCGAGCAGTATCAACGCCACTTTAATGAGTATTTTCAGCGTCATCCTATACAGAGGTTTCGGTTTATGACCAATTATGATCAACTATCACAATGGATGCAGGAATCTGCACCTGAGGTTGCTAAGGTTGCTCCTCGTGGGCTGCAGTCACTGGGCGTGGCGAAGTATGAGGTGCGCTTGCGCCAGCCCCTGGTAAGCTGG
Source organism: uncultured Candidatus Saccharibacteria bacterium (assembly GCA_937859515.1). Taxonomy (GTDB): domain Bacteria; phylum Patescibacteriota; class Saccharimonadia; order Saccharimonadales; family Saccharimonadaceae; genus CALMAK01. The sequence continues at coordinate 1,531 of CALMAK010000031.1, read as the reverse complement.
ACAGTTAACGATGAACAGTATTATGTTGATACGAGTGGCGTAACATTTAGGCAGAATTATTTCGCACAGCCAACGGTTGCAGTGATTGACGATAGTGGGGCACGTATCGAGCAAGGTTCTGCGATAGCTAGTAGTCGCCTTCTCTCCTTTGTAGGGCGTGCGGTTGCACTAGCGGAGGATAACGGCTTTACGGTAATAAAAGTGGAACTCCCTACTGGCTCGATGCGACAGGTCTATCTTCATGGGGAAGGTGCACCAGTGGTGCGCATGACTATTGACAGGGGAGTGGAGTATCAGATTGAAGATATGAGGCGTGCGCTGGCATTCTTCGGCGGCAGTGGACAATCTCCGCAATACATTGACGTGCGGACCTCGGGTAGGGTATTTTATCGAGAGTAGGGCGAAAATAGGAATTGTTCTATTTTTGTTCTTTTTTCTAAAAAACATATAAAACTATATTAAAATACAAAAGTCAAACAAAGTCAAAATAGAGCAGTGGGGGCAGTGGGGCAATAAAAATAAAAAAATGCAAATGGCCGTGCGTAGATCTAACACCAGATGATATGCCGGTGTGGATAAGTTTGATGTTGTCATGACATCAAGTACCCTGGGGTATGCCGCTCTGTATTGCATCGCGAAGTGTGCATAGTGCGAGCAGGCACTGTGTGTGGCGTAGTAAGAATGAATCTGTGGGTGTATGAATTGGCGAGTGCCCCATTATAGGGGTATATGTCTTGAAACCTCTCAATTAGCAGTCAAAGCCCATGAGTGCATATTCATGGATATTACTATAATGCTATGTCGTAAAAGATATATTGTGCGACGTGCTATCGCAAATTGAATTTAATACCAAACTCTATGCCTGCCCTAACTATTTTGCTGTTAAGTTGTAGCTTTATTTTTATTCCTGCACTCCCTGCTGTGATCGTGACCTTCACTGCTATCATATATGGTCTACTCCTTGTTTCTGCTGATTTATGGATATTTCGGCATTATATCGTAAGGATCGATTGGTGGTTTCTTGCAGTATGCACGCTCTATTATATGTTCTATATTTGTTCTACGCTTTTTGATAGATGCAAAAATGAGCTCCTCTTTGGGGTGAGTACTTCTCATGGTATTATTGAGGTATTAAACGAGGAAACAAAAATGAATAGCACTGAGCCTTTTGAAATAGTAATGAGTGGGTTATTAAGTGGCTGGAGTCTAATGATAATCATTGGTATTTTTATAGCAATATTGCCCATGATCTTATTCTTTAAAGTATGGGATATGACCAATGACGTACGACGAATAATGGAACTTATAGAGGCAAGATTAGAACACGATGCGAAAAAAGAAGGCTTATACATCACACCTTTAAACACATTAGAGCAAAAAGAATCAATAGAAGTGAAGCAAGTCAGGGAAAAATCTGAATTTTGGCGAATTGACAAAGCGCCATTTAAGAGAGACGATGCTGAAAAATAGGTACTAACTACTTTTATGGCCGTGGTGGCAACTGGGGGTCAGACTCAAGTTCCTTGTTAAG
>CALMAK010000030.1 GCA_937859515.1 uncultured Candidatus Saccharibacteria bacterium | reverse complement strand
TGGCTCCGGCAGCTGGGCTCGAACCAGCGACCTAATCGTTAACAGCGATCCGCTCTACCACTGAGCTATGCCGGAATAAAAATGTAAGGTGCGCTTGATGCGATCAAGTACAAAGGCAATTATACGTGATTGGGCCTAAGGTGTAAATAGCCGAACGCTTAGTTTGGTTTTGCCTTTAGTTTCGCTCGGAATGTTTCTACTTTTTTCGAGCCTAAGACTGTCGCCGCATCGATTAACGTGCTAATCTCTTGTGCATCATACTCTGATGATAATCGCGCCGTAATCTCATCCTCCAGTTGCGTGACCAATGTCGAAACGCTAGTCACAGTAGACACCACATCATCCTGTAGCGTGACGACTTCAATCGACCGTGCAGAATGGTCTTTTTTGCGCAGATATCCTTTTTCAATCAGTCCATTAACATGTATTGCCACGGTTGACACCGATTTATACCCTAATGCGCGCATGACTTCGCGATAACTTGGGCCATACCCATTTCCCTTAATAAACCCATCAATAAAGAGCAGTAGCTCGCGCTGTTTTTTACTAGATCGTTCGGCCACGACGCGCCCCTCCCTTTACGGCAATAGGTGTCACCAACGCAACCGCTGCCAATGCCCACCACACAATCGACACCGTGTCATCTGCCCAGACTGGCAATAACAAACTTGCCACCGCCACGCCAATACCACTTGCGCATACGCCCAATGCCAACCAGTCGCTACGTCGCTGCCATAGTCGTTTTAACACAACCCCCACCAACGCCACAAAGAGCGCCAATCCTAACCATCCGACTTCGTGTGCGACATACAAGAAATAGTTCTCAATAATCACTGGTTTCTCACCCAACAGCGATGGTGATCCCGTACTACCAATACCCGCGCCCAATGGCTGACGAATCATACGCTCTGTGCCGTCAATCAATGACGTCCAATGTCCATCATTGGAATTAACATTATTTCCTTCGTTTGGGTCCTCATGTAGTATCACCACCGACACAAAATGCGTATCTTTGACAATGTACAATCCGCCCGCCAGCAGCAATACACTCGTACCCACTGCAAACCAGGTTGCCTTGCTGATTGACTTTCCGTACCGTGCAATCAACACGACACCAATCGCAATCACCAGCGCAATCAGGGCACTTCGTGAATACGAGAACCACACCGCAATCAACGCTACAATTCCTACTGCCATCACATCCCAAACATCCCCAAAAGGTCGCCAACTCGCCAGCTTTTTTCGTGCCACCACCAATAATGATAAACACGCTGCCGCAATAATCACCCCATAGATACCTAACGGATTCGGCCCACGTAATGTCCCGTTGATACGCACAAAATCACTGTTTTGATCAACTGTTAGGTACGGTGCTATCGTTTGATCACTATATCCAATGTGACGCAGAATATCATTAGGCAAGACCATCACTTGCAGTAACACAAACAGCATCGCCACCGAGGCGGTGATGAACCCGCCCCACAACATTGGTCGTCGCCACTGCGGATACATCTTCAGCGCTGCGTAAACCACCATAAAAAACACTATGAATCGCAGATTAATCATCAACCCTGCAACTGCCGGCAGTATTCCTTGCCACATAAATGGCAGCAACACAACGTGCAACAGTGCAAACGCAACCGACAAGCGAATCACAAGATCACGCGACAATTCACCCCATAATTTATGACGACTCACCTGCACAGCCACAATTACTGCAGCTAGCACGATCAGAATCTCTTTCCACGATTTGATTGCCAACTGATAATCAGGTGCAACCGTCCCCAGCCACACACTCATCGGTGCATGGAATACTATCCCACAAAAAACGCTCATAATAATGACAAGAAGCGTTCGGCGAAATAGTCTATCGATCATACCACCCATTGTACCTCTAAAATGGTATAATATACTTACTTATGTTGAGTAAAAATAGCCGTGTCTACAATCTACTGCTCATTGTCGCTGACATTATCATCCTATTTGCCGCGTTTATCGGTGCCTACATTGCCCGTGTCACCTTCGACCCACGCCCTCTTGTGAGTCAAATTTATGCCAGTGAATATCTGTTGTCGTCGCTCTTTATTGTGCCAGTATGGATTATTATTTTTGCCGCCCTCGGCCTCTATCAAGCACGCGTGTACGAACGACGCCTTGTCGAGTGGTCAAAGCTTGCCCTCGGCGTATTCATCGGCATCCTCGTTATCATCGGCTGGGAATATGTGACACGTGACACTATCTTTCCCGCGCGTCTCGTAGCCGTATATGCGTTCGGTAGTTCCTTGTTGCTGTTGATTTTCGGACGCGAGCTACTGCGAACCGTCAGATCACTGATGTTCCGTTACGGTAAAGGCATCAAACGAGTTCTCCTTATCGGTGACGACGACACCGCCACTGATATTGCCAAAAATATCGCCGACACTAAACGCAGTGGCTATAAAGTAGTGGCCGTTGCTGGATCAAAAAAACTTATTCCAAAAGGCATGAATGTCGCGCATTATTCACGCATCGAGCATGCGCTGAAAAGCATCCACAGCGACCGTGTCAGTGCTATCATCCAGACTAACCTATCCGAATCAATCGAGCGCAACCAGCTCATCCTCGGCACTGCGCAATCAAATCATATCGCCTACAGCTTTATCCCGGGAAGTTCTGAATTTTACAGTGGCAAAAACACCGTTGATGTCTTCCTTGGTTATCCAATCATTAGCGTCCATCAAACACCCTTGGTTGGCTGGGGTGCGATTGTCAAACGCATCTTTGATCAGGCTGTCAGTACCGTTCTTATCCTTATATTGTCGCCTGTTTTCCTTGTCCTATTTATCCTGCAAAAAATCCTCAACCCGGGACCAATCTTTTACACCAGCAAACGACTCAGTCGCTTTTCCGAACCTATTAAATTGATCAAACTTCGCAGCATGTCTGCCAAATACGGTGGCAAAGACGCAGCTGTCGAGTTTCGCGAGATGGGCCGTGAAGACTTGGCATTGGAATATGAAAAGAACCGCAAAGTTGCAAACGATCCGCGCATCACACGCTTTGGTAATTTCCTCCGTAAAACCTCCCTCGATGAGCTACCGCAACTTTTCAATGTTTGGAAAGGTGAATTAAGTTTAGTCGGACCACGCCCCATCCTGCCACAGGAGATGAAGCTAGCGAAAGGCCGCACGGCACTACTGCACAGCGTCAAATCTGGCGTCACCGGTCTCTGGCAAGTATCTGGCCGCAGCGAACTAAGCTTTGAAGAGCGCATCGAACTGGAACTATTCTACGCCCAAAACTGGAGCTTTTGGCTAGACATCAAAATCCTCTTCAAGACAGTTGGTGTGGTGTTATTCAAAAAAGGCGCCAAATAATGCCGGCGCCAAAAATTGCGATTGTATGCGATTTTCTTACCACTATGGGAGGGGCCGAAAATGTCGTATTGGCTATGCACGAGGCGTTTCCAAGCGCGCCTATCTATACGGCAATTTACAACAAAGATAAAGTACCGGCTTTTCGCGAAATCGATGTTCGCACCAGCAGTCTGCAAAAGATCCCCGCTAAACTTCGCGCCTTCTACAAATTATTCCCAACCCTCGCCGTCAAGGCAATGCGCAAACTAGACCTCAGTGAATTCGATATCATCCTCACCAGCTCGTACTTACACGGTCATCAAGTCACCAAGTCACGCCCCAACCAAGTCATCATCAACTATTGCCATACGCCACCTCGTTATTATTGGAGTCATTACGACCTGTACCGCAAGGATCCAGGATACGGCAAACTTAACCCGATTATTAGCGCCCTTATGCCTGTCATGGTGCCCCGACAACGCAAATTAGACCTGCAGGCAGCTGCACAGGTTGATGTATTTATCGCCAATTCTACCGAGACTCAAGCCCGCATCAAAAAATATTACAACCGTACCAGCACCGTCATCCACCCACCGGTCGATACTCGTCGATTTACACCTGCACGTACCCGCGATGATTATTACGTTTCACTTGGGCGACAATTACCCAACAAACGCGTTGATTTGGCGGTTACTGCCTGCACCAAGCTAGGAGTACCGCTGAAAGTATTTGGTAACGGACCGCTTCACGATAAACTTGTCGCCATGGCTGGACCGACCATCGAATTTTACACCGATCGATTTGGTGATGCATCCGATAGTGCCGTCGAAGATGCGCTCAACCATGCTAAGGGATTTGTCTTTCCTTCGGATGAGGATTTTGGCATCGTAGCAGTCGAGGCACTGGCCGCCGGCGCGCCCGTGATTGCCTATGACAAGTCTGGCACTCGTGACATCGTTCAAGACGGCGTCAATGGTGTAATGTTTGACCAGCAAACGACCAATAAAGTGGCCGAAGCTATCAAACGTTCCGAAGCTATCACCTTTCTTCCATCAAAACTTCAGCGACACGCAAAGCGATTTGAAAAAACAATGTTCATCACCAAGATACAAAAGGTCGTTGGTGACCATATACGATAACTATTCGACAGTTACGCTCTTGGCAAGATTGCGCGGCTGGTCCACATCGTTACCCCGCGCCGCTGCCACGTAATAAGCAAACAACTGCGAGATGATATTAAATACCAGTGGTGTCAGTAGTTTTAGTTTTGTCTTGACGCGCACCACTTGCTCGGCAGCGATGCGTTTTTCGGTATCGGTTACCACAATCGCATGCGCGCCACGCGCATTCATCTCAATCAAATTACTCTGCGACTTTTCATACAGCCAATTATCCTGAATGTAAAATACTTCAAAGAACGAGTCATCAATCAGCGCAATCGACCCATGCTTTAATTCACCTGCTGCGAATGCTTCTGTTTGAATATAGCTAACTTCCTTTAGTTTCAAGGCACCCTCAAGCGCAATAGGGTACAGCGTGTCGCGCCCAACATACAGTGCATGATCATATTTTTTGTACGCATCAGCAAGTTTCTTCACCTCATCCCTGTGCGCCTCTAATGTTCGCTCGATCTCACCTGGCAGCGCATCCAGTTCATTTGCGTAATCATGCAATAGTTGCGGATCAGCGCCCTTGGCACTTGCCATCATCAGCCCAAACATCACCATCGCAACTACTTGCGATGTAAACGCCTTAGTGCTGGCGACACTAATCTCGGCACCAACATGGAGATAAACACCACCGTCAACCTCACGCGCAATCGTACTACCGACTGCATTTACAACGCCAAGACATTTTACGCCACGGCGCTTTAGCTCCTGCA
>CALMAK010000029.1 GCA_937859515.1 uncultured Candidatus Saccharibacteria bacterium | reverse complement strand
GCTCGGCCTGAAGCTTCAGGAGTCTCCGTGCGGTTGTGTCGTTATAAAATGTTACTCTGCAATTCTAGCAGATATAGATCATTCATTCAAGATACTTTGAGATGAAAGCTGCCCAAGATGACCATCAAGCTAAATAGTATCAACTCCCATTATCGTTATAGTTGCAACACACATCGAACTGCCGCACCGTCATATCGCTGACCTCCAGAAGGGTACGCAGGACTATTATAAGTTGTATTTATTCCAGCCCGATAAGCAGTATCACCGTTCGTAGCGTCAGCCGTTGCGGTCCACCAGCGCCCAGCAATACCTTGATTAACATATGTTCCTGTTACAGGGGTACCTCCCGGGTTTATAGGTGGCCAATAAGCACCTGAGAAGACGCCCTTAAACGGACCTGTGTACTGCCACTCTTGATAAGAGGGCGTGAAATTATTGCCAGAACCAGCACCGCCAAAAGCAATGTCAAGTTTTGAGTAGTCACCACCCGCACCACCACTCGGCAACTTCCAGCCGGCCGCGCATATGCTACTCGAAGCATTTCCACTTCCCGCCGGGTTTGTTGTACGCGTCGCACCGGCAGTCACAGCAGTCCAACTATATAAATATCCGTAATTTGTCGAGCCTTCGCCAGTATCACCCGGTACGGGGCCCCACACATACGCAACGTCTTTATCCAACTGTATGAATGCATGTGCCGATGCGACCTGCGGCAGTATAAAATTCTGAGACACATCACTATCAGCCGGCGTCAAGGTAGTTGTGGTCGTCGTGCCGCCAAGCTTCAAGTTGTCAAGCATCCAACAGTTACCATCGGCGAGCTTTGCCACGCGGTAGATCTGTGCGATGCCGCCACGGCTATCTGTCAATGAGAGAATAGAATCCTCATTGCTGCCAGTATAGGTGTCCATGTGGTTCTGACAATAGTCGGTGGTCATAGATTGCATTGTCGTCGGCTCTGATGGAGCTGAACCGTCATTGCCACCACTACCGTCGTCTGTAGTATACTGCTGACACTCTATAGGGATCTGCTGTGCGAAGGCTTGCGCCGTGAGCGCGAGCCCGCCTATTGCAAGTGATGCTACAGCGAATAGACTCAGAAGACCAGCACGACCCGGTCGATGAGCAGCTGATCGGCGAGCAAAGCGGTTCGAGCGCCAGAGGTGGACGCCGAAGATCAAGGCGAAGGCTGCAATGACGAGAATATATGGCAACAGTGCCATAACAATATTTGATTCACCAACACCTGTATTTGGTGCGGAGATGAGGTTGATGCATTGCTGGAGCATAACGATACCTGTTTTTCTGTGGTGGAGCTACTTTACTCTTATGCCTTTAATTGTACCCCTCCCCCGATAGATTTGGCAAGGAATTTCCAATTTCCGATACTTTGACTTTTCTACTCAGTTTCGCTACAATAGTCCGGATATGAAAAGCAGTATACACCCAACCACCTACCGCCCTGTCG
>CALMAK010000028.1 GCA_937859515.1 uncultured Candidatus Saccharibacteria bacterium | reverse complement strand
ATCCAAAACTAGATTCAAAAACGAACGACCCTATCTGCGAGATGGGTCGTTTTTATATTTACGTCAGCCTGGTTATACCAATGCTACTGTTACATACGACGACAAGCAGCACCATTCTACGTACCTAAATAATAGAACCCCTCGGTATAGGCCGAGGGGTTCTATATAGACGCTACAACAATTGCTGTTTAACTATCGTGCAGTGAATATAATCACTTGAGCGCCTTCAGGGGCTGTTTCACCCGCAGGAGGTGCCGTAACAACTTCTCCACCCGTTAACTCAGCGATCTTTGCCGCAAGCTCTGAGTGCTTACCAGAGGCGTCGTACACCTTTGTTTCGCTATATGTCGCTGTTGCTACACCCTTGGTCACCGTAAGACTCGTAGCGATACTACTGAGCTTACTTTCTGTAGCGGCTGTGTTATCAGCGCCTTTACTTGCAAGAATACTCACAGAGACCTTTGCGGCTGCTGAATCGCTCGTGACAGCGATTGGTCCTACGTTGATAAGTCGATTATCTTTCTCTCGATAAATAACAGCCTTTTTTGCTTCTGTAAAAATTAGTATTCTATCACCGTTCTCTGCATCTTTAAAGAATGCCTGATCTTTTAACTTTTCTTTATCACTTACCGTAGCAACAACCGGATTTTCGTCACTAGGAAGCTGCATAAGCTTTGCAACTTTTTCTTTTAACGCCTTTGCCTCTTCAGTAGCTGCCGATTGTGTTGCTTCAGCAAGCACTGAAGGATCTTTCTTTATTCGCTCATTTTGCAAATAAAAGTACGTTGCCGCACCAACTCCTGCCATGGCTATTATTATCGCAATTACCAGGACAAGCCTATTAGACTTTCTCGCACTCATCTTACCCCCTACTCGTTCTTTCATCAGTCTATTATATCAGGTCGCTTACGTTTAGATAAGAGTACCGGTGCTTCCTGGATCATCAATAGCAAGTAGTACTCGACTTTTATTCTGCAATAAACCAGTCTGCGACTGTATTCGCTGCTGCTGTAGACGCATTCGGATTACTAAATGTAACCGTAAATCCTGCTGTAGTGCGAGCAGTTACAGAACATGTCACCGCAGTATTGGCCGTACATATAACATTGTATGTAGCCGTAGGTCGTGCCGTCGCAAATGTTACGGTTTGCGTAGCAGTTCCCGGAACATGCGTTGTGGCAGCAGCTACCGGTACGGTTACGGCAGTCGTCTTACCGCTTAACGAAGAACCGCCAATACAGTTCTTCCATGCACTATTTTCATAACATCGAAACTTTGCGAGTGCAGTATTATAGTACATTGCGCCATTTGTTCCTGCTGGGTCAGTGGCGACATTGTAGCTATCGAGGACAAGTGCCATCGCAACAGCATCAGTAACCGTGCTGCCAATTACCACACGCCTTGCTGCGTTATCAATCGTAAACCTCGGCACGTCAGTACCTGTGGTGTAATCACTAAATACAATCCTTGTTGGATCATAAACTGTGCGCATAGCGCCCGCTGTACCTTTCGAAGTAATTGAAGCTGTACCGTTTGAGTTAAACACAAACTGACTATGATTACCGTTGAAAGCTAGGCCACTATCGTATGATGAAAGCGATGCGGTACCTGCATTATTAAGCACGAGCTCTGTCTTCCTCGTACCGTCACTTGCACTTGCGGTGACTGCGGCCGGAGTAGTTACGATATTGCTCTGATTTGTTGTCGTATCTTGTACAGTAGTCATAATCATGCCGTCACTCAACCACTGATAGGTTGCCTTGCCACCTGCATAGGTTGCATTAGGAGTAACTGCAGTCATAATCCCACCAATACCAGCACTCATCAGGTTATCACCACTCTGGAAGGTGTAGTAATTACTACCCGAACCTTGACGCTGTGACATAAATTCACCACCCGTGAAGTTAACTTTGTATCCAGCTTGAGCCACTGTTGTATCGTGAAGTAACGTTCCGCCAAGTTGCGTATTTGTACCCGTCATCGTAAGTCCGTTATCTGCAGTATAGGTAGTATTTGCATCAGCAATCACCACAGAACCGCCGTTCGTAAGTGTCAATGTTCTCGTGCCAGGAGTCCACGCAAGCGCTTGGTTGTCTGTGTTATCAAGGAATGGTGCGAGATTGACTGAATTACCACCGCTAATACTCAAGGTTGTACCGGTCAAGTTAAGGTTCTGCTGATCAGTGTTCGTATCAATATCTGCACTACACACCCATGCAGTACCACTCCACTTTAATAACTGCCCTGTTGTGCAAGTAGTAATAAGTCCAACTCGATATGGATCGGCTGCAGTACCGGCACCGGTACGTACAAGGCCAGATCCGGCTACCACATCAGTAATTTCGTTTCCTATTACACCATCTTGCTCAGCAGTAAGATACGAGACATTACTGCCACTCGTAATACGACCCTGTGCGTCGACTGTCACGGTATTATACGTTCCTGCCGTCACACCAGTATTCGAAAGATTAAGCGTACCACCAGTTTGCGTGAGCGACGAACTTGTCGTAATACCCACCGTTGGATTTTGACCACCGGTACTTGTAACTGCGCCAGACCCTGCAACACTCAGTACACCAGTGTTATTGATTGTGTTACCGCTAAAACTAATGCCTGTTCCTGCGCTATATACCGTGTCACGATCGACAAACTGAACCGAGTTACCATTACTAATGCCAACCGTTGTTGTCGTTGTATTAGATGCGTTAGGTGTTGATGTACTAACATCGAGCACCTGTTGATCAGTATTCGTGTCGATATCAGCACTACAGACAAATGCAGTACCATTCCAGCTTAATTTAGCCGTCCCAGCACAGGTTGGCGCAACAATTGCAATTTGATTACCGCTGACCTGAAGCCCGCTACCAACGTTGACTGCAAGTGTGTACGGATCAACAACCGTGCCGGCACCACTTCGTACTAAACCAGAGTTTGTGCCAGTTCCACCAACTACTTCGTTACCGACAATACCGTCTTGTTCTGGCGGGAATACAATTGGCTGTGATGTTGCACTTGTTATTTGCCCTTGGGCATTTACCGTGATAACCGGAACACTTGTTGTCGATCCGTAAGTCCCAGCTGTAACTCCAGTATCTGCAATCGAAACTGTTCCAGAAGTGCTAATTGTACCGCCATTGAGACCAGTTCCGGCTGTAATACTTGTTACTGTACCGCCACTGTTAAGATCAGCTGCACAAGTAAACGTAGTGCCACTCCACTGTAACTTATTGGCTGCCGTACAGGTAGGCGCGTTAACAGTGAATGTCGTACCACTCAAAGTAAGTCCGTTACCAGCGCTATAAGTGGTATTTGCATCACTAATCACCGCTGAACCACCATTAGTGAGGGAGAGTGTCCGCGTACCAGCATCCCAGGCAAGTGCTTGATTATCTGTATTGTCGAGATACGCACTAAGATCAACGCTGTTTCCATTAGAAATACTTAGTGTGTTACCTGTTAGGTTAAGCACTTGCTGATCAGTGTTAGTGTCTACAGTTGCAGCTGTTGGTACCCAAGCGGTACCGTTCCAGCTCAATACTTGACCATTTGTAGCACCTTGCTGAGCGAGACTAAAGGTTGTTCCGTTGAGCGTCAAACCCTGTCCGGCGCTATAGGTAGTATTAGTATCGGTATCAATGTCGTTTGCACATGCCCAGGCGGTACCGTTCCACTTCGCGACTTGGTTAACAGTACAATTTAGTGCCGCTAGACTGTCCGTATCTGGCACGGCGATAGTATTGCCACCAGAGATAGTGATCTGTCGACTCGCACCACTTCCCGTCACACTCAGTACTTGATTATCGGTGTTATCGAGCAATGAACTCAGGTCAACCGTATTGCCGCCAGCGATAGTAAGAATATTTGTTGCCGCATTCCAGCTAAGCGTTTGCTGGTCGGTGTTAGTATCGGTATCAATGTCATCTGCACATGCCCAGGCGGTACCGTTCCACTTAAGAAGTTGACCAGACGTACAGGTAGTAAGCAATCCTACTTTATATGGATCGGCTGCAGTACCGGCACCGGTACGTACAAGGCCAGATCCGGCTACCACATCAGTAATTTCGTTTCCTATTACACCATCTTGCTCAGCAGTAAGATAATTTACATTTGAAGCACTCGTTACGCGACCCTGGGCATCAACCGTAACCAAATTATATGCACCTGGCGCAACACCTGTATTGCTAAGAGCGAAGGTTGTTCCGGTAAGTGTTAGGCCAGTACCGGCACCGTATGTCGTGTTTGCATCGGCGATAACTACTGAACCACCGTCGGTCAAAGAAAGTGTCCGCGTACCAGCGTCCCAAGCAAGTGCTTGATTATCACTATCACCAAGATACATCGAAAGATCAACTGAATTACCGTTGCTGATTGATAACTGATTTGCGATAAGACTCAGTGTCTGTTGGTCGGTATTTGTATCAAGATCATTTGCGCATACATAATTTGTTCCGCTTGACTTAAGAAGTTGACCTGCTGCGCATGGAGTAAGGCTAAGATTTGAACCTGTTAGTACAAGACCGCCGCCGGATACGGTAGCAATACCCATCTCTCCTTGAATACCCTGCGCGCCAGTAGCTCCTGTAGCCCCGGTTGCGCCCGTGGCTCCGGTTGCACCATTGG
>CALMAK010000027.1 GCA_937859515.1 uncultured Candidatus Saccharibacteria bacterium | reverse complement strand
ACCCAGCACCCAGCAGACGCTTCAGCGGCAGCTCGTGGCTAATACGTAGGTAGAACTGCTCATCATCCAGCGCATCCATATGTGTTACAAATGGATTAGCATCAGCACCACCAGTGGTGTGCTCGAGTACTGGAATATTCACCTCAGTAAAACCATTCTGGTTCAAGAAATCACGGGTCGCCTGCCAAAACTTACTGCGACGCACGAAACGCTCGCGCACGTCCTGATTCACATTCATATCAACATAACGACGACGGAAGCGCTCTTCTTTATTTGTCAGTTCAGTCGGCATCGGACGAAGAGATTTCGTCAACAGACACAGACTTACTACACCGACCGACTTCTCGCCCGTCTTGGTTGTAATAACCTCACCAGTCGCTTCAATAAAATCACCCGTATCAAGAAGTGTAATTTGCTTGAGCCCAATAACACCCTGCGTCGCATCGGTCTCGGCCACCGCATCGTCACGCAGAAACAGTTGCACCGAGCCACTCGCATCGCGCACCACAACAAATGCCAGCTTGCCGAACTTACGAATACTTGTGATTCGTCCAGCAACCGTCACGGTCTGCCCTTCTAATTCATCGTATTTTTCTAATACATCACCCGCCATGTGCGTGCGATGGCTAACCGCTGGATACGGATTGAACCCGAGATCCTTAAGCTCCTCTAATTTACGTAAGCGTTCGTTGCGATAATCTTGTAATGTTGCCATATCTGTTACAGTATATCATGTTCACTTTAGGGGTACGAGAGTTTACAGGCGCGGAGCAATACTGCGACCTCCAAGGCCAGCCGGTGGATGGAATCCCGCGTTAAATGATGGCGCATTGCGATAATAAGCGCCATTTGGCTTGCGAGTGACCGCCATATCCGTGTACGCGCCACCATCACAAATACGAAACATGCGACACATCGTCACGAATCCCCGAACGCTGTCATCATCAACACGATCAGGTCCATAGGCCCTCGCAAGAGTCTCCTTAGCAAATGCCATCAAGTCAGGACCAGCCTGAGGATGTTTACGTACATCCATTTGCAAGGCGAGATCACACCCCTTGCCCATCACCCCCAACACGACCGTCTGCAACGGATCATCAACACCAACCTCGGTCATGAACCGCCGTGCATCACGCTTGTTATACACCACCTGTTGCGATTTATTGCCTTCAGCATGAGCAACTGGCTTACCGATATCGTGCACCAACATCGCCAAACGCATTGGTAGCAGCAAATTAACCGGTACGCTATCTGCGTAGGTTTCGTCAAAGTTGCGTAGCACCGTCTCGGTGTGCTGGCCTAGAGTAAATCCCTCCCAGACACCCGAAGGCCGGTCAAATCGACCCTGAAAGCCACGGGTCTTATCGGCCTCATCAATCAGTGCATGTGGCGAAACATACGCATTAGCAAGAGCTTTCATCACAGGATGAGCGTGCCTATTATATGATTCTTTTGTACTGTCCCGCATAAGCAGCCCGGCACCCCCAAGAGATCGCGCCCGTCGCTCGCGGCGCTTTGCGATCGCACCTTCTGCCTGAACATTCATAAGGTCAAAGAATGTTGCCATCGTGATAGAACGTCCAAGGGTTGCCGAGGTTACTTTTTGACTCAGGCCAACGACATGCGCATTCTTGAACCACGATTCAATATATTCAACATATCCGGCATCTATCCCTGGCTCAATATCTGACGCCGCCCGGTAGCGCAACATGGCTTTTGCCGCGCCAACTGGAGACATGGTAGCAATAACATGTCGGGCCCGCTCTGCGCCCGCCAAACGACCAAGTTCTAATTCATCTTGTCCAGTTCGCACAGCCATCTGATTAATATCCACTTGCGAGCCACCTTGAGTACGTCGATCAGCATAATACGCTTCGACAACACCCTGCTGACCCGCCGCAAAGGACGGCGGCGCGCCCTTAGAGAGGCCGGGCGAAAGCGCACGAAGCGCATCATGATACTGGTAGCGCTCCTTGTCATCAAGATCTTGTTCTGAAAACGTCGCATCTATTACGACCGCATCGGTATCCTCGGAAACAATGCGGTGCATTTCCGCCTGAAAGTCATCGCGGCCTTTCTGTCTAGCACGAATATCAGCAAATTGCTTGGCCACGTCCTTCATACCAGCATAAATCGTTGACCGCTGATTCACATTATCATTGTCATTCTGACCATACCCGTTTCGCATTCGCGGATCAATCGCCCAATCAGTACCGTCACCCGCCCGACCGTGCCACGCCTCAACATAGCGAAGCGGCACAAACAACCCCAGCTCAGTTAAGGTCTCGATTGCCTTATATTTTTCGGCATCTTCGAGATTGCGAGAATGCTCAGTGCGTGTTTGTGTTCGTTCATGGTTCATAATTTTAAAAAGCCTATGCGTTTATTTTAGCATAAGCTTGATAAAAAGTCAATATATGTCTATGGTAAGATTAATTGATCGCTGCGATCTCGTATGTCACCTCACCCTTTGGTGTTGTAATCGTCGCCTTATCACCAACCTTCTTGCCAAACAAGGCTTCGCCAATTGGCGATTCGTTGCTAATCTTACCCTCAAGAGGATTCGCCTCAACGGGACCAACCACCGTGTATGTTACGGTCTTTTTATCAGTCTTTAGCTCGACGGTACTACCAAGCCCAACCTTGGTTTTGCTGCCACCCTTGATAAGTTCCGCATTCATCAAGATATCTTCAATCTCAGCGATACGGCTCT
>CALMAK010000026.1 GCA_937859515.1 uncultured Candidatus Saccharibacteria bacterium | reverse complement strand
TCT
Organism: uncultured Candidatus Saccharibacteria bacterium; assembly: GCA_937859515.1. Taxonomy (GTDB): domain Bacteria; phylum Patescibacteriota; class Saccharimonadia; order Saccharimonadales; family Saccharimonadaceae; genus CALMAK01. The sequence goes on along the minus strand of CALMAK010000026.1, from coordinate 9,319 downwards.
GTAGACTAAAGAAAAAACTCTAAACATATGTTTAGAGTTTTTTCTTGGTTGCGGGGAGAGGATTTGAACCTCTGACCTCGTGGTTATGAGCCACGCGAGCTGACCAGACTGCTCCACCCCGCGATACATCAACCATCATATCAAATGAGGTTATTTTTTACAAGGTGTTAGAGCTGACGTCCGAACAGAAATCGCATCCATTGTTCGAAATTAGTAGGTGGCTCGGCGTCGGTTAAGGGGGGATTGGCGGTTTGCAGCAACGGCGCATCCACCTCGACCTGCTTTGGCACAATCAGCACCTTTTCACCCGGCAGTCCTTTGCCAAGGCGTGCATGAACAGCCAATTCTTGATATTCTTCAGTCTTAAAATACTGCTGTTCAAGTTTGAGGCTTTGTGCTTCAAGGTTTGCCAGCTGTAATTCCTGATTCTTGCGATTTAATGTCTGTTGTAGGGTGTAGTTACGCTGCATGACCCCCAATGATCCCCATACCCAACCAAGGGCAACGATAGCTGCCAGTCCAATAATGACATTGTTTAGTGTCAGAAGGTCGTGTTTGACGCGATACATCGCGCGATGGAATGATCTTTGTTTCATGAGTGTTACTCTGTTATTGTACCACTGTTTGTTGTACAATAACATCTAATGGGGGTGTAGCTCATCGGTTAGAGCAGGCGGCTCATAACCACTTGGTAGATGGTTCGATTCCATCCACCCCCACCACGATTTTATGAAAACTCATCTCTGTACAGAGATGAGTTTTATTATGCTAGTTTACTCGCGGCAACTCGTACTGCTTCGCTCCAGCTGAGGAAGGCGTGCGGAGTTTCGGCGACCTGGGCGGCAGTGAGATTATGGCGAACAGCAAGCGCTAGTTCGTGGATGATCTCGGCGGCGTGCGGGGCGACGACGGTAGCACCGACCAAGACTCCCTTTTTGTCGGCAATCAGTTTGACAAAGCCATCGCGAAAATCGCTGGTGTTGCTGCGCGCTACTATTGTCAAGGGCGCCGTGGCAATGGCAACAGCTAAGTCACGGCGTGTGCAATCGTCTTCAGTGAGGCCAACCTGGGCAATACCAGGATTGGTAAAGATAATTTGTGGGGTAGCACGGTAATCTGGTGCAATGAGGGTCTTGTGGACGATGTTATGTGCCACGGTGCGGCTTTCGAGGATGGCGGTATGGGTATTACCCTCATTACCTAGTACGTCACCAGCGGCAAATATATGTTTGACATTGGTCTGTAAGAACTCGTTGACCGGGACGCCCTTGGCACTAAACTGCACCGTTGCGTTCTCAAGGCCAAGGTCAACGGCTGGGGTGCGGCCTGTGGCGATCAGTACTTCGTCGACACGGACGTGCTTTTCAACACCACCACGGCTGTAGGTGACGCGTTTGCCAATGCCATCTTTTTGCAGGGCAACGATGCGTGACTGTGTCAGGACGGTGACACCTTTTTGGTCGGTCAGGTTTTTTTGCATTAATGCGCCGACTTCTTGGTCGAGCTTTGGTAAGATGCGGCTGGCGATTTCGCCGATATACACCTTGGTACCGAAAGTCGCCATCAACTGTGCTAGTTCGACACCCGTTTTGCCACCACCAATAATAAAGAGGCTTTTGGGTGGTCTGAGAACCTCAAGGATGGTGCGAGGTGTCAGATATTTAACCGTATCAATACCTTGGATACTGGGTTTGGTCCAGGTAGTGCCAGTTGCGACGAGGAATTGTGCTGCCGACAAGTGGCGGCGATTAACGGTGATCTCATGTGGCGAGAGAAAATGTGCACGACCCGTCAGGGCGGTGACGCCATTTTTTTCATAAAATCGTTTATTACCACCTGCGCCAGTACGTGAAACAGCGAGATTCTTCCAGTTGCTGAGACTGGGGAAATTGTAGCCTAGAGTTGCTGAACGTAATCCAAATCGTGCACCGTGTTTCGCCTCGTCGTATAGGTGTGCGGCATGTAACAGGGCTTTGGTTGGGACATCACTGTAGTTTGGCGAATCACCGCCAAAGGTGTCGGCTTCGACAATGGCGACACGTTTACCGGCTGCAGCGGTGATGGTAGCAGCCGCACTGCCGGCTGCACCGCTGCCGATAACGATAAGGTCATAATCGAAGGTATGTTTTTTTGCCATGATGGAGTGCTCCTTTTATACAATATGTTTATGTTGAGAGTAATAATATGCGGCTTCGGGGTTATGAATTTTCAGGGTTCTTGTGGCGACACGTCTCAGGTCGTCACTGGTGACTTCGGGCCGCTCGCCCAGCCACTTTTCCATTGCCATACATACGGCATTGGCGGCTGTCTTGGCGCCGCCTTCGGACGATCGGACGCTGAGGCAAGCGGCAACAATACTGCGGTGCAACTTGTCTCGTGAGAATGTTTCGTGACCGCGCCGACCCCCCCGCTTGACGATCTGAACATTCATTATAGGCCAACCCCAGTCAGGACAAGCGCCTCATTAACGTAGGTGTATGTGCCAAGAATCAAAAGCCCAGCGGCCGCAACGAACTGCAAGAATCGTTTGTGGCGCTCACGCCACGCCTGGATGGCGCTGAGCTTGTGTCCACCGCCAACCAGCATCCAGACGATGACAAGTGATGACAGTGAGATAATGACGTATAATGCGATACCCGTCACTTGCCATGCGGCAGGTAGGTGAATGAGGGCGTAGGCGCTGACGGCCAGTGGGGCAATAAGGAATGGCAGTTCGCCTAGCACTGTGGCGAGGCCAAGGCTGAACGCTTCGGCACTACGCTTGGTTGCTTTAGTGCGATCGGTCAGAAAGGCGGCGATACCGCGTGGTACCCACAGACGCGTACCCTCGCCTGGCCGATAGTAAAAAACCCATATGGCGATACCTACACCGATCAGCAGGCCGGAGATGATACTCCATAATAAGACGTGATTATCATCAGTTGTAACGTATCCCAGGAAAAGGGCAAAGAATGACAAGATCAATAGTGACATTGTGGCGACACCAGCAACAAAGCTGGTGGTGAGGCGGAAGACGCGGAACTGTGATTGCTTGCGACTAAGAGAGTGCCCACTGAGGAGTGTTAGGACACTTACGCCCAGTTGAAAACTGGCGTGTATCAGCGCAGCTAGGGCAACAATTCCGAGGGTGGTAAGGATTTGTATGTCAATCATTTTTGCTTTTTATTCCTCTTATGGCTCTACTATACACCCTGAGGTGAGATAATTGCAAAAATAACCATGAATAGTATCAAAAGGGTATTGCTTTTTTATAATGTTTATGGTAGTATAAGAATATAAGATAACAAAATAAACAAGGACGCAAAAAAATGGAATTACCACCCAATGCCGATGAATCGGCAATTATTAACGATACCATTGAGCAGCTGGATACATGGAACCAACCGCGCAGCGATGAGGCTCTTCGTGGTTTTGTAACGAGCCGTATGGTGCGCATCGCTGACATTGGTGATTTGGACGATTTTGACCTTGCTGCATAGATATTCTTTGTGAATCTTCGTGGCCTAGTGTATAGTTGTGCGAGGTATGACAGATTTTCCCCTTCCTCGATTGATAACATTTGACGGGGAGGCCCGTAGTGGGAAGGGAACAATTGTCCAGTTTACGAAAGATTATCTTCGCGATGAACTGAATCTTAAAACAATGCTGATTGATCGTGGACAGACGTTTCGTACTCTTGTGGTTGCTGCGGCTCGCGCTGGCATTGACCTTGACGACGCAGATGCGATTGACGCGTATTTGTCTGATCCAGATGTTGTTGCCAATTGTGTACAGTTTGTGAAGGACGTTTATCATATGTCCAAAGACGAGCGTGATGCCTTGCTATATACCAATGAAGTCGGCGAAAATAGCGCCAAGATTGGCGCACGCCCGGCCAGTCAGGCATTTGTTGCTAATCTGACCAAAAAATGGTTACATGACGCCGATAATGAGGGGTATGAAGTTGTCTTGATTGACGGCCGAGCGTTGGAAGCGATTTCGCGCGAGATGGATGATGAAGGACTGTGTCACTATCGTCTGGGACTATACTTTATTTGTGACGGTGTGGTGGGCGCGCGGCGTACATTGGGGTATGCAGCGACACCATATGACCAGCTAACCGATGATCAGCGTGAAGAAGTTGACGTATTGGTTGGTCAGATTGCGGTACGTAACCAACGTGACTTTGATCGTGATGTCGAACGATTGGTCCGACCTGACGCGCCATTGCTAAAGGTGCCAGAGCTGGTAGGTGTTGAGATGATTAGCTCAAATCAGCCGATGGCTGTTATCGACACGAGTGCCGAGGTCAGTAAAGTTGACATGTCACTACCAGTCGCAAAACTCGTTGCCCACTATGTCTAGCCAAACGGCCCCTGTTTTGATACAATTACTGTTGTTCCTGACCGCGCCAGCGGTACAAAATAACAAACCAAGCAAAGCTGTTTGTTATTTTGAGAGGAGACGTAACGGAACGTGACAGCTTTCGAATTTATTTGGAAGCGAGAACGTGAAGTGAACGTGGACGAGGCACCGTAGCTCAGTTGGTTAGAGCGCAGGACTCATAAGCCTGAGGTCACAAGTTCGATTCTTGTCGGTGCTACCAAGAAAAAACGATTACTATTGGTAGTCGTTTTTTCTTGCTATAATGGGGATATATCACCAGATACACACTGGCTGCGTGCGGCAAAGCGTCCCTCTGGCAGATTTATCAATTGTCTTCGGATACTCGCTAGGAACGGGCAAGGACACGGGCAATACATTTCAAAGCGTTTCTCTTACTAGACTTAAGAGGATTATTGAAATGAGTGGTAAAAATCTTACTCAGAACTTACAGATAACCTATATTGAGACATCTCGGCTAAAGCGACGACCCGAAAAGATTGATAGCGTTCTTGAAAAGCGCATGAAGGAATTCACACGCAAGCGACGGTGTCGAATACAGCAGGGGGTGCAACCATGAATTCTGAGATCGAACTAAACGAGCAGGTCGATGTTGTAGCACTCTTTCGTCCTGGGCGTACAATGTGTGAGCCGATAAAGTTTCGTCGCAAGAACGGTCGTGAAATCGTGATTACTGAGATCGGCCTGCGTCATCCAAAGCCGCATGGTGCGAAGATGGTGCATATCTTTGATGTGACAGATGGCGGCGCGGATTATCGATTGGAATTTGATGCCGAACAATTGGTGTGGCGACTGACGCGAGAGGCGGACAAATGGTAGGTGAGTATAATTACGAGATGCCACTGGTGATGCACGTCGATCTGAATAGCTGCTTTGCGTCAATTGAGCAGCAGTCACGGCCGCGACTGCGGGGGCGGCCTGTGGTGATTGTGAACCGTGCTACTGAACACACTGGCATTGTGACGGCAAGTTATGAAGCAAAGGCGCAAGGCATTGAAGCACTGATGAAGCTAAAAGATGCACGCAAGATTGTGCCCGATGTTGTTGCGATTGAGAGCGACCCAGCAAAGTATAAATATGTATACCGAAAACTATTGGCGATCATGCAGGACTATTCGGCACATGTCACAATGAAGAGTATTGATGAGGGTATTATAGATTTCCATCAGGCTCCCGTGGCAGTGCAGCAGCGTGGTTTGATTAAGATAGGACATGAGATCAAGCAGCGACTGCGTGATGAAGTGGGCATAGCAATGCGATGTAATGTTGGTATCAGTACAAATCGCTTTCTCGCCAAGACTGCGGCCGGCCTACACAAGCCTGATGGGCTAGACGTTATTACACCGGATAATATACACGCCGTCTTGGGTGCATTAAAACTGACGAGTCTGAACGGGATTGCCTGGCGTAATGCGGCACGTCTAAATGCGGTGGGAATTTATACGCCACTGGATTTTTTGGCTGCCAGCGAAGAGACATTACGTAAGATTGTTTTTAAAAGTATCGACGGTACTAAATGGCATAAACGACTACGCGGCTGGGAGGTTGACGACGTGCCGACAAAGTTGGGTCGAGTGGGCCGGCAGTATGTATTGGAGCAATTTGACTTACCATACGATGAGATTTTGCGGCGACTTCATCACTTGTGCGAGTCGGTCGGATGGCGTCTGCGCAAACAAAAGATGGCTGCTCGAGGTGTTTATGTCTACGCAAAAGCAGGCAGTGGGTATTGGCATGCGTGTCGAGTAGCGGCACTGCCGTTTTGCAGTAATCAGGCGATCTACGAGGTTGCCAGGCAGTTGTTTGCAAACGCTCCTGGGGGTATCAAAGAAATTGGTATTCATTGCTATGAATTGGTTGAGGCAGTTAGTAGCCAACTGAGTTTATTCGCTGATGAGATTGCGCACGAACATGCCATCGTCGTGGCGACTGATGATATCAACGAAAGGTACGGCGAGCGCACTATCGTTTCGGCTGATACGATTGACACTGGCATCTATGTCTCGCAAAAGATTCCGTTTGGTAGTACGCGGTATCTCTGATGGGGTACACTAAGTACATGAAATTAGTCGTAGCAGTAAGTGGTGGCATTGACTCGGTCGTGCTGCTGGATATGTTGGTCCGGCCTGGTCGGTATGCACTAGTGGTCGCGCATTTTGATCATGGGATTCGGGAGGATTCGGCTGCGGATGCGCGATTTGTTGAGGGCTTAGCGGACTTTTATGGACTGCCATTTGAGACACGACGTGAAGAGTTGGGGCCGAATGCCAGTGAAGAATTGGCGCGTACACGGCGCTATGCGTTTTTACAGGAAGTCGCAGACAAGCACGACGCATGGATTGCCACAGCACACCACATGAATGATGTCGCCGAGACTATCGCAATTAACCTGACACGTGGAACTGGATGGCGTGGGCTGGCAGTAATGGCAAGTGAACATATGCGTATCGAGCGCCTACTGCTGGGAAAAACTAAGCGAGACCTGGTTGCGTACGCACTGGAGCATAATCTCGAATGGTGCGAGGATAGCACAAACAGCTCTGATAAGTATCTGCGCAATCGACTGCGTCGTAAAATTACCGACGAAACATTGGTGCGTCAGCTGATGAGTCTACGCGACAAGCAAGTGGAACTAAAAGATGAAATCCATGACGAGCTGATGGAGGTTGCTATGTTCTCGCAACCACCTTACAGTCGTTACTTCTTTTCGCAAATTGAAGTAACAGCCGCGATGGAATGTCTGCAGATAATAACATCTTTGCAGCTGACGCGTCCGCAGATCGAGCGGCTATTGCTGGCAATCAAGACGCAAAAACCAGGATCGCAATACGAAGCGGGTGCTGGTATAAAAGTTCATTTCACTACTCGTCATTTCTCTCTGGAGATGGTAAACTAGACAGAGGTATATTGACAGCAACCCCTTGATACATCAAGAGACAGAAACGAAGGAGATTATTTACGTATGGCAGCGCAGCGCCCAGCACCAAAGAAAAAAGGTTTAAACCTGGTACGACTCAGTTTGTTCTGGGCGATTTTGATTGTCGGTACATTGGCCGCAATTGCCATCTTTAGCCCGCAGGACAACCTTAAGGAAGTCTCGATTTCCAGTGTTATTCAGCGCGCCAACAAGGGTGAGATTAAGAAGATTGAGATTCAAGGTAACGACGTCAAGGTAACGCCGAAGAATGCCGACAAGCCAACTGAGCGCTCGGTCAAAGAAGGCGGCAGCAGTTTGTACGAGCAAGGTCTCAAACAGGATAAGACCGAAGTCGCTGTTGTTCCACCATCGACAACAGGTGACACATTTTGGAATTTGGCGGTTATCTTGATACCAGTGTTGATTATTGTTGGATTCTTTATGTTTATGATGCGTCAGGCGCAAGGACAGAACAATCAGGCAATGGGCTTTGGTAAGTCAAAGGCGAAACTGTATGGTCTTGATAAAGAGAAGGTGTTATTTGATGACATCGCAGGTAACGAAAGTGCCAAGCAAGACCTTGAAGAGGTGGTTGACTTCCTGAAACACCCGAAAAAGTACGAGGCACTGGGTGCCAAGATTCCAAAGGGCGTATTGCTGGTCGGTAACCCGGGTACGGGTAAGACGATGCTGGCGCGTGCTGTTGCGGGCGAGGCAAATGTACCGTTCTTCTCAATCTCAGGCTCAGAATTTGTTGAGATGTTCGTTGGTGTCGGTGCCTCACGCGTGCGTGATTTGTTTGCCAAGGCAAAAAAGAATGCCCCAGCGATCATTTTTATCGACGAAATTGATGCCGTTGGTCGCAAGCGCGGTAGCGGTATGGGTGGTGGTCATGACGAGCGCGAACAAACATTGAACCAGATTTTGGTTGAGATGGACGGGTTCGAGACGGGTACTAACGTGATTGTCCTCGCCGCGACTAACCGTGCCGATGTGCTGGACCCAGCCCTGCTGCGCCCCGGTCGTTTTGATCGACGCACACAGATTACCTTGCCGGAAAAGAAAGACCGTGAGGCGATCCTAAAGGTTCACTTTAAGAAAAAACCAACCGATGATACGGTAAAGATTGAGCGTTTGGCGGCCAAAACTGCTGGGTCAAGTGGTGCGGACCTAGCGAACATTGCCAACGAAGCGGCCATCATCGCTGCACGCCGCAATAAAAAGAAGATTAGTAATGACGAACTGACCGAAGCGTTTGAAAAAGTCGCCATCGGCCCAGAGCGTAAAAGCAAGATTATGTCAGATGCTGACAAAGAAATGACGGCCTATCACGAGGCAGGACATGCCATTGTTGGCCACGTTCTCCCTGACAGTGACCCTGTGCATAAGGTTACGATTATTCCACGCGGCGGTACTGGTGGTGTGACATGGTTCTTGCCACCGGAGGATAAGAGCTATACCAGTATTGTTGAATTCAAGGATATTCTGGCTCGCGCAATGGGCGGTCGTATTGCCGAAGAACTGAAATATGGTAAAGACCGGGTCACCACAGGTGCTGGGTCAGACCTTCGCAAAGCCACCGAAATTGCCCGCGACATGGTGATCGAGCAAGGTATGAGTGACGGTCTGCGCGATCAAGTCTTCCATGAAGATAATGGTGGCATGGTGTTTGACAAGATTACTCACGAACGTCCATACAGTGATGCCACGGCTGAGAAGATTGATGAGAATGTGAAGACAATCTTGGAAGAAGCTGCTGGGCGCGCGCGCACCGTTCTGAAGGCGAATACGAAAAGTCTTGATGCCCTTGCTGCTGCACTAATCGAAGAAGAGACGCTTGAAGAAGAGGCGGTTGCTGAGATTTTGAAAGATACGGTACTACCAAAGGAGGCGGCACTCTACTAAGATTGCCTGGTGTCCATGGGACGATTTCAAAGCGTAGTCGCACGAGCAAACAAAAAGCTCACCCTCCAGCTAGCAGCAACACTGCTGGCTGGTTCTACATTAATTTCTAGCTTG
>CALMAK010000025.1 GCA_937859515.1 uncultured Candidatus Saccharibacteria bacterium | reverse complement strand
AGAAGTTTGGTAATGTCGAGATTCCATCGGAAGCCTTTACCGTTATGCTCAAGCGTGACTAGTTGCCATACTGTAAATAATGCTTATGTCTATTGACTTTCATGAATGCAATAAAGTACCCTATAGTAGGATACTTTATTAGATAAACACATAAGACTCATCCACCACTGAGTTACTGTACATGACAACACAAAGGAGTGGTGAATATGGGCCTAAGCCTTAAGGCAAACATAATGAGCCAAGAGCGTCGGTTTGTTTTGCAGATAATCACCTATGTTATTTTGTTTGCGATACTTGTGACGTGGCTTTCGGTCACACATCTTGCGCGTGCGGCCGGTGGCGTGTTCACGATTGAAGTGACGCCGACGCAGACAAGTTATGCGAGCGGCAGTGAAGTAACGTTTGAGATTAACTATAGCTGTAATGGTGCCACGAGTACTGACACCTGTGACGATGTTGTTCTTACGATGCCTCGCCCATCAGGACTAATAACAAACGGTGCGATTTCCGGCTCAGGACAGACAGTTAGCCACAACTTTAGTGGTAGTACGGGAGTGTGGCAATTCATACCGAGCATTCCATCTGGTAGTACCGGCAAGGTGTCGGTGAGCTGGATCGTACCCAACTACTCCACTCCTGACGGAGCAATTATTAGCGGAACAGCACAGGTCCGAGTGGGAACTTCGAGTGGACCTATAGTCGGAACTGATACAAATACAACATCAGTGTTCGCTGAGGCGCAGTGGCTAACAGTAAAACAGCCAAACACAACAAACCCCATTCTCATAGGACAGAACTACACGTACACAGTTGGTGTGTATTATGATCCAAGTGCGGCAAATCTTGGTCGATTAAATATTGAGAACCTTGTATACACTGATACGCTGCCGGCAAATGCAACCTATGTATCCTCTACCGACGGTGGTGTGTATGACGCGGGAACGCATACCGTTACATGGCCAGCTACCGTAACGAGCGCTTCGCAGCTGTCTAGCGGGGGGCACTCCGCTGCGGGCACTGCAACAAATCCTGTTGTAACCCGAAAGGTGACAGTTAGGTATGATGCGCCACTTAATCAAAATGGCGATAGCGTGACGAATACCATTAACTGGACGGCGAATGGTCGCGGTACTCCATCTGATGCACAGACTGGTATGGCAAATCGCACCAATCTGCTTTCTGACAACGTTGTCTTTGGGTCGGTGATAGCTAAAACTCCTGATACTGGAGGCTACAATCCTGGGGCATCAGTCGCATGGTATACCTATGTGTACAATCGCAGTAATACGAGCGTATCGGGTACGGTGCGTGATGTGTTGCCTTGTGTTGACGATGTCTCGGCAGCGTATTACGAGTCTGTTACTAACCCTGCATCTACCTGCTTGTCGCCCTCCAATACGATAACAAGCATTTCCTTCCCGTATAGCACGACAGGCAATACGACGGTTTCATCGATTCGATGGTGGACCAATACGGGCAACAGCGGTACATATGCTCCGGTAACGCCACTTGCTTCAAGTATATCGACAAGCACCATGGGTATCCCTGTTAGCCAGAAGCTCACAGCCATTGAGTTTGATTACGAGATTGACGCAAACCCGACTCCAGCGACTAGCACGACGAACGCTGCCTTTGTATTCCTGCTTAATGGTCCACTCGATATGTCACTTAATGCCGGAGATATGGTTCGTAATATTTCCTCATTTACGATGACAAATGGTACTAATAACTCCAGTGGTAGTGATCACGGAACGATAACTGTCGTTGATCCGCTGCCATACATAACGACTACAGTTGTTGACACTGCGGGAGCGGGTGTGGTATATCGCCCAACTGAACAGATTACGTGGAACGCGACCTACACCAATGGCCAGGTATCCGGTAATTACAGCCTTGTTCAGCCAGATTGGTATATTGCGGTTCCGATTGGTCTACGATATATTCCTGGTAGTGTTGAGTTCTTAAACCTTCCTGCGAGTATTGGGCAGCCAGAAGTCGTAGAGTCATATCCGGGCAGTACGAATCTTTCAGGATATACAATCCTTCATCTGCGCTGGCCTGACGGTACAGAACTTCCGTATAGTGGAGTTACTAATGCCCGACAAATTAGTATTCGATTCAAGACGATGGTAGAGTCGAGCCTGGTAGCGGGTACGTATACCGGTGTTCCGCCCACGAACGCCGCGTCGCCAACAACCGCGTCACGTAGTATCTATAGTGCTGCATATGCCGTGGGCGAGCCTTCCCTCTACGCGGCATCTACGGATTCGTATGATTTTAATGAAGATAATATCACTTCGGAGAACTACGCAGTCGCAAACAGTCAGTGGAGAGATGGGCTATCGGCTTCGGCGTTTGGTGATATCTTCGTGCAGGGTGCAGAGGATTCTACATACGGCTACCTTGGACATACGCAAGCCGGCGACACCGGTGAATATCGCATTAATCTTCAGAATGCGAGTAATGATGGGTCGATATTGACGGATTTCGTGTTCTACGCCACGCTGCCTCATGCTGGTGACGAATATGTTTCCCAGAATTATGCAGGACAGTCTCGTGATTCTGATATTCCTGTGACCGTTACGGGGCCCGTTGTTGCACCATCGAACGTAAATGTCTTTTATTCTCTCAGCACGAATCCTTGTCGTGATGAGGTGTACCCTAACAGTGCAAATATTGGTTGTACTGATGATTGGGTGAGTGCTGCGTCGATTGCGGACTGGTCACAAGTGAGGGCGCTTAAATTCACGATGAGTGATCAGTATGATGAGGGTGAGGGCGAGCTGGTTACAATCCCGGTAAAAATGGACGATAATGCGCAGCGTGGTGATATCGCCTGGATGTCAATTGCCTATCAGGCGCGGAACGTAACGAACGGCATTACGCTTCTTCCTTCTGAGGCACCGCGAGTGGGATTGGAAGTCGTCGGTGGTTCGCTTGGTCTTGCAAAGTCTGCTTCGCCTGTGAGTGGCCAGGCGGTTTGAGCTGGCGATACAGTGACCTATACGGTCACGACAAGAAATAATGGTGACTTACCGCTGACTGACGTAACGGTAACGGATGACCTTTCGGATGTGTTTGACGATGCAACGTTAGTACCTGGATCGCTATCGGTAAGTGGTGTAACGGGTGCACCAATGCCAACGATCACGGGTAATACGCTCAATTGGGTGGGTGATTTAGCTGTTGGTGATGTCTTAGTTATTACGTATCGGGTAACAGTCGATACGGACGGTGTTGGAGGAGTGTTGAATAACCGCGTTGAGGCAGAAGGTGATGTTGACGGTGATACAAGTGTGACGGGTAATTGTATGGCAACCGACGAAGATTATTGCGAGACGACACATAATACTGCTGGATATTCGGTCTCTAAGTCTTCAGTACCTGCGTCTGGCACTGAGGTTGATCAGGGAGATACTATTACATACAGTGTTGTCGTAAGAAATCCGGGAACAGCTTCAATTCAAAGTGCAAGTATCTCAGATAACATGGCATTTGTTCTCAATCACGCTAATTTTAATAACGCATCGCGCACTGCAACCTCATCACTTTCGGGTAATACGCCAGCACTACCAGTAAGGTCGGGCAATACACTTTCGTGGAGTGGGCCGCTTGCGCCGAATGAGGTCGTCACATTGACGTATAGTGTTACTATTCACGAAGATGCATGGGATGTAGAGGTAGGCAACTCAGTAACGGGAACAGCAACAGCAGTTATAGCCGGCATACTGCAGACGCTCCCATCGGGTTGTGAAACGGGTATTGAGACTGGTTGTTATACCATACATACGACTGATGCGGCAACAACAGGCTACACGACCACAAAGAGTTCTAGCATACCAAGTGGTAGTACAGTTGATCAAAATTCAACAATAACGTATACCGTTACGACACGAAATACGGGTGAGCTACCGATTGTGGCGCAGGTGACAGATACGATGGCAAATGTTTTGAATCATGCAGACGTCGTGGCAGGGTCTATTAGTGTAACCTCAAATGTATCTGGCAATACACCGCCAAATGCAACCCTAACAGGAACAAACCTTAGTTGGGGTGGTACACTCGCGCCGAACGAGACGATTACAATCCAATACACAGTACGTATTGATGCTGATGCGTTTGCGGTAACGCTACAGAATGCAGTTACGACAACAGCAGAGACGACCTCGGGGGATACTGTAACTGGTGGATGTGCATCAGGTACGCAGACGGGCTGTTTTACGACACATCTTACCGACCAGGCAAATAATAGCTATGGTATACAGAAAGTTTCGGTACCTGCAAGTGGTACAGAGGTAGATCAGGGCGATACAATTACGTACTCAATTGAAGTTCGTAATACGGGAGAGCAGCCGATCGATCCAGCAACGATCACCGATAATTTGTC
>CALMAK010000024.1 GCA_937859515.1 uncultured Candidatus Saccharibacteria bacterium | reverse complement strand
AATGAACCTTCTTGCCAAAAGCTCGCCATCCATCCCAAAACCCTTGATCATACGAAGACTGAGTGTCGATGACGATATCCCGACTCTTTGGCTTTTTTGAAATCCATAGAACGAAAAATATAACTGCAATAATAAACCAAAACACTACCCTTGTCTCCTATTCATGCCATAATCATAATTGAGTAACTGGTAATATGCAATTATGCTTAACAAAAAGCTGATAATTTTGTATACTGATGAGTGCTAATGGGATGTCGCCAAGTGGTAAGGCACTGGGTTCTGGTTCCAGCATTCGGGGGTTCGAATCCCTCCATCCCAGCCAAGAAAATAAACTAGACTTTACGTCTAGTTTATTTTTTCCAGCTAGCGGAAGCTCAGAGTAAAGCGAAGCGATATCCCTCCATCCCAACCAAGGGGGCTGCATAATGTGCATTTCATGAAGGAGCCTCTATGCTCTAAGTGACGCAAGTGCGGTATCAATCTTTTCATCGACCGCAGCCTGATCGATAATACTACCGTCTGGTGCGATGTCTTTGGTGAAGAAGAGGTTTGCCTGCGTTTCACTCACCTTTGCACTCAAGTTAATAGACAATGCCTCACGCGCCGCATCATGCGCTTGGCTACCACCTGTACGCCAGCCGTATCCAATCAAGACGACTGGTTTGTCTTTCCACTCTTTGCCAATCCAGTCAACAGCATTTAATTGGACAGGGCTCATGTTGTGATTGTATTCGGGCGTGACAAATACGATACCGTCAGTATCGATTACCATCTGCGTCCATTTCTGTACCTGTGAATTGGTTGGCGCAAAAGTAGGGTCGGTTGGTGATACTGGTTCATTGAAGAATGGCAAATCAAGAGCGGCGAGGTCGGCTACTGTTACGATGTCCCCTTGTTCTTTTAGTTTCTTTTCAACAATTGGTACAATTTTGCTATTAACGCTATTTGGGCGCACGCTGCCAGTGACAACAAGAATATTAGACATGTTCCTCCTTAAGATACTTACTTATATCTAGTATAGCGTGGTTGCCTAAAAAATACATATTAGATACAATAAAACATAGCCTTTATGCTTGAAACATACATAGTCGCAACCCTGTTATTAATAGGCGCCATTATCGGCGGCTATTTATTAGCACGCCTTCCGTTAATTAGGCGATTGTTCATTCCAACATCATTAGCAGCTGGGTTGCTGTTGTTGGCATTTGGTCCACAAATTGCTGGGAAGTATTTCCCTGAGATGCAGATTCCTGCGGAATTCTATGAAATGTGGAAGGTCCTGCCAAAATACATGATTACGTTGGTGTTTGCGGGATTGTTTATGGGCAAGCCGCTGCTATCGATTAAGAAGATGTGGCAATTGGCAGGTCCTCAGGTCGCCTTTGGCCAGACGGTGGCTTGGGGTCAATATGTCATTGCGGGCTTGTTGACACTGTGTGTTTTGACACCACTTCTTGGAATGCCAGCATTTACCGCATCACTGCTTGAAATTAGTTTTGAGGGTGGGCATGGGACGGTTGCTGGTATGACGCCGGTTTTCCAGGATCTTGATTTTGAGGCGGGTCGTCAGATTGCAACAGGTTTGGCCACAGCTAGCTTGGTGACAGCACTAGTGGTTGGCGTAATTATCATCAACTGGGGTCGACGAAAAGGATACGTCAAGACGGGTGGCCCAATCAAGGTGGCGCGAAATAAGGTGTATTATCATACGATTGTTGCTGAGCTACGTAAGAAAGGCGTCAGTTTTCGCAAAGTGGTAACATTTCGAACTTTGATGTCACATCTTATTCTGCTTGGCCTCGGCGTAGTGATTGGATGGTTGATGCATCAAGGCATACTGCTGCTCGAGGCCCAATTCTGGGGGCGCGACGGGCATAAATTCTTTGCCTATGTACCATTGTTTACTTTTGCGATGTTTGGAGGCATGATTGCGCAGATTATTTGGCGTAAATTAGGCCTTACTGTCGTTCGTGAAATGGTTGAGCTTATCTCGACATTAACTTTGACATTATTAATTATGGCAGCGATTGGTACGATGTCGCTTGAATTTTTGGTCAGTGATGGATTGGTGTTTGTGTTACTGTATGGAGCTGGTGTGTTATGGATTTTGTTTGCATTTTTCGCACTCGCTCATCGTATGTTCCGCAAATATTGGTTTCAAAACGCCATTGTTAGTTTTGGGCAAGGTATGGGCATGACTGCCACGGGTCTTCTATTTGCGCAGATGGTTGATCCAAAAAATAGAACTAATGTTGTTGAGGCATTCGG
>CALMAK010000023.1 GCA_937859515.1 uncultured Candidatus Saccharibacteria bacterium | reverse complement strand
GCATCCACTACTGTGCCCTTGAGTACCTTTTTATGCATTGACTTAACTAGTAATTGCTAAATAGCACTTACTTGCCGTCAATCTTTAAAAAATTTTCTTACATCATTGAATTGTTAAGATTCTTGCGTACTCACCTCGAGAACACATTTGAACCTATCGTTTCCGATAAAATCTCTCTGTCCTCGCAGTGCAACTTTACCATCCTATCACTTCCATAACAGGTCTGTAAAGTCTTTTCTGTTGTAACTTTTGCGGCGTTTTTACTACCACTGATACGAACTCGCATTTCGTATCGCCAGAGGTTCGGGAGGAACATTCGCTTAATCTGTTATTTATAGTACAGGATGTGAGAAGATTTTGCAAGAGTTTTCTAGTAAGATAATTATCTAGATAGAGCACCCGCATGCATTCGCAATACATCATGAATGTCTAGCAGCTTAATTGGTTTATTTTCAACGAACTCCTTTGCTCGTTTTGTATATCCTGAAGACGCGATGACAATACCTCCATCAAGATTCTCGTGCAGCATAGCTCCTGCCAATTCTCGAATGACGGCTTGTGCAACAGGTTTAGAGTGATTTTTGCATTGCACACCAAGTCTTGTACCATTTTTTGCTAAGAATATATCTATGCCACCGTCGTCACTACCTTTGGTGACTACGGCATGATAGCCATGAGCCTCGTACAGCTTTGCGATCTCTTTTTCAAATTGCCAGCCATCCATACTGAGCCAGTATTGCGCTTGCCTCTTTTTGAGATTATCAAATACAAGCAATTCACTATTTAAATGTTCTGTCTTCTCTTTGATAGAAGACTCTAACAGTCTTAGCTCGGAGCTTACCGGTAGACTTTGCGACAGAACACCATAACATAATCCTAAAATCGGCAGCGATATTACTAATGCGAGAACATAGCCGTCTTTACCCATATACGATAATATTAATCCCCATGCCGCTACACACAACGCTACGCCGATTATCAAGCTTATTGAGGTTCTACTCTTTTCATCGTCCGATTGACGTTTTGCAGCGATCTTAGTCAATTGCTCGAGCTCTCTTGCGGAATCATTATACCTATTAATCCGCTCGTTACTTATGTACGGATATTTTTTCGCTGAAACGTAGTATTTGTTTTTATCAAAATAAAAATACATGCTATTCGGATTATAGCACTTAGTAATCCAAAGAGTCGTATAGGATTGGGCGCTGAGGGGTCGCTTCACTTCGTTTCGCTCTTCCGCTCGCTTATAAAGAAAAATAGCTTCGCTGCTTTTCTTTATTTCACTCGCTACACCGAACCCTGCGTACTTTTGTTTTGCAAAAGCGGGGGTTCGAGTTCCAAAGCGCTCCATACAAAAGTAAAAATCCATCTCGAAAGATGGATTTTTACTTTTGGTGGGCGCTGAGGGGCTCGAACCCCCGACCCCTTCGGTGTAAACGAAGTGCTCTAGCCAACTGAGCTAAGCGCCCGAATCATTCATTTATGGTGGGCGATGAGGGACTTGAACCTCCGACCTCGTCATTATCAGTGACGCGCTCTAACCAGCTGAGCTAATCGCCCCTGCTACCATAAATAAATACTTGGTGGAGTGTCCTAGACTTTCGCCTAGTTCACCCCATATGGTGGAGCGTCGGGGACTCGAACCCCGGACCCCCTGCTTGCAAAGCAGGTGCTCTAGCCAACTGAGCTAACGCCCCTTATCGAAAGGTGCTGTAGTTTAATGAGATTACGCTCATAATATTAGGGATATGCCAATTGGCTAGAGCTTGCGATCTTTTCGCTGAAGGCTCTCCAATTGAGCTAACGCCCCAAAAATAAACGTGCTCTGACAAGCTGCCAGACTTTACCTATTCTAGCGTAGATATTGTCATCTGACAAGTGTATAATTACCAGTATGTATGAATTTAACTTAACAACATTCTTCATCGGACTGGGCGTTATCCTTGCAGGCGTCGCTTTTGTCAGGTGGCACCGAGCTATTGCAAACGAATTTGGCGGTGGTGTCGGCAGTTATGAAAAGTACAAGCTATGGGCATTGATTATCTGCGGATTCGGCTTGTTGCTTATGCTCAACATCCCTGCTTTCCTGCTGCAGCTCATCCTCGGTGGCATCTTCCAGTCATAAAATATTAAAATCATAAACAAAAAATACCTCGGATTATCCGAGGTATTTTCTCTTTAACAATCTAGTTGTGCAATTAATCATCGTCTAATCTATACAAGATTTGTTTTGAACTTTGTCTTGTCTTCCGAAGAAGATCTTTATTGTGTAAGCTCAGCACAATAACAAGACCGACCTAGCTTCAGCAAATGATCTCTCGATTTGCTGGCATAACTCTCCTCTAGAAAGGAGGTAATCCATCCGCACCTTCCGGTACGGATACCTTGTTACGACTTAACCCCAATCATGCCCCCCACCTTAGGCCGACGAATCGGACTTCGGGTGTTGGTCACTTTCATGGTTTGACGGGCGGTGTGTACAAGACCCGGGAACGTATTCACCGCAGCTTGCTGATCTGCGATTACTAGCGATTCCGACTTCATGGAGGCGAGTTTCAGCCTCCAATCCGAACTGGGACTGGCTTTGATGCGATTTGCTTCACCTCGCGGCTTCGCGACGCATTGTACCAGCCATTGTATTACGTTTCTAGCCCAGGATGTAAGAGTAATACTGACCTGACATCATCCCCTCCTTCCTCCCCGTTGCCGGGGCAGTTTCAGTAGAAAAATACAACTACTGACAAGGGTTGCGCTCGTTGATGGACTTAACCAAACATCTCACGACACGAGCTGACGACGGCCATGCATCATCTGTCACAGGGTTCCAAAAGGCACACGCTACTTTCGTAGTGCTTCCCTGGATGTCAAGCCCTGGTAAGGTTCTTCGTTTATCATCGAATTAAAGAACATGATCCACCGCTTGTGCGGGTCCCCGTCAATTCCTTTATGTTTTAGTCTTGCGACCGTACTCCACAGGCGGGATACTTAACGCGTTAGCTTCGCTACTGAAGGGGTCGATACCTCCAACAGCTAGTATCCATCGTTTACGGCGTGGACTACCCGGGTATCTAATCCGGTTCGCTCCCCACGCTTTCGTGCCTTAGCGTCAGAAATGGTCCAGTAACCTGCCTACGCCATTGGTGTTCCTTCTTATATCTACGGATTTCACTCCTACACAAGAAATTCCAGTTACCTCTACCATTCTCGAGTTAGTGAGTTTGAATAATAGTCTGTATGGTTGAGCCACCAGGTTTCACTATTCACTTAACTAACCGCCTACGCAACTCTTTACGCCCAGTCACTCCGGATAATGCTTGCACCCTACGTATGACCGCGGCTGCTGGCACGTAGTTAGCCGGTGCTTATTCATGAGTTACCGTCATATTCTTCACTCATAAAAGAAGTTTACAACCCGAGGGCCTTCATCCTTCACGCGGCGTTGCTCCATCAGGCTTTCGCCCATTGTGGAAGATTCCTCACTGCTGCCTCCCGTAGGAGTCTGGACCGTGTCTCAGTTCCAGTCTGGCTGATCATCCTCTCAGACCAGCTACGGATCGTCGGCTTGGTAGGCCATTACCCTACCAACTACCTAATCCGACGCGGGCCGCTCCCAAAGCGTCCGAAGACTTTAATCCGAAGATCATATGCGGCATTAGCTACCCTTTCGGGCAGTTATTCCTCACTTTGGGGCACGTTCCCACGCGTTACTCAGCCGTCCGCCGCTCGCCGCCATCTAGTAAACTAGACGCGCTGCCGCTCGACTTGCATGTGTTAGGCACGCCGCCAGCATTCATCCTGAGCCAGGATCAAACTCTCCATAAAAGAGATGGAAGCTTCCGAAGATGCTTCTCACCTATACGATACGATGTATCGACTCATATAAACTGACGATGTTGAAATATTTCAAAAAGAAATATATTCGATTTAATTGCACAACTAAATTGTCAAAGGACGATTATAACATCTGTCCAACTCGCATAAATTATCGTTTATACTCCGTTGAGTGTTGCTCGCAGCAATCAGACTGTTACTCATCATAGCGCACCAGGAGGTGTTACGTCAACACCCTTTCGCTGTTATTTTGTAGCGAAAAACACAACTATACGCAACACCTTACAAAATAAGTTAAACATAGACGATCCTCAATGAACACATCTAGCATATCCTAACAGATATTGGGAGGTCGTACGTGACTACGCTACATTCGTCAGTGCGATCACCGCAAGACCAACGATCAACCCAAGCAGCGCCCCGACCGCAACCTCAAGCGGTGTATGACCCTTGGCAGTGCGTGGTACGCGAATGTTACTCTTCTGTTCCTTGAGGAGCGCCTTGATTGCTTCACCTTGCTCACCCGACGAACGGCGCACCATCACAGCGTCATACATCACGATTGCTGCAAACAGTGCTGCAACCGCAAATACCGCAGATTCGACGCCATTGAGTCCACCGATGACTGTCAACAATGCGATCACCGATGCGCTATGCGCACTCGGCATATTACCCGAGAGATACAACTGCCGAAAGTTACGAATACTACCACTCTTTACAACTGAGATGGCATACTTCGCCCCTTGGGCAACAATCCATGCCGCTGCGATCGCAATGAGATACGGAGAGAGCGTCACTATACGCTCTCCTCCTCAGCTTCTTCCGTCTTTTCTGGCACGAGACCGACCGAAGATACTGCATCACCATCACTAAGTTTCATAATGCGCACGCCTTGTGTCGTACGACCAAGCACTGGAATATCCTTGAGCCCGACACGAATCGTCTGACCCTTACCTGAAATCATCAGGACTTCACTAGCATCAGCTTCAAGGGTGCGAACTGTCACGATCGAACCAGTCTTTGCCGTCACGACCGCCGCCTTAATACCGACGCCGCCACGCTTGTGGCTTGGGAAGTTTGAAGCCTTGGTAATCTTACCGTAACCAAAGTCAGATATCACCAGCAATTTCTGGTCATCTTCAGTAACGACGTCCATACCAACCACCGTATCATCTGGACGGAGACGCACACCACGCACACCACGCGCTGAGCGACCCATCGGACGAGCATCTGTTTCATTAAAGCGGATGGCTTGCCCTGCAGATGTCGAGACAATGATATCATTCTGTCCAGTTGTTTTCTGAATCCAACGCAATTCATCACCGTCATCAAGCTTAATGGCAATCAGACCATTCGTGCGAATGTTTGCGTAATCCTTTAACGGTGTCTTCTTGACTGTACCCTTGGTCGTTGTCATAAAGAGATACCCCTCATCGTTTGCATCTTTTTCATGCTTGATGATTGATGTAATCTTCTCTTCCGGCTGAAGTTGCAGCAGATTAACCGCCGCAACGCCTTTGGCCTGCAGACTGGCCGCAGGTACTTCATACGCCTTGAGACGGAAGACACGACCCCTATTCGTAAAGAACAGTAGATAGTCATGCGTACTAGCTGGTACCAACTGATCAATTGCGTCCTCTTCCTTAGTAGTCATACCACGTTTTCCCTTACCACCACGGTTTTGCTTGCGATAGTCACTAATCAAGGTTCGCTTGATATAGTTTTCTGTCGTCAACAAAATCACGCTTTCTTCTTCAGGAATCAACTCTTCATCAGAGAACTTGCCCAGCTCATGGTTAATAATCTGGCTACGACGCTCGTCACCGTACTTCTCCTTAACCTCTAGAAGTTCTGTCTTGATAATCTTGAGAATCTCTTTTTCATCAGCCAAAATACCCTCAAGCTTGGCAATCAACTTGATAAGCTCGTTCAGCTCATTCTCGATTGACTCACGCTCGAGGCCAGTCAGGCGACGCAGTTGCATAGCAAGGATAGCTTTAGCTTGAATCTCACTTAACTTGAACTTTGCAATCAACGCCCTTTCAGCCTCTTCTTGCGTCTTTGATGCACGAATAGTCTTGATTACCTCGTCGATGTGATCGAGTGCAATCTTGTAGCCCTCAAGAATATGGGCACGCTCTTTAGCCTTGCGAAGTTCAAACTCGGTACGACGACGCACCACCTTCTGTCGATGCTTAACAAACTCACTAAGCATTTCGTGAAGGCCAAGAACTCGTGGTTGAATACCGTCAATCAGCGCCAACATGTTAAAACTAAAGCTCGTCTGCAGTGCTGTTAATTTATACAGCTGATTCAAAAGTTTCTTTGGATAAGCATCCTTCTTTAGCTCAACCACAACACGTACTGCACCCCGGGCGCTTTCATCACGCAAGTCGCTAATGCCCGTAATCTTCTTATCCTTGACAAGTTCAGCAATCTTTTCAATAAGTGTTGCTTTATTTACACCATATGGCACTTCAGTTACCACAATTTGGTGACGGCCCTTCTTGGTCTCTTCAATATTCGCAACGGCACGCACCATGACGCTACCTCGACCCGTCTGATACGCCTGTTTCATTGGTGCACCACCATAGATAACAGCACCTGTCGGGAAGTCAGGACCCTTGACATGCTTTAGTAGATCGTCAGTAGTCGCCTCTTCGTTGTCGATCAGCTCAATACTGGCATCAACCAATTCACCAAGATTATGGGGTGGAATATTCGTTGCCATTCCCACTGCAATACCAATCTGGCCATTAAGGAGAAGGTTTGGTAGTTTTGCCGGTAAGACGACAGGCTCTTGCTCTGAGCCGTCGAAGTTATCTCGAAAATCAATCGTATCCTTGTCAATGTCAACAAGCATCTCATCAGCAGGCTTCGCCATACGTGCCTCTGTATAACGCATCGCTGCCGCTTCGTCACCATCCATCGAGCCAAAGTTACCCTGACCTTGAATAAGTGGATAGCGCAGCGACCATGGTTGCGCCAAACGAACCATTGAATTGTAAATCGCGCTATCACCGTGCGGGTGGTACTTACCCATTACGTCACCAACGATACGCGCAGACTTGACGAATTTTGCAGTCGAACGATTACCATTCTGATTCATACTAAATAGAATACGACGATGTACCGGCTTGAGTCCGTCGCGCACATCAGGTAGCGCACGATCAACAATCACGCTCATTGAATAGCGCAAAAAGCTGTTTTCCATCACATTTTCAAGTGTCTGATATTCGATACCTGTTGTATTTTCAACAACTTCCTCTATCTGTGAACGCCCGTCTTCCAGTGGTGTATCTTGTGGTGGTGTTGTATTTTTGTCATCCATACTAAATATCCAATTCCTCTAGATTGATCTTCTTTGCACCAGCCTGAATAAACGACTTACGGAGGCTTACTTCATCGCCCATCAATTTGGTGAATACAGCATCCGCATGCTCGGCATCCTCGACCTTTACCTTAATAAGTACGCGGTTCTCTGGGTTCATTGTCGTCTCCCACAACTGTTCGGCGTCCATCTCCCCCAGACCCTTAAAACGAGACACCGTTACACCAGCTTGCTTAACAATATCTTCACCAGTATCGATAGAGACACCCTTTGTCTTACGGGTCTCAATAATCTCACTTAAAATGCGGTCACGTTCAGCCTCGTCATAGGCGTATGTCTTTTTCTGACCACGGTTAATACTGTATAATGGCGGCTTTGCTAGGTAAACATATCCACCCTCAACAACCTCTTTCATATACCTATAGAAGAACGTCAGCAACAAAGTCGCGATGTGACTGCCATCAACATCAGCATCGGTCATAATAATAATCTTATGATACCTTAGACCGTTGATATCAAAGGCGTCGCCAATACCGACACCGAATGCCTGAATCATAGCAACAATTTCTTTATTTGCGAACATTTTATCAAGACGTGCACGCTCAGTGTTAAGCACCTTACCTCGTAGCGGCAAGATAGCCTGTGTCTTATTGTCCCGACCTTCCTTTGCACTACCTGCAGCCGAGTTACCCTCTACGATATAGATTTCACTGTCTGATGGGCTCTTGCTACTACAGTCCCACAATTTACCTGGGAGGCCCATTCCGTCCAGCGCACCCTTACGAAGTACATTGTCACGTGCGGCACGAGCAGCCTTACGAGCGCGAGCAGCGAGGATCGCCTTACCAACAATCTTCTTGGCAACATCAGGATTTTCCTCGAGGTAATAGCTAAAGTATTCGTTCATCACCTGTTCGACATAGCGGCGAACCTCTGGATTACCGAGTTTGTTCTTTGTCTGACCTTCAAACTGCGGGTCGGGTAATTTAACAAGAATAATCGCCGTCAGGCCTTCACGAATGTCATCACCCGATAGATTATCCTCTTTTTCCTTGAGAAGGCTATTTTTACGCGCATAGTCGTTGATAACACGAGTCATCGCTGCACGAAATCCTACGAGATGAGTACCACCGTCTGGTGTCATAACGTTATTAGCAAACGGCTTTACTGTCTCGATAAAGGTGTCGTTGTACTGAACGGCGACCTCAATCATACTGTCTTCAACTTGCTTTTCGACGTAGAAGATATTCTCACTAACCACCTCTTTGCCAATATTGAGATGTTTTACATAGCTCTGGATACCACCCTCGAAATAGAACGCATCTCGCGCGCCAGTACGCTCATCGCGCACCGATACGTAGATACCTTTTGTTAGATAAGCCTGGTGGCGAAGGTAGTTTACCACCCACTTATAATCAAATTCGACCGTCTCTTTAAAGATTGTTGGATCTGGATAGAATGTAATAGTCGTTCCGGTCGGGCGGTCAGTCGCACCGACCTTCTTAAATGGAACCTTAATGCCGCCACGCTCAAACTCGACACGATACAGCTGCCCCTTTTGAACAACTTCAGCAATCATATGCGTCGACAGTGCATTCACAACAGATGAACCAACACCATGCAAACCAGATGAGACTTTATAGCCACCGCCGCCAAACTTACCACCAGCATGAAGCACCGTTAACACAGTCTCGAGCGTACTAAGGCCCGTTTTAGGATGTTTGTCGACAGGAATACCGCGACCATCATCAGTAACTGTAATACCCCCGTCCGCTAAGATGCGTATGTCGACACGTGTTGCATGCCCTGCAATCGCTTCATCAATAGAGTTATCGGCGATTTCTTTTATAAGATGATGGACACCGTCATAACCGGTGCTACCAATATACATACCAGGGCGCTTACGAACTGGCTCCAGTCCTTCCAACACCTGGATTTGCGACCCATCATATGAGCCGTCGTCTACTTTTTTAGCCATTCTTCCCTCACTTATTCAGTCATTCAGCTATTTACTTCTCCCTATAGTATACCGAAAAATCGCGCTCCACTCAAGTAACTTGCATATTTTATATCTGTTATGGTAATCTTATTGCATAGTAATAAGGGTGGATAATGTTTAAAGAAATCGTCTCACAAATCTCCTTCAGTCCTGCCATGATAGAGCGCCTCAGTACATACGCGCACGTCCTTAAACGACGGCAGTGTATTAGTGGATGGAGTCTTATCATTGTTACGTCTCTATTCATTGCACAAACTGCCATTGCGTTATTCCCCGTGCCCACCATCACATCTCACAGTCCTATCGACCAATCGTCTGATGATTTTGTATCTGCGTTTTATGATGAGACACCAGCCTCCCCCTCTTCATTCCTCAGCTGGTTTGATGAACTTGCAGAAGAGCTTCCGTCATTCGATGCACCAGTTATCATTTCGTTCTACGGGGTATGCCTTCTCGTTAACCTCTTCACCTATTTCTCCCTGCGTCTTCGCGCCAAAGAAATTCGTATTATCCGTACACAGCTAAATACAGGAGGCTTATAATATGCCAACCTTGAGTAAGACGACGGTCACATCAAGCTATAAAGCGACTATGAGCGACATGCAAAGTGAGCTTTCCCCTACTGAACGAGTATGGAGTCGGCTACTTCACTCTCCCACCGGCGCTCTTATTGGCGGCTTTTTCGGGTCGCTACTATTCCGACCTCGATCGCTCATGATGGGCGCCGCCGTCTCTTTCGTTACTCTAGTCGGAACCTACACCATTGCGCATATCTACGAAGTACCCTTTAACGCCACCGAGTCGCTCGTTGCATTTGCATTTGGTTGGTGTATTGGGCTATTGTATGATCTGTTTTTCGTTATCTCTCGAGGCCGTCGCTAGCTAGCGAATCTTCATTGAAAACTCTTGCGGCTCATCCGTAGCCTGCGCTGAGCCCGCACGAACATCAAACGTATGGATGCCATTAGCCGACGGTGTGCTGTTTGGTAGTACGGGAGGAGGTGTCAACGAGGCTGGAATATCAGTTGGAACATCAGAGACAGGAGGCATAGCCTCCCCCGCCGGCTGTTGCGGTATAGCCGACTGCCCAACGAAAGGAGATGATGGTGGCACCGGTATCCCAGCAGGCGCTGAAGGCACGGACTGTGGTGCCATAGGACGAGCCGGCAGTGAGGCAAGTGGCGGTTGCGCAATTGGCTTGCCCGGCCCAGGCGCTGGCTTGGCAGTTGATACGCCAGGCTGACTCGCCAGTTGCTGACGCTTTGCTAGCCATTCATCAAGGAACGATGAGCCAGCGCCTGGCTTGGCTGTCGTGCCGGCCGGTACTGGTGACTTAGGACCGCCTGCACCTGCACCAAACCTATTGCTCTGAGCTTTTCGCAGCTCCTCTAGCTTATTCTTCTTAGCACCCTCACCTGCGCTTAGGCGATCAGAGATCTCCTTCTCAACAACTACTCGTGGTTTACCATATTTTGCCGCCGATAGCTTCTTCAGTGCATCAACAAGATTCGGATTCGACTGACCCATTGGTGCGATCCAGCTCATACTAAATGGCGCCGACGGAACATTCTGAATCATCACAGACGTAATAGAGTTGTGGTTCGGTAGCTTCGCAAGATCCTCAGCTTCAAAGGTCGGCTTAAACTTCTTCTCTAAGATTTCGGCATCCGTGATACCAATACGGCCACTGATGACCGTTCCTACGTTACCGATAATCGCCTCACGGATCTTATCCGTCAATTGAGTCATAAACTGGTTACCGAGTGCTAAATTCAGACGATACTTACGAGCCTCAGACAGAATAGATTCAAAGCTTTCGGTCGCAAAGTTTTGGAACTCATCGACAAACAGACAGAAATCTTGTCGCTCATGTTCGGCTATATTTGCCCTTGCCATCGCCGCAGCCTGAAATTTCATCACAAAGATAATACCAAGAAGCTTACTATTCAATTCACCCATCTTGCCTTTTGAGAGGTTGACCAGAAGGATCTTCTTATTATCCATAATATCGCGCAAATTAAAGCCACTCTTCGTCTGTCCGATGATATTACGCATTGAATCATTCGAAATAAATGGACCGAACTTCGAGACTACCCAGCTGATGACCTCACCCGCTTCGTTTGACTTTTGAGATGCTGGGAACTCCTTAGTCCAGAAATCTAGCACCGTCCGATCAGTTACGTATTTTAACTTGGCATTGCGGAACTCGTCGTCGATCAACACCTTTGGAATATCAATAAAGGTACCTCCTGCGGGGTCCGACATCAACAATAAGGCACAGTTACGGAAGATATGCTCAAGCCGTGGACCAACAATACCGGTATGTCCTGGGTCATAGAGGCCATACAGCATATTAATTGCTTCTTGCACCAGGAAGTCTTTTTGATCGGGCGTATCAAACTCAAACATATTCAGGCCAATCGGGTTGGTCATATCGCTTGGATTGAAATATATAATATCTTCGACACGCTCTTTTGGCACTTTGCCCAGCAGCGCCTCCACCGAGTCACCATGCGGGTCGACAAAGGCAAACCCACGGCCATCCATCATATCTTGATACGCAATGTTCTCAAGTAAGACCGACTTACCAGTACCAGTCTGTCCAATAATATATGTATGTCGGCGACGGTCATTTGTACTGAGTCGAATTGGCTTTTTAACACCACGAAATTCGTTATACCCCAACAATACTCCCTCGTCCATCACCTGTGTTGGACCATCAACTTGCTTTGACATCTGGCGCTTAACCTGTGATGTCGGAATACTACTTTGGTCTGGTAGATGGAATAATGTGGCAAGCTCTACGGTGTTTAAAACATTCTGCGACACAGACTGAGGGAAGAACCGAAAGATATATGCTGTCACTAACTCGTCAACATTTTTGGTTGGCGTAAACTGAAACCCATTGTAGCTTGGGGAGTCAAACAATGAGAATGCCGCCACGACGTTCTTCAATAGCCCCTGTGAACGTGCAGCGGTATTTGATGACACCACAACACGAATCAATACTTCATATCCCGAGTGACGCGTCTTCTCTTCAATCGCGTCAATGGCTGACTGTTCGAGCGCCGTCAGTTGACGATCTTCAGGCTTCATCTGATCAACAGACTCTGGCGGTTTCCATAATGCCTCCAACAGGCCATTTACACCGCCAAGATTCAACGGGCCCTTCAGCCCTTTTTCTTTCTTTATCTTCTCAACCGCATCAACTGAAGCCTTCGTCCAGCCCTCTTGTGCGGGTCGCATCAAGAACTGTACTGCCATACCGTCTTCACGTGTTGCCGACGAGAAGGCGTTAAGCATCGCCCGAGCTGCATCACGTTTAGTCTCTTGGTATGTGGCAATCGGATAAATAAAGTCTTTTTTCAATGTGAATTCACCACCAATCGTACCGCTCATACGCCCTTCGCGGCTAAAGATATTCCTCTCCTCCACCTCCTCAAGGCGGGCAGTTGGATATGCTGCAGCAATCGCTTGCTTGACTACATCAACCAAGACGAACGGTACAACCGCATAGTAATGCACGAGCCCCTCGTGAGCAACAATCTCAAATGATATGTGCCGCTGTCCATAAATGCGACTTTTAAAACCCTTTGTGGCAGTACTAGCAATAATGTTATAGAGAACTTGCGCCTCGGACAGAACCTCTTCCGTGACATCACGCTCGTCACGCCCGCCTGTCTCAATATCGTCACTGGCGGGCGGAATGTGAATATACATCGGGATCATCTTGAGGCCACGCTCGTAATTCTTGGCCTCACGTAACGTCTTGCGATACTGGCTAAACAAAAATACTCCCGCAGCAATAGCGAGGACGATAACTATGAATCCCGTTATCAGTACTTCTGTCATACCTTCCCTATTCCATACGCCTATTCGGAGACGCCCAGTTCCTTCCCGTATCGTTTACGTAGATATTCACGCTGTAACTGCCCCACGGCTTCTTCTCTTGCTCTTGGATCATCGACCGTCTGCGCAATAATGTGCTTTGCCTTGTTAACCCACTCCTTCTCAATCAAGTCATCGTCTGCGGCAGTATCTGGAACATCAGTGATGACCGTTGGGGATACTGTCGTATCGTCAGTCTGGACTACGGGCTGTGGTAGAACAGGCACCACTGCAGGATCAGGTGCTGGCTGTTGAGGTGCAGGCTGCGGTTCTTGTTCAATCCGTGTTGGCTCGCGATCAGGATACACCTCTGGTACACTCCCAGGCACAACCTCGGGCATAGGTGCTGGCAATGACGGAGATTGCTCATAGTTTATGCGTGGCGCGTTAAGACTCGGTTCCATATCTGTAATTATAGCATAAGAACTACAAATCAACAGCCGTATTAGCTTTTTGTTCGCCGCGCAATATAGAGCACTCCAACAAGACCGAATATCCCTACTAGAAGAAGCTCATACCATCGTATGCCATTCACAGAGTACAGTCCCATAAGAATCATCGGCAATACCGCTACTACCGTTGCGTAAAGGTACGCACGACTGAGCGCCAACCTTGATCGTACATTACGATTCGCAACCAAATGCATTAAAAAATATACCATGCGCGTACTCCCATATAGCAAAAAAGTCACCGCGCCAAGCAGTGACAGATACATCAAGATAAATACAAGTAGAATAACGACTGGCCCAGCAGTCCCTGGAGTTGTCGTTGTTAAAACAAGCATCAAAAGGCAAAAGCTTATGATTGACGTGACAGTAAGGATCCTAGCAAACATATCGCTTATTACTATACACGATATATAGTCAGATTGCCCTCGAAGAACAAACCAAGGTAGCCAAAGCGACAAGCTTATGCGTCCACAGTTCAGCATACGCCGCTGTATTCAAATAATAGGGCGTGTGAACTGAATGAACAGCCTGCCGCTCGTTGGCTTACTGACCGCTCCGAGAAAACTCGGGGCAAGTAAATATTGCATCGTTTCCACGACACGCCTAGTACTATCATTTCTTCATGAATTAGATAAAAGGAATATACTAGGCGCATCAGTACTCCGAATGCGACTCAACGCCACGTTATGCACTTAGGCGGAGCATCGGTGACGCCACGATCAAAAGAAAAGTAAAGAAGGTGCGTGATGCGCACAGCGCAACATAGTTTTTTTGTTTATCTTTTTGTTTTTGTCGTCACCGAATTTCCGTCGAATCATCATCGCCGGCTTCGTTCTTACTGGCTGAATTGTTAAGGTATTTTTTGCTTTTTTGTTTTTCTAAAAGCTTGAACTGATAATAGCACGCTTATGCTTTTTGGTCAATAGATTATCATGATTATTCATATGTAATTATAACAACATATAAATACAATGCCGCACATCACCCCTTTATAGTATTTAAATGTTGTAAATATAATTACATTGTGTATATTACATATTCTATGCATTCATGCGCTTCCGACTCCATAACCCTCCTACACAAAAACCTTCCTTTGTTATAATAAAAGGATGCATCACGAGCCAACCAATTATCTCTGTCCGTTCTGCCATTGGCTGAGCGGAAATGAAACCGAACTGAAACAAAATAGTGATATCGTTCTACAAGACGACCACGTTACTGCGTTCATCTCACCAAAATAGTGGGTTAATAATCCAGGTCATGTCATCATCATTCCTAACTACCATGCAGAAAACCTATACGACATTGATGACGAAGTATTGAGCCATATTGCAATCATCAGTAAGCATATCGCTCGTGCCATTCGATCAACCTACAACGGCTGCACTGGCATCTCAACTCGTCAACATAACGAGCCAGATGGCAACCAGGACGTGTGGCACTTCCACACCCATATTTTTCCACGCTACCCAGACGATCGACTGTATCAGAACCATGATAATAAACGCATTGTCTCTCCATCCGAACGCGCTCCCTACGCTGCCCTCTTGCGCAAGCACCTGCTTCGGCACACAAAGTAGCCACGGCACGCTACGTATAGTGTATCCTCCAGAGTATCCAGCCCTATCTTCACCACCTTACAATAACGTGGTATTTTTTACCTGAATATTGTCAAAAAATAGTATTGACGTAAGCACGATGCTGGCTTATTATAGGGGTAGTTCCTGAGTAAAAAAATTATACAGGGACCAAAAATAAAAAGTATTTCCAAAAAACTCCACACTTGAAACGACCGTTCCTCGCAGGCGGTTGTTTCTTTTTTATCCATACGATTCGCCCATATACTGTGCAAAGGAAAAGCCCGACTATTACTGTCGGGCGCTTTCTTTGGTGGAGCTGGCGGGTACTGCCCCCGCGTCCAAAAGGTAACTGACTATTCGTCTACAAGCATAGTTAATCCTGGATATTTACAACTCATCAAACTCGAAGATCAACAAAAATATCTGAATTGTTGCGTGGAAAAATTTCCCACATATATACCACTGCGCATATATATGGTGAGTGACGTGAATATAACACTCATCACCCCTACGTCACCTATTGGTAATGAATGATCGCGCGTATTAGGCTGCGATTGGCGCAAATGCGAAGTTAGGAGCAAAAGCGCTCTTTACCTTAGCAAATGCTGTAGCAATCTTGTTTGCAATTACAATATGCATTACGTGCAAAAGTCGGCTTGCGGAATAACCTGTTAATATCCTTCTGTCGAAAGCTGTATCAGCCCCAGATATCTCATATTATATCACCTCTTGTGGTTCCTTTCTAGTTATGCTTAACTGATACTACATGACGGTGGCAAAGGTGTATTCGGCGGCTCCTGTAGGCTTTGGTGGCAAAGCTATTGAAATCGAGGGCGACGCCACCCGAGGCCTCCCTTCCATGCAGATTGTTGGACTTGCCAACAAGTCAATCGACGAGGCAAAGGAGCGTGTTAAAAGTGCCCTCGCCAATTCACTTCTCGAGTACCCTGCCAAGCGGCTCACAATCAACCTTGCACCTGCAGAACTCCCCAAAGAAGGTACCCATTATGATTTGCCAATCGCCCTCGCCATCCTTGTTGCCAGTGGCCAGTTACAGCAATCAGAAATAGCAGGTGCAGCATTTGCTGGCGAACTTGCCCTAGATGGATCAATACGCCCAATCAGAGGTGTCATCTCTATCGCCGAAACTGCACGAGACATTGGCCTCGCCACCCTCTATCTACCTACCGATAACACGCATCAGGCATGTCTTGTTGAGGGTATCTCAATTGTTGGTGTATCGAGCCTGAAGGACTTATTTCTCCACCTCAAGGGTGAGCGTCGCATCACACCGACAACTCCACGAGTAAACGCCAGTACCGATTCTTCAGATAAACCTCATTTACTTCTCGACGATATCGTGGGCCAAGCCCAAGCAAAACGGGCATTAGTTATCGCAGCAGCAGGCCGACACAACATTCTCCTTAAAGGCTCACCTGGCACAGGTAAGACTATGCTGGCGCAAACAATGCTACACCTCCTCCCGCCTCCAGGTGCGGGAGAGCAACTGGAAATCACGAAAATGCTCAGCCTTGGCGGAGAAGTTATTGATACCGTCATCGACAGGCGCCCATTTCGTACACCGCATCACACCGCTAGTCGTATTGCACTGATCGGAGGTGGCAGCAACCCTCAACCCGGTGAAATTAGCCTTGCGCACCGAGGAATCCTCTTCCTTGATGAAATGCCTGAATACCCAAGATCAACTCTTGAAGCACTGCGCCAACCCCTCGAGGATCGTCATGTCGCTATCTCAAGAGCCCAAGGTAAAGTCATCTACCCCGCGGACTTCTCATTGATCGCAACCATGAACCCCTGCCCCTGCGGATATTACGGAGACGTGACCCGTGAATGTATTTGTACGCCCATTCAAATTAGCAGTTATCAAAAACGTTTATCTGGTCCGCTCATTGATCGTATCGATATTATAGTCACTGTTCCACGAGTGCCTCATGATACTCTCCTAGATCATAGTTCGATGTCAGATTCGCAACATACAGAGGCTCTGAAATCCATACGAATAGCCACTACCCGACAACATAACCGATATAAGAGTAGTAGCAAATACAACAATATGCTATCCAGTCGAGAGATCAGGTCATTAATAAAACTTGATACCGCATCCAAGCAGCTCCTTGCAACTGCCACCGAGAAACTACAGCTCAGCACACGGGCGCACTTCCGCATTCTTCGCGTTGCACGCACCATTGCTGACCTCGAGGATAGCGACATCGTCGCCTCACGTCACATCGCAGAAGCCTTACAGTATCGCTAATACCGTGTACCTCTTGTATTCGATAGGCCTTTTTGGTACAATAGCCGATGAGTAACGCTCAAGAAGCCAGCTCATAAGTAATCAAGGAGAGTAACAATCAGTAACAATTCAGTTCGTATCAATGAATCAATTCGCGCACGCGAGCTACGAGTAATTGGTCAAAACGGAGAACAATTGGGAATCGTTTCACGAGCTGAAGCACTGAAGCTTGCAGAAGAAGCTGGGGTTGACTTGGTCGAAATCTCACCAAATGCAGATCCTCCTGTTGCCAAAATCGTTGACTGGGGTAAATACCAATACCAGAAGATGAAAGAACAGCAGAAGAATCGTAAGAACAGCAAGCAAGCCGAACTAAAGCAAATGCGCTTTGGGCTGAAGATTGGCAGCGGAGATCTCGATATCAAGCTGCGTAAGATCCGCTCTTTCCTTGAGGCAGGACACAAAGTCCGTATCCAAATCTTTTATCGCGGTCGCGAGATGGCCCACAAAGAACTAGGATACGAATTGATCGACAGAATTGTCGCCCTGCTGGACGAAGACGCAATTCTTGAGCAAAAACCTCAGATGGCTGGTCGCAATCTGAGTATAGTAGTAAGGAGTAAGAAGTAATGCCAAAGCTAAAGACCCACAAGGGCACGGCAAAGCGAGTAAAGCTTACCAGCACTGGTAAAATCACCCGCCGCCGCGCATTCAAAGGCCACATGCTTGCAAAGAAAAGCAAGAGCCGCAAACGAGCCATCAATACAACTGCAGTTGTAAAGGGTGGTATGGAAAAGAACATTAAACGAGCCCTAGGAGTATAGTATGCGAGTAAAACGAGGAGTCGCTGCACGCGCAAAGCACAAAAAGATTCTTAAAGCCGCCAAGGGTATGCAGCACGCACGCACCCGAAGCTACCGTCTTGCCAAGCAGGCAGTTATTCGCGCATTGCAATACAGCTACCGCGACCGCCGCAACCGCCGCCGTGATCTACGCGCGCTATGGATTACGCGCATCAACGCTGCTGCACGCATCGAAGGTACGACCTACGGCAAGCTGATCGCTGGCCTTAAAGCTGCAAACGTAGAGCTGGACCGCAAGGTATTGGCTGATCTTGCTGTCAACGAGCCAACGGCATTTACCGCAGTTGTAAAAGCTGCTAAATAAACTCCAGCTAAAGTAACTAAAAATACTCCCAAATGGGAGTATTTTTGGTTGGCAGTCTATCGATAAGCCGGGTTCTGTCGTGGACGATCATCTATCTAGTCTTTCCGTTGCCGAAAAAATCGAGCGGGTATCGGCCTGCGAACGGATCGTTCTTGATTGCAGACCTCCTTGCAGCCGACAGGGTTTACCTCCTTCGCATGTCACCATACGTCGCTGTGAGCTTTTACCTCACTCTTTTCACCCTTACCTCTCAGTGACTGCCGAGCCCCACTAAAGGACCTTGCAGGACTGGTTATAATCGAGGCGGTATAGTTTCTGTGGCACTTTCCCTAGGGTTTCCCCCGGTTGCCGTTAGCAACTGTCGTATCCTATGCTGCCCGGACTTTCCTCTTACCTAAAGGCAAGCGATCGCCTAATAAACTGCCTATCGACTAGTATACACTATTCCAGTTGCCGCGCTTTTGCATCCAAAGTTTTATTAACCATGCCGTCAGCAAGTTGATTGAATTCCCTCTTAACATGCGAGAATTTTACCATGTCAAACTGTCGAATCAGCCCACGAATTCTATCGTGAATTGGCCACAATTCACGATTTTTAATCGTGTATATTCCGTTCATCTGATTAACAATCATCATACTGTCTACCCTAAAGTCTATTTTTTTGTAGCCCAATTCCAATGCCCGCTCAAGTCCGAGCCGAACCCCATGATATTCCGCCACGCTATTTGTTGTAATACCAAGATACTCGCCACCCTGTTCGACCATTTCTTGATGGGCGTTAATAATAACAAAGCCCGCCGCAGAAGGACCAGGGTTGCCCCGCGATCCACCATCTGAATAAACTATAATCATTTCGTTTGATGTTATTTCATCAACAATTTTATTCTCTTCCGTCACAAGGTCATCTGTTATTTTCTTCTGTTGTATAATTCCCAACAATAATGAAGTCAGGTCAGTTACCTCATCTTGTTGTATATTTTTAAACGTCTTCCATTCATACTTACTATAATGACTACTCAGCTCAATTGCATGATGCCCTGCAGCAAGACTTACCAGATATACCAATACAACGTACTGGATCGCCCTGTCATCATGATCGATATAGGTCACCGCATCATACAATTGTGCTGTCTGTACGTGCACCCCTACGTCATCATGCAAATATCGTCGTAACGCGTCCTCTGGCTGCTCTTCATAAGCAACCTTACCGCCCGGCAATTCATACTGCCCTACGATACTTTGACGACCATCAGCACGACGTAGCAATAAGGTCTTACCCTCGCGCCGTACTATTGCCCTAACCGATATCCGTTGCTTCACGCACTTTCCTTTT
Organism: uncultured Candidatus Saccharibacteria bacterium; assembly: GCA_937859515.1. Taxonomy (GTDB): domain Bacteria; phylum Patescibacteriota; class Saccharimonadia; order Saccharimonadales; family Saccharimonadaceae; genus CALMAK01. The sequence goes on along the minus strand of CALMAK010000023.1, from coordinate 22,781 downwards.
ACTGTCTGTGTTGATAGTTCTTATAGTTCTTATAGTTATTCTACGACATATAGATCAAAAATTAAATTGGTCGGGATGACAAGACTTGAACTTGCGACCTCTGCACCCCCAGCGCAGCGCGCTACCAACTGCGCCACATCCCGATACATTCAAATTATACCAAAAAGCCCCAGAGATTGCCGTCAGACGCTTGATATTCCCCTGCGTATCGCAAAGGTGGGTGTTCTCAAAGCGCTACCACGGCAGCGAATCATTTGAACTCCCTATCAATATGATGTTAGGAAAATCATATGCGCCCTAGACTACTCTGGGACACTTCTATTATAGCACCTTTGCTTGCCATAGTCAGGTCTATGAAAGTCGAAATATCGCTGTGAAGAGATCCCAGATACCGACGATCGCTCCCCCTAGAAGTGATCCCATCGCCGAACCAGCAACCATAACGAGAATAAAAATAATGACAATGCCCATACGCTCGACTGCCTCCATACCTCGACGCACAAACTCTGGTGCGAGTGCATAGAGAACTCGCGACCCATCCAGCGGAGGAATCGGTAACATATTAAAGATGAAGAAGCCAATATTTACGTATATACCCGTCAGTATGATCTGTCCCGCCAGGCTCGCTTCGATACCAGCAGTCGTGATGACCCCAGATACCACACCGATGCCAAAGAGTATAAACGCAATGACAAAATTAGTCAGTGGACCCGCTATCGCAATGAGTGCCGCACCCCACTCACCTCCTTTTACCCTTTCAGGATTAAACGGCACTGGCTTAGCGCCACCAAATATTGGTGCCCCAACAATTGCCAGCATAACAGGCAGGAGTATCGTCAAAAATGGATCAATGTGTTTGATAGGGTTTAGCGTCAGACGCCCTTGCTTCTTCGCCGTATCATCTCCTAACCAATAGCCAACAAATGCATGCATTGCCTCATGCAACGTCATCGAGACTAGAATGACACCAATAACAATCGCAATATACCCTATATCCATTCATTCTAGTATACAACACCTTGACGAAATCGCTAAAGAGCGCTATACTCGTACAGATTGAATAATTAAAGTAAGGTGAATAATATGGCAGCACGCTGTGATCTAACAGGAAAAGGCAAGCAATTTGGCAACAACGTCAGCTTTTCGCTTCGACGCACCAAGCGCGTCTTCAAGCCAAACCTACAAAAAAAGACTTTTGTAGTGGATGGCCAGAAAGTTACCATGACCTTGAGCACCAGTGCGATTCGCACTCTCAAGAAAAAGGGTATCCTTGGCAAGAAAGACGTCCAGGCGGCTAAATAAATTGCGCCTAACGAATCACAAATAGCCCCGCCTGCAATAGGCGGGGCTATTTGTATTTTATATACTCCAACTTATGAGCGGGTTACGACAACCGTCGTAAGCACCTCAGGAATAGAGGCGCTACTCTTTACCTTGTACTTGGCCGTCTCTTCAATTGGCGCACCCAATTCTTTAGTGAACGTCTCGAGTGTATCCTGAGGAACTTCATACTTCAGCGTCGCATCAGCGTAATGTACCGGCACCACCACCTTTGGCTCAATTTGACGTACCAAGCTGGCAGCGCTTGTCGCATCAAGCGTATAGCCACCCCCACCAACCGGAATAATGACCATGTCAACAACACCGATGCCCTCAAGCTGGTCCTCTGATAGCTTCGACGCGATATTGCCTAAAACCGCAACGCTAACACCCCCCACTTCGATACGATACATTGTTGAAAGTAGTGGACCACCCTCTGCATCAAGGTGACGCACAGCAGGAATACCACGAATTGAGAAATCAGATACCTCATATTCACCAGGACCTTCAAGTATCAACTGATACGCGTCCGTCGGCACGACAAATCGCTCCTCAGTTGCTAGCTGAATTGCCTCTTTTACGGCAACGTCTTTCAGTCCAACAACGGACTGCTTTGGATCAATGGCAAGCGTTGCCTTCTTAGTCGCCAGAATGACAGTATTACCACCTTTATATTCAATATCAAACATTACCTCTCCTTACTCAGTCGTTTTCAGTATATTATCTTCATCTACCAGTGTAACGCACTTTCCGGTAATTATCTCAGCAATGAATCTATCTCGCACACTCAAACGATAATAAAAATCATCATATGATAATGTGACGTAGTTAAGTTCTCGTCCCTCTGCCGTCTCAGCTGCCTTTACAATCTTCTTGAATCGCGCAGTACTTACATCACCGGCTACTAATATATCAACCTTGCTCGTAGATCCCTTAACAAGGATACCCGCAAGAACGACAATGCGAATACCCGGCAGTGCACGAAGGGTATCATGCCACGCTTTACTCGATGAAGATTCCTTTTGCTCATGTGAGACTGTAGGCACTTTTTCATCTGCAAAGATCGCTCGCAGCGGGACATAATATTCATACCTCTGATTAACCTCGTAATACAGTTTATTGTCCGCCGTGTCACTCGTAACAATACCAACCGTTGTCATATTTGCCAATTCACGGCGAACGGAGTTAATTTGTTCGTCAATGAGGCGCGTTATTTCACGCACATAAAAAGCCTTGCCAGGATTGCTCAAAAAGAGGTGAAGAAGCTTCACTCGTGTCTTTGAACCAAATAGTGCGTCAATCATGTCCTCACCTACCTTTCTGTTCCTATTCTATCACACCTTGTGTTCAAGTACAGAGGCAACGTAGTAAGTAAGTTGTTCACGGTCACCCCAATAAATATATGGATTCCTACGAAACCACGTCATTTGTCTTTTTGCTAGTTGCCAGTCAAGTGTTGTAATTTTATCATTAAAATCAATTACTGACAATCCTCCTTCCAGATACAATCTCACAAGTGGGTAGATATTCCCCGTCATCGCTTCGTTATTCCAGCCATATTTTTTGCCCAATCTTATTGCCTCTTTCACAACACCATGAACTAACATCTGTTCAGACCTGAGTCTGATTCTTGTACGAAGCGTTTCTCTACTCGTTGCGATGCCCACAACAATCGTATTTTCAAGTACCTTATTATCTCTCTTGCTGTTTATGCTTTTCTGCTCAATTGCACGTATAACATACCGTTTATTGTGTGCATTTTCAGGTATACTTATGTTGTTATCATAACAATATTTATGCAATTGACTAAGGGTCATCGCCTCAAGGTCACTGCGCAACACCTGGTCGTAATCGCCCCCAAATGCATAGTCAAAAAGCACCCCATCTACGTACAATCCAGTGCCGCCAACTATGAGCGGCACATTACCGCGCGCCCTGATCTCTGCAATCTTATCAATCGCGTACTGTTTAAAATCAGCTGCCGTAAAGCGACTACCGGGCTTAGCCAGATCAAGCCCCCAATGAGGAACTCCAGCCTGTTCTTCTGTACTTGGCTTGGCGGTACCAATATCCATCCCTTCATACACCGTACGACTATCTGCACATATAATCTCGCCACCATATTGTTTGGCTAGGCTGACGGCAAATGCTGTCTTGCCACTTGCCGTCGGACCCACAATTACAACAAGCGGAGGTTCGGGTCGTTCCACTCGGGTCGCCATCGTCGTTCTCCAAATTCTTTTACGTGCCACCCCTCGTCGCATTCAATACCATCGGCGGCCAGCAGCTGTCGCTGTACATCCTGACCACCGGGGAAGCCTATCGCAAGGCCCCCTTGGGCGTTGACTAATCGATGCCACGGTAGTTCTGTCGGTCCAGTATGCGCAATACCACCGACAATCCGTGCCGCTCGAGGACTGCCAGCCATTGCCGCAATATCTCCATAAGTCGTCACCTTATCAGCTGGCAGTTGCGCCATTAGCTCAAACACACGATTCCGAAGATTAATTGTTAGCGATTCGTCCGATTTCATCTCTTACATCGTCCCAACTTAGGCAGCGCGTGATTCCGTGTGGTAACGGTACCTGATTATTCCAACTATAGTCACCAAAAAGCAGCGCATGACGCCCCGTCTCAGCAACAGCCACGCAGTGCTTTAACTGATCATCAACCAGTACATCGGCACCAATCTGTGTGACTAGGTCCGCTTTAGTCATCGTCACCGACTGATCGTTAACCGTATCCCAAATCCCAGCGAAGTGAACTGTGTCACTAGTAAATATCCCTGGAAAATGCTCGTCTATCCATGCCAGGGTATCTGCCTTCATCTGTAGACGGCGAGATGTCGCGATAACAAGGTGATGCACTTCAGACAGCTGTCGTAACGCGCCATACGCTCCTCCTATATGTCCATACCCCCTCATTACCGTAGATTCGTGAAACTCTACCGCTCGTCGTTCAACCTCCTCATTGTCAATGCTCCACATCTTCGCCCAATGCTCATCATAGTCATCAGTCGTCAACGCTGTACCCCATCGCTGATTACTAAACGCCACAAACCCAGCCGCATTCTCAGCCAGCACATCATCAACATCAATAGCAATCTTCAGTCTTCTCATTAAAGTCCTCGCAAATATTCACGCAGTGCATCAAGTGCAACTTTCTCTTCGCCATCCCGCGTACGGACACTGACCTCACGTGCCTCGGCATCCTTTGGACCAACGATCAACTGGACAGGAATTTTCATCGCCGTTGCTTCACGGATCTTCTTACCAAGACTCTCATTCCGTGTGTCAGTTGTAAATTTGACTTCATTATACTTCACCGGATTCATCAAGACTGTCTCTGTTAAAATCGATGTAATTTCTTCAACATACGGCAAAACCGTATCATTGATCGTCAAGATACGCACCTGCTCTGGTGCTGCCCAGAACGGGAACCAGCCAGCCGCGTGCTCGATAAATACACTCAGAAAACGTTCAACCGAACCAAGCAATGCGCAGTGGATCATGACCGGTCGTTGCTTGCTGCTATCATCGGCAGTATATTCAAGGTTGAATCGCTCTGGCTGCACAAAGTCCAACTGAACCGTAGCAACTTGATGCTCGCGCCCAATCGCATCAGTTGCCATAAAGTCAATCTTGGGACCGTAAAAAGCTGCCTCACCTTCTTCTTCGAAGAAATCGAGCTCGTTTGCCTCAACAGCCGCCTTCAGTTGCGCCTGGGCAGATTGCCACAGATCAACATCACCAAGATACCCATCACTGTCATCGCGATAACTAAGGCGCACACGAAGCGGCATACCAATCGTCCCGTACAGTTCTCGGGCCGACGCTAACAGATTATTAATTTCAGCCTCAATCTGATCTGGTCGTGCAAAAACGTGACTGTCGTCTTGTGTCAGCGAACGAACGCGATTCAACCCGCCCAGCTCACCGGTCTTTTCGTCGCGGTAATCAGTTGTCGTCTCGAGGAACCTGACTGGCATATCACGATAGCTGCGTGGTTTTGACGCATAAATTTGCGTATGATGCGGACAATTCATTGGCTTTAATGCCATCTGATCACTCGTTTCTTGACTGGTCACCAAAAACAACTCATCACCAAATTTTGCCCAGTGACCGCTTGTCTCATAGAGATCCTTCTTAGTGATATGCGGCGTCCACACTTTTTCAAATCCATATGCCTGACGTAATTGGTTAGAATACTGCGCCACAATATCACGCAGTACGGTGCCACGTGGCGTAAATAATGGCAGACCAACACCAACAAGATTTGACGTTGTGTAGAGGTCAAGTTCCTTACCAAGCTTGCGATGGTCGCGAAGCTTTGCTTGCTCGAGACGCTCAAGATACTCATTCAGCTCATCCTCAGTTGCAAATGCCACACCGTACAGTCGCTGCATTTGTGGATTGGTTTCTTTTCCGCGCCAATAGGCACCTGCCACCCGGAGTAACCTGAATGCTCCAACATCTTTCGTGTTCGCCACGTGTGGACCGCGGCACAAATCGACAAAGTTACCATTCTTAAAGAATGACACCTCTTCGATTGCAGCGTCACCATCCGTCGCTAGTCCCAATTCATCCACATCAAGATCTTTGGCAACTGTCGTGCCACTACGCTTTAGGTCATTCAAAAGCTCCTCTTTATACGGCTGATCGTGTTCATGCGCCCACTCAATTGCCTGATTAATCGGCATCGTGAATCGCTCGAAATCATCGCCAAAGGCGATCAGTTTGCGCATTTCCTTTTCAATTTTGGCAAAGTTTTGGTCGGATATTTTTCGATCACCAAGATCGATATCATAATAAAATCCATTCTCCACCACTGGACCTACACCAAATTTTGCCTCCGGCCAAAGGCGCTGTACGGCTGCTGCCATAATATGTGCGAGGCTATGACGCATAGCATGTAATTGGTCGTCGTTCATGTATTAACTCCCCAGTTTGAAAATTATTAGTTAGTAATTGAATTAAAAAACATGCGATGTTCAAATTTGTTTACTATAGCACTAGCAACAAATTCATAAATCGCATGTCTCGGGTCTGCACATATTACAGACGGTTCCACCGGACTTTTACTCATATAGCAGCGTTATCGTACACTCCTACGTCCCACGAAGCTCAGCGGGCGGTTACTCCGCATCATAGCTTGCTTTCATCATACATAACCACCCCAGTTATTGCAAGCACCTCCACCTTCTGTTAAAATACATCAGGTATGGGCGCGTAGCTCAGTTGGCTAGAGCGCGTCATTGACGTTGACGAGGTCGGGGATTCGAGCTCCTCCGCGCCCACCAGATAAAGAAGATTGCTTTGCGGCAGTCTTTTTTATTTCCCCACATCTTTCGTCTAGTTTTCCACGTGTGCTTTTTCACCAAACACTCTCTGTTACTCACCTCGTGATATATTCATAGTGGTTATGTTCTATTGACTTTTTTGCACGGTTATGCTAATATAAGGCCATGGTTGAACAAGGCATAAAAACCACCGCCCCATCAAAACTCGCCAAGGTACCCCTTACCTTCGAGTACGATAAGACACTGCGCGATATCAAGCATAGTGTAAAGATCCGCACTATCTAAATATAGTACGGATTGCACCTCGCCCACCCTTCTGGTCGTCAGCTTTCTTTACGGTAGCTGACGACTTTATTTTTGCTTCACGCCTGCCTTTGCCTGCTGACGCTTTGCCTTTTCTTTAGAGACTGAATCAATCGTTGCCTTCTCTGTCACATCAAACTTATCAAGATAGCGACCCACTGCGAGACGCCCCTGTGAATACAGTGCAGCAGCAGCGTTATATGCCACAGCAGTAATCGGCATCAGTACCCACTGCGCCAGCATAAAAATGGAGCGATGACGCTTGTAGCGCTCGGGGCGTGGCGGCAGCATCTTAAACGACAGAAACACCGTTATAAAGAGACCAATCATCGCGACACGCTGAACGATACTAATAGTATCTGGCAACTGATGAACGACAACACTATTTCGCGCAGCCTCAGAGTTAATAAGTAATGGTATCCAGCCGCCAAACGCCACAAGAATTGCCACTGTCGCCAGAGTAACGTGACCATCGAGTAAGCGAATGAATCTAGCAAATCCTTCAAAAAACGGTACATTGCGCTTGCGCGAAAATACGCGGGTTGCTACGTATGGCACATCCGATGCCCCATACGCCCAACGACGCAGCTGCACAAACTGCGCCTTTAGTGTCTTTATATAGGTATTTGACATCACCGCATCTTGATAAATCGGCGCAAAAATCGGCGTCACGCTGTAGTTACCGTTAAAATAGAAGTAGCTGCGCCAATACTGATGCCCGTCTTCAACAATCGTACGAGTACTCCAAAAATCCATCTCCACCAGCGCATCCATTGGTTGTGAGTGTGATGCAAAATTGCGCAAAGTATGCGGACGCATACTGCTGATAATATTCCAAAAAGAGTTACCCGTTGCAATCACACGCATGGGCGCAGGCACATCCCAAATATTATTAAGGAATAGTGAAATCGGCTGATACGAGAGGTGCTTTCGATCCTCATGCACAATATATTCATAGGTGACATAGTCAAAGTATGTCGCATGCGGACGGTTGTCGCTATCGAGAGTCGTGATAATAACATCTTTGTAATCAATACCAATAGTCGGCACCCAATCAGCCAAAAACTTTCCCGCATAGGTAATATTACCGCCCTTACCTATCACTTCGTCAGGAATATCATCGGGGTGCTCGACAATATGAAAGGCAAAAAACTTATCGCCAAATTCACGCTGCAGGCGCTGAGCCGTCTTTTTCATTGCAGGACCACCTCGCTTTTCATAGGCGATCACAATGATAAGGTGCTGTTTGTCGTATGTCGTATCGAGAACAGATTGTAGCGTTGGACCTAAAACATCATACCCCTCATTATACGCAGCCACAATCACTGCATTATAAACCTCCGATGGTCGAGGGAACGTGTCTGGGGCCGCCGCCATGAGACGAAGATTCTCCATATGGGCATGTGCACCAAATTCACGCATTGATGCTTTTGTTGCAGTTGCCTCCCGACGATCATACGATGCAACAGGATCTTCCAGCTCCATGAGCCGCCCTGTCCAATGTATCTTCTGCGCTTTCTCGGAATTCGAACGGCCTCTGATAGTATGGTAGGCAATCAGTACTGCCTTGGTAAGCATCGTCATAATAACAAGCAATAAATAGGCTGCTGCAAGCAGTGGATTTACAAACGACAGTACAATGAGTAGAATAATTGCGCCATAACTGCAGATTGCCGGCAACATCTCAAAAAAGCGATAGCTACGCGTACGTTTGCCGATTGGTATTTCAAGATCGATCATACGGCTACATAAACCTTACAAGATGAATATACGTCACCAATGTCAGCGCAATGAGCCCGATACTCACCCATCCGTATAGCAGCGCCAGTGGTTCCCGGTCCTGACGAAGGAGCTTTAACGCAACGCCAACCCCTAATGCAACCGTCGTCACGATAAATACCGCAAAAGCAATGAGGTATGTCCATTGGTCGCGATAGAAGTGCGTACTGCCGTATGCGGTGTAATGTGTGATAATACGCAGCTCGCTTGATTCAATCGTAAGACCGACAAAGATAGTTGCCGCCAGTCCAAAAACCACAACAACCACAAGAAGCCACAAGAGTCGTTTGTGCTTTGTCAGTTGTTTGAGTGTGCTAAGTATATGTTGTTTCATCATGATGGCTCTAACCTGGAGCCGCCTGCCGGGATTGAACCGGCGACCTACACGTTACGAATGTGTCGCTCTACCAACTGAGCTAAGGCGGCATCTCCTTTGATAAAGTATACCAGTTATACCGCGATAAATAAACTGCTTGCCACCCTTGCAACAGAGGGACAAATTTGCTATCATAGCCTAAGTCGAAAGACCGATGCGCTCGTAGTGAAGGGGTTATCACGCCTCCCTGTCACGGAGGAGATCGCCGGTTCAAATCCGGTCGAGCGCGCCATAGAAAGTACCCACCAATTGGTGGGTATTTTCTATGGCATACCTTTGGCAGGATTCGGACCGGCGATCTGGGACAGCTTTAGCTGGCCCTAAGATCGCCGGGTCGCGTAGCGCAGTGTAGAAAAGAAAACAGCCGAAGGCTATTTTCTTTTCAAACAAGCGGAGGAGCGAAGTGAAACGAAGCGATAATCCGGTCGGTATCCCTTTTACCCGTTATATCTCGCCTCCACAAACTCCCAATTCACCACATCCCACCATGCTTTTATGTAGTCGACACGGCGGTTTTGATAGTCGAGATAATACGCGTGTTCCCAGACATCAAGTCCAAGCAACGGCTCGTCACCACCCTGCATCACTGGATTGTCCTGATTCGCCGTCGTCACAATCGTCGTATCGGGCTGCAACCAGACCCAGCCACTCCCAAAGACGCTCATAGCTTTTTGGCTAAACACCTCGATAAATTGCTCGAAACTACCATGTACACGCTCAATTTCACCTAGCAACTCCCCACTCGGTTTACCGCCACCAGTCGGTGACATCCACTGCCAAAACAGACTGTGATTATAATGACCACCACCATTGTTGCGAAGGCTCGCTGCCACCTCACCTGGTGCCGTCTCAAGACCTCGCAAAATCGATAGAATTGGCAGACCTTGCAGCTGCGGCGCTTTGGCAATCGCCTCGTTAAGCTTATCGACATATGCCCGGTGATGCTTGTCATGATGAAGGCGCATAATATCGCCGCTAATATGATTGCCTAGGTCATCGTACCCGTATGGAAGGTTAGGCAGCGTAAATACATTTTCGTTATTACTCATTACCCTCTCCCTGCTTATTCTCAAGTGGCACGTTGATATATGTCACAATTTTATCATTGCCATGCAGTGCCGCAAGCTGACGCTTGAAAGTCGTCAATGGAATCTTAACGAATTCATAACTCACCTGCGCCTTATTACTATCGACAAGTCGAATAATATAGTACCCGTCTCCATTCAGTGAAGCGACAGGGCGAGACATCTCCCCTTTCTCCAGTTTTGCCGCTTGGACAGCAAGTCCGCCATCCTGATTTGTACGTGGAACAAATCCAGATGCACCATACGTCACACCGGGTAGCACCTCGGTATTATTCTGTACGACTGTTGCCCACGGAGTGTCGCCCGCCCCCTTCATAAGATTTTGTGCTTTCATTGCAACCGCACGTGCATCATCGTCAATTTCGTATGACACTTTTTGGCGAAGCAACTTTGCGCGCATCGTATGCGCATATTCATCGGCACTCCAGTTGTAATAGTCCTGAATTACAGCGTAATACGTCCGTTCTGATATTTCTCCGTCCTCAGACTGCCGCTGTGAACGTAAAAATTCTGCTAGTTCATCATCACTGACCGTTATGTTCTTTGTACGCGCAAGTTGCGCAGCGTATGCATCAGCGATCGTATCATTCAAGGCCTGCTGCTTGAGGTAGCCAATCTGCCGCGCGCCATCATCGCCAGTCAGCGTTGCTTTTTCTTTTTGACGAAGATAGTGTTCAGCACTGCGTAACTTCATAAGATAATCACTATACCTGACGCTCTCACCATTCACATTTGCCACTGGCAGCGGCACAACAACAGCAACACGATACGCAAATTCACTAGTATTTTGGCGAGGATATAGCTGCCACCATCCAAGAATAAGTGCCAATACCAGTGCAAATGCACTAATAATGACCGTATTAATGACGAGTTTATGACGAGAGTACTGAATAGGATATTTGAATTTGCGCCCACCAGCAAGAACACGCTTACGATGCTCACTGACAGTGTCATTTGTAATTCGGCTCGGCGGCTCGGCGGCCTCACCTTTACGCAATTTCTGGATTATCTTCTTCATAATTCTCCTGTTGGCCAGCGGCCTTGTCAACAACATCTTGCAACTTATTATACGTATCTTCTGGATGATCAACATTGTTAATCACAAGGTCTCCAACAAATGTCTGAATAACAATCGTTCCAAAATGAAAAATCTCGCCAAAGAACCCTGGTATATTATAGCTAATATTCTGTATCTTCGATAGACGCAACTCGATAACATCAGTACCAAAAAAACCCTTCTGTGTCACCTGACGAATACGTTGATCGGTCACGATATAGTACGTATATCGCCACATCAAAAAATGATAACTGAATAAAAGCAGTCCCAACGCGAGTCCTCCGACGGGCAGCAAAAATAGATACAAGTTTGACTGCCATATTAGTGGAGGGATCGACGACACTGCAAATGGAACTAATAGGCAGTAAAACCCCTTTCGCATCGCGATAATATGCCGTCTAAAGACAAATTGCACTTCTTCGCCATCACGCTGACCATTAAACTCTGTCTGCTTGGTTAATTTCTTTCGCCCCATATATACCAGTTTAACATAAACACCTCATGCGAGTGGTACTCCCACTACGATTCGAACGTAGATCTATTCCTTAGGACGGAAGTATTCTATCCATTGAACTATGGGAGCACAACTCGCACGAGGTGGTGTGCTGTTATTGTATCATTTTACTGAGTGAACTTTTGGTGTGCCAATTCGTAATCGAACAATTCTTGTGAACTAAACCAGTGCCCGATTTCCTTTGCAGCCTCTTCAGGATCGCCACTGGCATGAATAAGATTTGGGATGCCCTTCTCCTCTTCATCAGCGTGCTCAAAGCTCATGTGACTGAAGTCGCCACGGATCGTGCCCGGCATTGCAGATTTTGGCTCAGTACCGCCAACCATCTTGCGCACCAAGGCAACCGCCTCAACACCTTCAAACACCATAGCAACGACAGGACCTGTCTGCATCATCGTAAGCGTTACGTCAAATGCCTTTTGTCCACGACGCGTCACCATCTGACCAATATCTTCATAGTGTTTATAATAGTGATCGCGATCAGGAAAGATCATCTTTGTTCCGACAATCTTTAGACCGACTCGCTCGAATCTTGTTAGAATCTCACCGACTAATCCTCGTTGCACTGTATCCGGTTTGAATAATACTAGCGTCTGCTGCATTGTACTTGTTCGCTTCATAACTCTCCTTGTTGTTTACTCCTATTATTGTATCAGACTTGAGTACTCATCTACGTGTTACGGTATACTATGGTTATGCATGATTTGTCCGACATGATACTTGACTATGTTGAACACCTCGAAATCGAAGGTGGTCGCTCGGCTAAGACTGCCGAAAATTACAAACGATATCTCGAACGTCTCGTAGAGTTTCTCGGTAACATCCCTGTCGAAAAAATTACACAAGAACAAATTCGTAAGTACCGTATATGGCTGAACCGCCACATAAACGACCAAGGCGAAGAGCTTGCTCTTATCACGCAAAACTATCATCTCGTGGCACTACGCGGTTTCTTGCGATACCTTTCTAATCGTGATATTTCGTCTCTTAGTCCTGAAAAAATTATCCTTCCAAAGGTCAGCCGCAAGCAAGTTACGTTCCTTCATTATGACGAAATTACTCGACTTATCGAACAAATAGATTGTTCAACTGAGACTGGCCTCCGTGATCGTGCAATCGTTGAATTACTCTTCTCAAGTGGCCTTCGTGTTTCTGAGCTCGTCAACCTCAACCGCGACCACATCAACACAAAACGTCGCGAATTCATGGTTCGAGGTAAGGGCCAGAAAGACCGACCTGTCTTTGTCAGCCAATCTGCAGCAACCCATGTTGATGAGTACCTGTCTGCACGCCTCGATAACCTCCCGCCCCTCTTTCTTAGCTACAGCACCAACAATATTGCCTCGACAACCGGTGACTATCGTCGCCTCAGTGCGCGCAGTATTCAACGGATGATAAGCAAATATGCCCGTCTTGCGGGTATTACAAAACATGTCAGCCCTCACACAATGCGCCACAGTTTTGCAACTGATCTATTGATGAACGGTGCCGATATCCGCAGTGTGCAAAGCATGCTGGGCCATAGCAGCATTGCTACGACCCAGGTCTATACGCACGTCACTGATCAACATCTGCGCGAAGCATACGAAAAGTTTCACACAGACTGAATCAGCAAGCTCGCGCTATGGCTCACAGATAGTGCGATTTGCAAGATAGTCAACAGGATCAGCTGCAACTCGAAACACTTTACAGAGATTACCGCGAATATTCACAGCAGCTCCTGGCCCGTCGCTTGTTCCAGGATACATTACGTTAGGACTATCAAGACGGACCTCGACCCGACGATACACATCATTTGCACGTGCTGTCACATCAGCCTTCACCTGAACATCGATAAAAGGCACTGGGACACCAGCACGATACGCCGTTACCTTAATGGAATTACCCGCGTACCGCGGTGAAAGTCGAAGAAATCGAGCACTCACCGCACCAGTATCTCGCGCGCTCGGCAGAGTAATCCTCATAGCACACGAATGTGCACCATCACCATTCGGGTTGGGTGTCTGCGTGCACTGCGCAGGAGTCGGATGGGTCGTCGACCCCGAAGCTCGTCGCACATCGGACGTAAAATTCGCTGACGAAGGTGCCGCTAGCCGCAGCGGATACAAGAACAGTGTATTCGAGTTCGATCGTCCCGAATCAATATTGTTAAACGAATCGAGCGTAAACGTCCCACCCGCCTGAATAAGCTGTGTCTCCAGTAAGGCTGGTCGATACGCCGCCCACGAAGCCTGTGTCGGCAGAGTACTTGGCGCAACCGTACCTGTTGGAACATTAAACGGCGTAGCACCTGTTCCACCATCGTCACGAACATGCGCCCACTCTATGAGAATGCTATCTGCATTATTCGGCAATGGAAACAAGACCTGTTCATCTTGTTGGAGGCTTACTCGAAAATCATCAACTCGATTTGACAACTGTGCACATGTATATGCCTGTTCCATATCAGCACCACCACTCTCAATACGGCGCTCTCCAAATGAATTACCTAGAATCGCATTGACATCATTACAATCACTACGAGCAGGTGTATTTACACGGTAATATGGCGCAACACTCTTATTCGACGCGGCATAGTATCGAGATAGTGCACGCTTACCATCCTCAACACCGGCCAGTGCCGCATCGTAAGCACTTTGCGATAGATCTTGGTTAACTGCCAATCCACGATCGCGTAGAGCAATGCGAACAAACGCCACTGTCATGACTGAAACCACTAAGGCAACAAATATCACCATAAAAATAGATACGGCGCCACGTCGGGGTGCATCCACTGCCTCGCTGAAACTACTCATGCTTTTATTCTACCTCATACTCTTGGTTGCCGTAAAGGAGAAATTATTTATCGCACAATATGTCTGATTTGCACCCGCGTCACTCGGCGGTCGACAACCTGCCGCGTTCAACGCTGCTGACTCTGATGTACCCAATTGAAAATCTACTCTCCACGCAGATAGTCCTCGATTCGTTGTGACTGGAGCGCTTGGACCTGCAGGACCAGGAATATGCTGCACCGTTAATTGACGCAATGCCAATGGCCTGTCAGAGTTAGGACTCGTGGTGTCCGCACTTAATACATTGTCTGATCCTGCAAGCAGATCCACGGCGCCTGTAGTGTTAGTAATTGGCCCTATTGGACTCACACACAACGCTCCGTTTCTGTCGAGTAGCCTTGCAAGTCGAATCGGTACCGCATCAATGGATGCCGTGCCTGTATTGTACCTATTCATCACTGATATGGGGTTTGAAGAAAAGGCATCCAATCCTGTTGGATTATTCCATACGTATGTATACTCACCCGTACAAAGACGACCTCCGGTAGACCCAACATTAATTACTTGTATGCTTGCCGAGCCAGGGCTGCGAGCAATTGCGCGTTTCATATCGTCTGATATTGAGCGCCCTGCATCATTCACCTGTCGTAATGTCAGGCCTCGGCTGTATGTCGTCGATACCTGAATAATACAATAAGTAATAGCTAACATTAAAAGGCCCACAAACGCCATTGCGAGCATTAATTCAACCAGAGTAAACCCGGGCTTCTTGTTTAATTTCGCCACTATACTATCTTGCTGCATCATAGATCCTTGTGATTGTTCCCAGTGTTACTGGTACTGTACTGTCGCCAGCACTGCTCCAACATGCCCGTACGTGAAAGTCATAATACTGTGGATAATCAGGCTGTCCAGGTATTGAACTTCCTCCCCTAACCACCTGAATCCATATACCATTAGCGTGTACAATAGATGGATCACCCGCTGCAACCGACACAGAAGCATACGGCACAGGATTAAGCGATACGGGAGTCGTGATATCAGCCCGCCTAAAGACCGCGCTGGAGCCCCCTCCCACCGCCACGCCGGTATTAGGATGGATTATGAACCTATTACTTGTAGGGGGATCGACGCATCGAATGTCGTCCTGAATGAGGTCTGGCAGCGAAGGAACGGATGACGAAACCATAGACGATGCAGTGATAACATTTTGCCAGTTGTTAATCGCAGCCGGTATCTCTGCCTCACGTGCCTGAGAATAGATCATACGAATCATCTCTACTTGTGCATCCATCTGCTGGCGTACTAATGTTACCTCAAGCGAGGTTTGCAGTGAGTTAACAGATCGGTTCATGATAACATATACACCGACCGAAACAAGGCTAAACACTGTCACAGCCAACATTACTTCGATAATAGTATCGCCCTTCCTTAACACGGGCTACCCTCTGCATCGTTTGCAATTTGTCCGATTGCTGCAGCAGTCGAAGCTCGTGGCTGTATACGTATACCACTTGGTGGCACAGACATACCGTTCGTATCAACACACAGCAGTCTGTTGGTCGGATTGGTCTCATTAGCGGCAGTAATGGGACCACCTACAGGTACAAGATTCGGCGTAGTACTATTCCCTCGCCACGTAAAAGTATGTATTTGACCTGTCTCTGGAGAGCGTATAACAAGCATAGAAAATCCATTACCCGCATCACCATTTGGCCACCGCAGCTGCGTTTGCCATTGCATTTGGCTTACACTCCGGTTTGCATTGTTGATTACCCGCGGTTGATAACTGCGCAGTATATCAATATAACCTGTCGCAACAGATCCGGTTGGCGGTATAGTGCCAATGACGTCGCTCACGGTAATAATGCTCGGGCCAGTCCCTGCCGAGCTCTGGCTCGACACATGGAGGTATCTTCCCAAGATTACGCACGTGCTCGTTCCTACACCCCCTATACAATCGCCACTCGCTGTAGCTACACGGTTATTTTGCACAGCTACAACATCACCATACGTTTGGCGTAACGATTCCTGAAATGATACAACTGCATCTTTGTAACGCTGCTGCGTAATACTACCCCACACGCCAACAAAAATCCCCAACATCATCAGCCCTGTCACACCAAGGAACAATATCACCTCGATGATAGTAAACCCACCGCGCGCATGTTTATTCATGTGAACAGTATACCATGATTCCGCTTATGGCAGAAACAATCCAACATACCAATCGATGAGCATCCCACCCCATAGCTGGGCGATAACTGCGCCAATAATTAATAGCGGACCAAAAGCCATATGCTGACCACGCGATATTTTTCCAGAGATTGCTCCAAACGCCACAATCAACGTCCCTACTAGATTTGCAGCGATGAGCGCGACTAGCGCCAGCTGCCAATCTGCCAACAGTAGCCCCAGACCACCACCTAAGATCACGTCACCCAGACCAACCCAACGTTCGCGCGATATCCACCATAGAGTAAGATACAGCCCCCCCAAGATCGCAACAGATCCAATCGCTGATACCAATATTGCCCATGAGCCCCCAGCAATGGCCATACCCAAGCTTACGTATATAAGCCCTAATACAATTACCCACAGACTGAGCCATGTCCATAGTAGCTGCCACTTAAAGTCATAGCCAAACTGCACTGCCAATATGACACCCGCAACAAGCCACACGACAAATTGTCCAATTGCCCACGGACTGTCCAGCGTATGTGGCCAGTATACGTACGAAAGAACAAAGAAAGCAGCCACGCCAACTTCCATCACAAACTCGAACCAACCTATGAATTTACCACTATAGCGTGAGCGCCCCCGTAGCACCAACCAGCTAACAACCGGAATCATGTCATACCACTGCAATTGTTTGCCAGTGTCAAGGTCAATTGAGCGATCAGCGCGCCCCTTCTTGCCTACAAGCGGTTTCAAGCGCCTCAATTCCACCTTGTCATACGGCTCGCCAGCCTTTTTATCCTCCACCAATTGTCGAGCACGTAGACGCCACACCTGCGCCCCAGCAAAACTTCCCATAGCTGCCCCAACAACACCCAACATCACACAAATCAACATGCTATTCATAACCACTATCATACCATAAAGAAAGCAGCCCTCTTATAGAGGGCTGCTTATCGTTGCTAAAGTAATTACACTTCTACGCAGTAGATCTGCCATTGACCGTTGGCGCCGTTGTTCTCTAGCTTAACCACGGCAATTGCATTCCGGTTAGTTACGCCATTTGCAGCACCCGTACGAGGCGTCAATGCAGTGCCAGGAGCAGGGAGTGTAGTCGGACATTTTGAGCTAACTCGAACCAAGACCTGATCAAGATTAGGATTGACGCTTGCAGCTGTAGTTAGAGCAACACCCGTATCCTTATCATACTGGTCAAGCTTGTCGATGTACTGCCGAATTCGTGTGTCGTTCAATCCAGTCAATCCACCATTGTTATTACCCTTAAATGTCTGGACCGCAGCCGCAACCGTCGATGCATCATTCTTGCGTGCCTGATCACGTTGACTTCGCTGCAATGCAGGAAGCGCAATAAATACCATCAAGAAAATCAAACCTGCGATAGCAAGCACCAAGACCACCTCGATGATAGTAAATCCTTTTTCACTCTTTTGTACGTTCATATACACCCTTTCATACGAACACTAATACTTTTTCGCGTAATCGCTTATGGTTATGATAGCATTCCAACCACAAGCTGTCTAGTATTTTACAAGTTGATATCGCCTACCAGATTGTAGATCGGGAACAAAATCGCCCCCACCATACCACCGGCAACAACTGCCAGCACTGCCATTAATATAGGCTCAATTGCAGTGGAAATTGTCCTTATCTCCTCATCAAGCTCGTCCTCATACACTTGCGCCGCCTTACCCATCATTTCGTCGATACGACCAGACTGCTCGCCAATCTTGATCATCTGGGGTACCAGCGGCAATATATAATCTTCGGGCTGTAGGGCCGCCGATAGCGCTTTACCACCTTTTACCTTGTCAGCTGCGCGAATAATACTGGCACGGATGACAGTGTTATTCAGTGCATCACCCGTAATCTTCAGTGTATCTAGCATACTAACGCCCGTACTGAGTAGTGTTTGACCGGTACGCGAAAAACGCGCCATATACAGTTTGCGGAACATACCCTTAAATAACGGAACATTTAGCTTCATAGTATCCTTAAATTTAATACCGCTTTCGGTCTTGAGATACTGCATAAAGAAATAGCCACCTACGCCCAAGGTAATAAGCACTGCCCACCACCACGAAGTAACAAAGTTAGCCATACTCACCATAATTTGCGACAATAACGGTAGCTGCTTTCCTAGATCGTCATATAGCGTCTGTACCTGCGGAACCACTGCAATCAACATAAATACCACGACGCCCACAATAACACCAAGGACAATAAACGGATATGTCAACGCGCCTTTGATTTTGCTCATAACTGCAGCGTCTTTTTCTTGCTGCGCCGCGATACGCTGCAATGATTCATCCAGCGTACCCGATGCCTCACCGGCCGACACGAGTGCAATAAAAATTGCGCCGAATACATCACCATGTCTCGTAAACGCGTCTGATAGAGATTTACCACCTTCAACGCCTGCCAAAATATCCTGGGCAATGTTCTGCAACTTCTTATTCTGCGTTTGCTCTATAATGGTCTGGAGGCTCTGCGCCAATGGTAGTCCAGCTCCAATCAGTGTTGCAAGCTGCCTCGTAAAGACAATTTTGTCCTTCGTTGTAATGCGCCCTGTAAGTCGTGCAAAGAAGCTCTCGTTATCTGATAATTCACGAATCTTCAAAGGAGTCATACCTTGCGCTGCTAATAACCTCGCAGCTGACGTTTCCGAGTCGGCCTGGACCTCTGCCTTAATAATCGAATTATTCGACTGATCTCGTGCTTCGTAAGCAAATTTGCGCATATTTTACCCCCTCACCAACCTTTCAAACTCGGTCAGGTCAACAGCAAACTCACGTGCATTATCGTAGGTAATGGTGCCTGATTGCACCAAGTTCACTAACGTGCGATCCATCGTCTGCATACCCTGATCAGCACCTGTCTGAATCACCGCATCAAGCTGATGCGATTTACCTTCGCGAATAATATTACGAACTGCAGGATTGGCAATCAAAATCTCGGCTGCCACTACTCGCCCACCACCAATAGCAGGCACCAGACGCTGTGAACAGATTGCCATCAAGATGTTCGACAACTGAGCGCGAATCTGTGGTTGTTGGTGTGGCGGAAAGACGTCAATCATACGATCGATCGACTGCGCCGCTGAGTTTGTGTGAAGTGTCGCAAAGACCAAGTGTCCCGTCTCTGCAATCGTAATTGCTGCCGAGATTGTCTCGAGGTCACGCATCTCACCAATCAGCACCACGTCAGGGTCCTGGCGCAATGAGCTACGGAGTGCCGCTGAGAATGAATACGTGTCATAGTGAACTTCTCGCTGTACCACCACAGATTTCTTTGACTTGTGAGTAAACTCGATTGGGTCCTCAATGGTGATAATGTGCGTCGACTTTTCAGTATTAATTTTATCGACAAGTGATGCCAAAGTTGTCGACTTACCTGACCCAGTTGGCCCCGTTACCAATACAAGACCGCGCGGAAAATCAGCAAATCCCATGACAACATTTGGCATTCCCAGTTCAGTGACCGATTTGATTTCATTTGGAATCAAACGAAGAGCTGCCGCCAAATTACCACGCTCGTGGTACGCATTCACACGAAAACGACCCAAGGTACCAAATGCAAAGCTAAAATCAAATTCTTTGTCTTTAAGGAGAATCTGGCGCTGATCCTCATCCAGAATAGCAAACACAAGAGACTCGACACCCGCCTCATCCAGCGGAGGCTGCCCAGCAGACGGCACTAAAGAGCCATCAATACGAAGCATTGGCGGAAGGCCAACTTGGATATGAAGGTCGGAGGCACGCTTTCGTACCACCTCTTCGAGTAAAACTTCGATCCTTAGTTCTTGTGTCATATCTGCCCTTCCCTTATGTTATCTATCATGCTATATCCGCCGCAACACGATTTACCTCTTCCAGTGTCGTCAGTCCCTGCAGCGCCTTTAGGTATCCGTCCTGACGCATCGTTACCATCCCCTTCTCAACAGCAAGCCGCTGAATCTCTGCGCTGGTTGATCGTTTGACAATGAGATCCTGAATATCTTCATCGACATCCATCACCTCATACAGTCCGGCACGACCACTGTACCCACGGGGTGTTTGCGGGGTATCTTTACCCTTAACTAAAGTATAAGCGTTTTGCCCTGCTAGTGGCAAGTCCTTGTATCCCAGATCTTCTGAGATTCGCGCCACATCAGCCTGCGTCTTTGGCAGCAGATGCCCCACCGTAGCGAGAATATTCTGCGTTTCAACCGCATTTGACTGATAGGCGTCACGTTTTGGCGCCACCCGACGCACCAAACGCTGACCGATGATAGTATTCACGGTGCTGGCAATAAGGAACGGCTCGATACCCATATCGAGAAGACGCGGCAACACACCAGCAGCACTGTTGGTGTGCAGCGTGCTAAATACCAAGTGTCCCGTCAAGGCTGCCTGTACCGCAAGATTAGCTGTCTCACTGTCACGGATCTCTCCTACCATCACAACATCGGGGTCCTGACGCAAGATAGAGCGCAGTCCAGAGGCAAACGTCAACCCAACATCAGCATTCACCTGAATCTGGTTGACACCATCCATCTTGTATTCGACTGGATCTTCTAGGGTAACAATATTTACACTTTCGTCTTTGATTTCTTTAATCAAAGCATACAGACTGGTTGACTTACCACTACCCGTCGGACCAGAGGTCAAAATCATACCGTTTGGTCGCCGTACACCCTTACGGATGGCGCGCAGTCCACGGCCCGCATAGCCCATCTGTTCAAGATCAAAGCTGTTACCTGACTTGTCCAGCAAACGAATTACCACCTGCTCACCCCATACAACTGGGCTGATCGCGATACGAAGGTCAACCTCTTTATTACTAACGTTCACGGCAAACTGACCGTCTTGAGGCACACGATGTTCATCAATCTTTAGGTTAGACAAAATCTTGATACGACTGACCAGCGCAGGCTCAATACTCTTTGGTAGCTGCATGATTTCACGTAATACACCATCCACGCGACAACGGATCTTCAATGCCTTTTCTAAAGGCTCGATGTGAATGTCACTAGCACGCGTCTTGACTGCATATTCGAGGATAGTGCTCAGTGCCTTACTAATAGGAGAATCCTGGACGATCGTCTTTACATTGCTGCTTGCAGCTGTCTGACTCTCCTCCTCGCTTACCTCAGCAGCCTCATTAACCCCGGAAAGGTCTGCCTTATACTGATCAAGAATATGGCGCACGCCCTCTTCAGAGGCCATAAACACCTTGAGAGGACGCTGAATACGGCTCGCCAGGTAATCAACCGCCTGGACGTTATTGGCATCAATCATCGCCACCGCAAGACGATTCTGAACTTCAGCGAGAGGAACAGCCATAAAGCGCTCAGCAATGTCTTCGGGCAATAAGTTCAGGACCGCTTCATCAATAATTGTATTCGCCAAATTGACATATGGCACACCCGACACTTGTGCGGTCGCATGCGTCAATAGTTCGGTATCGACAATTTTCTCTTGCGACAAGTAGGCAACAATACTTGTTGATCTCTTTCCTGCCTCGACAAGTCCCTTATCAATAGTGTCGCGCGTCACTAAGCCCTCATCAACGAGTAAGTTGACGAGTTTTAGCTGCGTCTCTTCTGTCAAGAGCGCCATGTAACCCTACGACTCCTCGTTAGGTTCGTTCTCGGACTTCTCCAATGGAACTTCTTTATCGTCGATATAAATATCAACTGATGGATTAATGCCATCTTCCGGGAACGTTGCTGAAGTAATCGGTGCAAGACCCTCCTGAATTGGATCCGCCACACGCACCTCAACCGTTGCCGACGCTGAATTCCCCAGCGGTGTTGCACGAGCAACCAGATACGACACGAGCACGCTCAGGCCGGCAATCAACACAATCATTGCTATATCAGTTTTTTTCATCGCTACTCATACTCCTTGATTCTTTTCGAGTCTCCATAACCTTCTCTAACTGATAATAGGCAACCGCCTCAATCGTCAATTGAATCTCATCACCCTGTTGCTCAATCTTCAGTGAACGCACATTAATCGTACGAATTGAACGCTCAAGCCGCGTTAGTAGCTCTCTGAGAACATTCGGACTTTGTGCTCGTACCGAAAGGGTGAA
>CALMAK010000022.1 GCA_937859515.1 uncultured Candidatus Saccharibacteria bacterium | reverse complement strand
CTCGTTCGATAGTATCGGTTGACACCTTGCCTTTTTGCTAGTAACTGTAATAGTATTATTCATTCTTTTGCCGTCTCGTGCGCACGCTCAATCATTTTATGTTGATGTGACCAACGTGGCTCCGAATCCGCAGGTGCACCTTCCAGCTTGACGCTCTCTATCCTGATCCAGACCTGCATCCTCATGGCGGATTGGGGACGGTAGACGTTATCGCACTTGGAGGTACACTAGGTGCGATTGGTATCAATGAAGCAATTATCGCCAACGGGTTACCTGGTGTACCTGTCGATAGTGGAGACTCTAATGGTCAATATCTTGGAATTGGCGCTGAACCAAATAGTGACACTTCAGAGTATGCACTATGGGGGACGCCATTTGTGATTAGTGAAACTCAGACGTTTAAGTTTAGCTACTACTGGTCCCCTGCTGGAGCGACGCTCGTGGATGGAACGGAGATTTTGCCGCCGGGTACCATTGGTATGGCTGCTCAGTTCTTTGTACTGAATGGGACCACAGACTACTTGGCGACTGATGCCGTAGCTTTTGCCGAATCATCCCTATATGGGACAGGGAAACCAGCTATGGTTTAAAGAGACGGGTACTTTTACGCTTGCACCGGGTGTGTATTACTGGGGGTTTTCTGCGACGGGTGATTCTGCCGCGAGCTATATCACAGTAGAGGGTATTTCCGTTGAATTGGCCTCTGGCTTAGACGAAGACGGGAGTGCCATCATACCAGGCGTGCCAGATGCGCCAGATTCAGGTGTAGCGTCCGTGCATGGTATCGCAGGTCAAATTGCCGTGTTGAGCCTTGCCGTTATCGTGTCTGGAATGGTCACAGTGCGCCTTGTAGTACGAAAGTCTTAGGTATTGTGAAAGATTGGCTTCTTTCCTTATATTGATATTAGGTATGTAAGCGAGGTAAATAAATACGACCACCAAGGTGGTCGTATTTATTTGGTGCCGGAGGTAAGACTCGAACTTACGAAGGTTTACACCGGGAGATTTACAGTCTCCTGTCATTGCCACTAGACGACTCCGGCCTATCCAAATACGGTAACGAGATAGTCTCATTAGCGTATCATGGAGCCGCTTCACGGATTCGAACCGTGGACCTACTGTTTACAAAACAGTTGCTCTAACCAACTGAGCTAAAGCGGCATACTGATATATGATACATGGTGAACTGACAGATTGCAACCCCTTGGGACTGTATAGTAGAATGAAGGTATAACATAAGGAGAGATATGGCAGAACTTATTTCAAAATCAAAGAAGACGCGGCGCAATGTCATCATAGGGGCGGTGCTGCTGTTTCTGTTTATCACACTGATGACAAGCCTGAAGATGGTAGGTACAGGTCAGGTCGGTGTTGTGACGATGTATGGTAAGGTGACAGGTCGTGAACTCGATGAAGGGCTGTCATTAGTAGCACCGTGGGGCATTGAGAAGGTGGCGGTCTACGATATTAAGGTCCAGAAAGAGTCAGTGCGTAGTA
This sequence comes from uncultured Candidatus Saccharibacteria bacterium, assembly GCA_937859515.1. Classification (GTDB taxonomy): domain Bacteria; phylum Patescibacteriota; class Saccharimonadia; order Saccharimonadales; family Saccharimonadaceae; genus CALMAK01. The sequence goes on along the minus strand of CALMAK010000022.1, from coordinate 9,210 downwards.
CGGCGGCCAGCAAGGACCTTCAAGATGTTACCAGTGAAATCGTCCTAAATTATAATCTCGAACGTGGTAGCGTGAGCGAGGTACATCAAAAGATCGGTGTTTTGTATGTTGATAAGGTTGTGACACCTGCAATCAATGAAATCTTTAAGGCTGCAACGGCTGAGTATACCGCATCGCAGCTGATTACCGAGCGCAGTGAATTAAAAACCAAAGCGCAGCAAGCGCTGACCCAGCGCTTGGCACGATACGGCATTAAGGTGTCAGAGCTCAGTATTGTTGACTTCCAGTTTAGTGATAACTTTAGTAAGGCGATTGAAGAGAAACAGGTTGCCCAGCAGAACGCTGAGCGCGCCAAGTTTAATCTCGAGGCAGCAAAGACTGATGCTGAGGCGCAACGTGCACAGAGTGAGACCTTAACTCACGAGTACCTGCAAAAGCAAGCTATCGAAAAATGGGATGGCAAGTTACCTACCTACATGGGTGGTGGTGCGGTATTTAACATCCCGCTGCAGTAGAAGTGGTCTCCATAAAATAAAAACACCAGCGACAGGCTGGTGTTTTTATGATGCGATTCGTGATTAGCTCTTGCGGGCCTTAACTTCGTTGCGACCAAGGTTTTTCTTGGTCTCCGTGAAGGTAACATGCTTACGCAGCTTCGGATCGTACTTTTTAAGAGTTAGTTTGTCTGGGGTATTTTGCGTATTCTTGGTTGTGTAGTAGACACGAGCGCCAGAATCGTCACTCACCAAACCTACTAACTTACGCTTTGTATTCTTCTTTGCCATATCTTCTCACTTACGGTTGTTATTTACAATCTAAGCTATTTTATCAGATCTAGAGGAAAAATACCAGAGGTTTGAGGCAGCAATTATTATTTTCGCCAAAAGCCAATGCAATGGACCAAGGGCGAAATAACCAAACTGCATCCAGGCTGGAGCATGAAGACAATCACATAATGGAAGCCCGGCGTATTGGCTGGTGCCGATATTATGTACGTTGAAGACGTGGTATCCAACTGTTTCTGCGATGATGACAGTAATGAAATAAAACAAGACAACTATTGCGAATTGCAACGGAAAGCGGCGAATATTGAGACGTTTCAGGACGTAGGCAGTAACAGTGTATCCAGTAGTGAGCGCTAACGTCCATCCAATGACTGGAAAAAGACTCATTTCTAGGACGACGGCGAAAGGCTGGTTGTAGTTATACATGTGTCTTGTTGCGTATGTCCAACACATCGCAATACAAAACGAAAGGAGGGCGACAAGCAAAATGCGATACGGAAATGTCTTTGGCATATGCATTATATTGTACTACAAAATGGTTTTAATCTTCGATGCCTAACATCCAGGCGTCAACATCATCAGGGGTAGGAAGGTCGTGATGCAGTCGAGTAATGAAGGTGCCGTACCGTTCCACGGTTGCCTTCCATTGGCCCATTCTCTCGGGTGCGCCATCAAGAGCGCTGGCGCTGAAGTTTACAGAAGAATCGCAGAATTTGAGTGCTTGTGACCCAGGGTTGGTACGGGCTTTGTTGATTTTGTCGACGCCATTTTGCCGGTCTTCCTCGGTATAGGTGACACCATCAACCATGATAGCAATGCGATTGCCAAACTTTTGACGAATCTCGGTAATATGAGTGTCAGTGTCTTCTACGGTGTCATGAAGCCATGCTGCAGCTTGAACGGGTTCTGAATATCCAAGGCGCATTGCTAGGTCGGCCACTTTGCCAAGATGCCATGCATAGGGTAGATTATTTCCATACGTTTGATCGCTGTGACGCTCGACGGCGAATGATTGGGCACGCTCTATAATTGACAACTCACTCATAATAGTAGTGTAGCATGTTTTGTTGATTGTCACGCATCTTATAGAAAAATCACCTCCGCAAAAGAGGTGATTTTTCTATGGAGCCACGATCGGGATTTGAACCCGAGACCCCTTCCTTACCATGGAAGTGCTCTACCAACTGAGCTATCGCGGCACGTCACTCATACCTGATAATTGTATCAAAAACAGGTATCTGATGCAAAAGGTGAAAGCTATTTTTTAGACTGGCGTGGACGAGTAGGTGTTGATGGGATGACGAAGGTGTTGATTAGGGCCCAGACGACACCATTACCGATAAATACCAGTACGGTGACGATGGAGATGAAGAGGAAGCTTTGACCTAGGCTATAGTTAATAAGGCTGATGATACCTGCGACAATCAGTGAGATAACCGCTAGTGCTGCGTAGGCATGCTGTAGCTTAGTGCGATCGCTGTAGGTGACGTTCCAATGGGTAAGGAATGTTCGAATTGATTTCATACCTATATTATAACAAATATAGTATAAAATGTCAACTAGTTGGTGCCTGAATCGACTTCAGTAATCATATCAAGTAAGGTAGCGATATATTCGGCGTGGCTCCATGTCAGAGGTGACGGTGAAATCGTTTCTTCATTAAGTGGACTGATCTGTTCGGATAAGGCGCCGCTTGGCATCATCAGACTTTTGGTCCAATCAAGGATGCGGAGAGTTGCCTCTGGGTTACCAGTCTCGAGTTCGTACTGACCCAGCCATAATGAGGTAATAAACCACCAGTTACCGGTTACATTGTCGGATACGCGATGGTAGTAATCATTTTCGTATCGCGGCATGCCAGGGTGCTCAATATTAAAGTTAAAGGTGTTTTTTGCGGTAGCGACGGCATTTTTTACATGCTCGCCATCGACCGAAAAGAGTCCAAACATAAATGCACCGAAGATACTCGACATATCGATGGTCTCATTTCGCTCGACAATCTCTCCATTCAGCGGCATAACACCCTTGTAAAAGGCTTGACGAGACTCATTATAAAGATGCTTGTGAGCGGCCGTCTGGATGTCCTCGGCGGCGGCACGCCAACGAACAGCATTTTCATTGTCATTTGATTCAGTGGCAAGCTCAGATGCGGCGATCAGCGCGCCATACGTAGCGCCTACAGAGAAAGTGGTTGTCAGGTAGACTTCTTCCCAGAGGTCATAGCTTGGCTTTGGTAGTCCTGTTCCGCGATCGACATATTCTGTGAGGAAATCTGCCATTGGAACAATCATTGACGAGTAAAAGTCACGCAATAATCTGGCATCTTTTTGTTTGTGGTAGAACTGTGCGAAGGAGAAAAGCGTGAGGGCGGTCTCGTCCTCTTGAATCGGTGGGCCGACAATGCCATGTGCGTGTACATATGGGTGCCAGCTGCTGCCGAGAGCACCATCGGCACGGTACTTATGCATTAGATACCCCTCTGGTGTGAGAACACGTTTACAGAACTCGAAATAACGACGCGGCTCATCGACATAACCAAGACGAATAAGTGGCCAGACCACCAAGGATCCGTCGCGTGGCCAACAGTATCCGTAGGCATCGCGTGAATAATTGAGCATCGTCGTGTCAGTACTGGCGATAATGGCACCACGCTTGTCGATCTGCGACTTAACAATCATCATGCTATGGATGAAACTGGAACGGTGATGGGTGGGCAGGCGGTCGACGATGTGATAGGCGGGTTCGAGCCATTTGTGCCACCAGTTGGCCGTCACATCCAGACGAGTCTGGACACCTTGCTGTTGCAATTCCTTATGAACATATAGGGCTTCACGCGTGGAGGTGCCCGCCGCAATCCAATAGTGAATGCGATCAGAGCTGTGCGCATCGAGATTGACCGTAAAGCGAATAACCGAGTCGACGCGTCCATGTTCAATGTTACCGAATGATAGTTCACCGTCCTCAGCATCTCGGAAAGTGCCTTCGCGCCCCTCGATACCAAACAGTCCAACGGTGTGCTGATCGAACGGTGTACCTCGATAATCACCAGAAATCACAAAGGCGCGACGTCCTCGGTAATGAAGGATTGCGTTGCTGCTGGGGAGGTATTGGGCGGTGTCAGTATTGCTGCGGCTGTCGCCAATAGCAAAGGCTTGGTGCATAAAAAGACGTACTTCCCGTGCCCGGTTCCATGTATTGATGATGTGTACGTTACGGATAAGGGCACTCATGGCAGAATCAACAAAATCATTAAACTCAACAACGATGCCTATTTCTTCATTTTTGGCGATGGTGTGGCCGATAAGTGCACTGTGTGGGTACTTTGAGGTAATTTCCCAGTCACCATTATCGAGCCACGACAACTTACCATCGACCCAAATTCCAACCTTATGGCGTAATGATTGCCCCGCTGAATGGTTTTCGAGGCCAACATACGGGAAGTAGAAGTCATGTACTAGCCCCCATTTGTTTAGGCCGACGTGCAATTCTCCGTTAGATAGTACGATTGGTCTAGCCACTGAGGCCTCCTGTTCTGTGGTGTACGTGTAGCCTCCAGCGGAGGTCACGAATAGCATTTAAGTAGTAAAGGAACGCGATGTAGGGTGAATTGTAGGGGCTGAAATAGGCATGAACGTCACCATCGTTAAAACCTTTGGTGCACATGTAATAAAAATGATCGGATGTTTGCAGGTGTCGCCAGTCAGCGATTAGTTGATCATCTTCCGTGCGCAGAATGTCCTGTTCAAGGCTGTAGAGATAGCGTAGTGATTCGCGCTGTAGTTTGTTGCCTGTCCATGCAGAAAGGTCGCGGCCACTATCAGCCCATGTAACGGTGTGTGGCATGCTGATAGTGTCAACAGGTTGGTGGGCGGCAATGGCCTCGCTGGTGGTGTAAAAGGTACTGTCTGCCTCGTGTGACCAGGCATCGATAAATTGTTCGAAGAAAGTAAAGATGCCAGTATCTTCCCATTGGTGTTCGCCAAATGTCTCAAAGTCCATAAAGAGATTAAGGATCTGTTGATCGCCACTTAATGCAGACGTTGCCCATTCATGAAACTTTTGCGATGTCAGTGGCCACTCGGCCCAGGCTTTATTGCTGAATCTGAAGGCAATATCATCACTGAGACGATAATTCTTTAGCAGAAGGGCAGTTGAAGAGGTGCCATATGGTTGATATATGTAGTTGGGGCTGCGCCATTCAAGCACTGGATCCCATCCTTCCGCAAGGATTCCAACGTAGCCCTTTTGCTCGGCCCATTGAGCTAACTCGTCGTTGTAAGCTAGCTCGGTATTACGGAAGACACGCGGCAAAACGCCGAATGTTTCGAATACCAATGACTGGTGTAGCTCGACCTGACGCTCAAACTCGTCGCGGCTGTAGAAGAATGACAGGCTATGGTGGTAGGTTTCGGCAAGGATCTCAACACGTCCTGTATCGACAAGTGCCCTGAAGGTGTCGAGAAGGTCAGGTGCCCACTCGCGTGCTTGCTCTATAAAGGTACCTGATATGCCTAATGAAATACGAAATTCTGGGTACGTACTGAGAAGTTGGGTCAGTAGGCGCCCCATTGGTCGGTATGACTTATCGGCTACCTTATTAAATACACGTTGGTTGTTCCAATCAGTCTCCTCGTTGCTGTCGAAATAGTTATGCGAAGTGCCAGTGTCGAATACACTGTATGGACGTACACGGTACGGCTGGTGAATTTGCAAATAGAGGACAATACCACGCTGACTCATGCGAGCACTCCTTTTGATCGTGTTGTTTGATAGATTTCGACACATCGCCTCGCAACATCATCCCACGAGATACGGGTATATTCGGCCTTGGCGTTTTGTTTCATTTCCTTTTTGAGAGCAGGTGAGGTGGCAATAGCAACAATTCGGTCAGCGAGGGCTTCGACGTCCCAGAAATCGTAGCGGTAAATGTTGTCGAGTACCTCGGCAACACCGGACTGATTGGTGATAATAAGGGCATTGTCGTGATGTGCGGCTTCGAGGGCAGTCAAGCCGAATGGTTCACTGACGCTGCTCATGACAAAGATATCGCCAACGCTGTAGGCGTCACGCCATTGTTTGCCACGGACAAATCCGGTGAAGAATATTTTGTCGGCAATACCAAGCTCTGCGGCAAGATGGATTAGCTCGTCTCGTTGTTCGCCGTCACCGGCAAAAAGAAATGCTAATCGGTCATATCGTTCAAGTGCACGTGCTGCGGCGTGTACGAGATGAGTAAGGCCCTTTTGAACAGTAAACCGCGTTACGGTTGAAACGATGGTGTATCCTTCTGATTTAAGACTCTCAAGATAGGTATAGGTACTGTCATCATAGTCGTAACCATCATCAAAGCTCGAAGCATCAATGGCATTGTGAACGACCTCTATCTTATCGGCAGGAATATTGTATTTATGAACGATGATACTTTTTGTGATATTACTTACCGCGATAATACGGTCAGCCATCATAAGTCCTTGATATTCAATTTCGTGAATAAGGGGATTCCCACTATCCGACCCTGAGCGATCAAACTCGGTTGCATGCACATGAACAATTAACGGAATATCATGAATTTCTTTGGCTCGCATTCCAGCCTCCATGGTCAGCCAATCGTGGGCATGAATGGCATCGTATGTTTCGGACTCAAGAAGATGTTCGACGAACTGAACGTATCGACGCTGGACACCGCGCATGTCACGGAGGTCGCCCGCATCGGCGTCGGACAGGCGTTTGTAGACGGTGCTGCCATCGTAGGCGTTAAGGCCATAGCGTTCGAGGGGGGAGAGGCGGGAGGCAGATCGGATGTTCATGAAATCGATTGCCGGATGCTCGGCCTCGTAAGGGACAATGAAGTCGATATCAGTGCCGCTAGATGCAAGTGCTTTTGCCATGTAGTAACACGCAACGCCAAGTCCTCCACTATTATGCGGGGGTAACTCCCATCCTAGCATTAATATTTTCATACCCCTTTTAACGAATGACCCCGTGTCAGGTCAACCGACTTCACCCTTTCTCTTTCAAGCCGCAATATTACTTACGATTATATGCCTAAGCATAAGCTTTTACAAGTGATTTACGCATCAATTTCAGGAATATCGTGTGCGCGCCATGCGGCGATGGCAATGCTCTTAGGCAGCAGCTGTTTATAACCATGCAGTTCCATTTTGCGACGGATCAAATGGCCCGTCAGTCCCGCAGCGTACATGCCTCGCCATTCGATATATGCCCAATTAGATCCAACAGGGATGCCGCTTGGCGGTTGGGTGGGCTTGAATGGTGGTGTCGGTTGCTTTGCTTTAGTTCGTGCGAGATGTTTAGCAACGAAGGTAGCCTGATTAAGGGCTGGCCATGCCATGCCACTGTATTTAACCGTATTATTATCACCTAGTACGAAGATGTCGCGATTGGCCTCGAGGTATTGATTAACCTCGACGCGGCCATTTGGCGCCAGTTGAAACAGATCAGCATGTTCGGCAAAGAATGGGTTATTGGCAACGCCAGAAGTCCAAATGGCTGTCTCAGTCGGAACCTTCTTGCCCTGAATGGTGATGTAGTCCTTGTTGAGTGCCTCGACTTTATGATTGACAAGAATCTTAATGCCCATATCTTTGAGACGCTTACTGACAACACGGCTGGCAGATTTTGAAAGGCGAGGGAGGATGCGTGGGGCGGCCTCGACGATGGTAATCTTGATGTTTGGTCGATGTACTTGGTGAACGGTACTGAGGTGTTCGAGATACTCGTGCAACGCGCCAGCCAGCTCAATACCGGTTGCGCCTGCACCAATAATGACATAGTTTTTATCGAGGCGGCGGTTTTTGATGATTTCAGATTTGATGTGACCATTAAACTCTTTTACTTCATCAAGTGTTTTGATGCCAAAGGCGTTTTTAGCAACGCCGCTGATACCAAAGAATGTCGTGACTGATCCGATAGCCAAGATTAGTTTGTCGTAATCGTATGATTTCTTATCTCCTACGACCATTTTTCGATCAGTATCGAGAGATTTAATGCGGTCTTGCACGACAGTGACATTTTTATCGCCAGCAAACATTTCGTTAAGTGGAACCACTGATTCGGCCATATTACGACCCGTTGCTGTTGCATATAGCGTCGCGTGGTGAAGGAAATGATCCTCATCAGATATGAGCGTAACCTTTCCGATGTTTCTTTTGCTGATTTCTAGTGCTGCCTTTACTCCTGCAAAGCCACCACCAACAATTACTGTGTGCATTATTACTATATCCCCTTTATGGTTAATGATATCATCTCAAGTGTATGTTGCAAAATACCTCTGTTATCGTTATACTACTGCAGGTCATGAATACAGTTATTGACGAAGCAGCCGAAGACGTTATTGACTTTTTTACACAACCGAACGCTTATCGTTCGGTGCTAATTTTGATTGCGGCAATTCTTGTTGCCTATATCGTCAGTCGATTCTTGGCAAAAGGAATTATTCTGTTGGCACAATGGGTGGCACTACGCAGTGAATCTGTATCGGATGATGCCAAAGCGGTCAAGTTACGTCAAGTTGAGACATATCTTAGTATTACCGTCGCTGTAGTGCGTGCAGCCGTGGTGGCAATTGTCGCCTATGTCGTATGGCGCTTGATTAGCCCTGTGTCGAGCAGTGGCGCAGCGGCTATTGGTGCAAGTGCATTCTTTATTGTATTTGCGGGACAGACACTGGGCATGGTCCTTCGTGATATTACTGCTGGTGTAATCATGATTACTGAACAATGGTTTCATGTGGGCGATTACATTAAAATTGAACCGTTTCTTGATGTGACGGGTGTCGTGGAGCGTTTTACGCTTCGCTCGACAAAGCTACGGAGCCTTAGTGGTGAGGTTGTTTGGGTGCACAACCAACAAATTCAGGCGGTGCACGTGACACCTAACGGTGTACGCACGGTAGCCATTGACGTCTTTACGCGTGATGAGGAAAAGGCGCGAAGTGTCTTGCAAGAAATCATCTCAACCCTGCCAACCAGCGCATCGCTTCTCAGCAAAGCCCCAAAGATCACAAAGGTTGAGAGATGGGGCAGTGATATGTACCGGTTAACGGTCGTTGGTCAAACTGTCCCTGGCCGTGAATGGCTGATTGAGAATTATTTTGCCAATGCAATTAAAGAAGTAGATGAAGGAAAACGCAAGAAAGCCGATCGTGTTTTTATCTACGATCCAATTGTGCGCAATGCTGATCCGGTGGCAGAAAAGAAGTTCAAACGCGCTGCTCGTATCAAAAAAGACAGCTAAGCCTCGTCAACGGCGATATAATTTGCTACACTGTTACAGTACATCCATAGGGGTATAGTACAGCGGTTAGTATATCGGTCTCCAAAACCGGCGACCTAGGTTCGATTCCTAGTACCCCTGCCAAACAGGATCGATCTCATTTTTGAGGTCTTTTTTGTTTATTTCACCT
>CALMAK010000021.1 GCA_937859515.1 uncultured Candidatus Saccharibacteria bacterium | reverse complement strand
GTGGCACGTCTCCTTGATAACCTAGAGCCATGGTTGCGTGAGGCAGCGCCAAATGAACCGCTCAACGTCTATATTGGTAGTGAGAATCCGATTGGTAAAACCAGCGGCGCAACCTTGATTGTCAGTCGATTCCGATCGCCGTACAGCGACAATAGTTATATCGGAGTTTTGGGTCCGACTCGACAAAGTTATGGAAAAGTGATGAGTCTGGTGCGTCACGCCGGCGCAATGCTAGAGGAGGTTTTATAAATGGCAAAAAGTAAGAAACAGGAAGAGTTAGAACAGCAAATTGGTGAGTTGACGCAAGATTTACAGCGCACGCGTGCCGATTTTGAAAATTATCGCAAGCGCGTAGAGGCTGATCGCGCCGCGACCTATCAGCACGGACAGTCGGCGGCAGTGGTAAAATTATTACCAGTTATTGACAACATCGAACGCGCTATTGTGCACATCCCAGTAGATTTAGCCGATAACAAATGGGCACAGGGTGTTGCTAGTCTCGTTAAAAATCTTGAAAAATCGCTGTCAGGTATGAATGTTCAACGTATCGAGGCAACACCAGGCACGGTTTTTAATCCTGAGCTACACGAAGCAATCCAAGTTGATGAAGATGCCGAAGGTGACAAAGAGGTCATCGCTGAAGAACTACAGGCAGGATACATACATGCTGGTACGCCAATTCGCCACGCTATGGTGAAGGTAACACGCACCTCTGACCAATAAGCTTGTGCTATACTAATGGCACATAATGACTGAAGAAACCGGTGGGAATAATAGGGATGATGTAATCAAGGCATTGCTTGATGCATTTGAGGGTGACCCAGTTGCGGCAGTTCACGCGGTTCGTGATTATGTGACGGTACGCCATTCACCCACTCGTAAAGCCGCCACACCCAAAGGTCCAGTGTTGTTGACGGTAAAGGATATCACTAAGACCTACAAATTAGGCCGTCAAAAATTGGAGGTTCTTAAGGGAATATCACTTGATATTCACGAAGGTGAGTTTGTGGCGATTACTGGTGCAAGTGGATCAGGCAAGAGCACCTTGTTGCAGCTGATGGGTGGACTCGACAAGCCAACGGGTGGTGATGTGGTATTTGATGGTAAAAGTTTGGCGCGCATGTCAGATGGCAAATTGTCGGCGTTTCGGCGTGATACGATTGGATTTGTTTTTCAGTTCTTTTATTTGCAGCCCTTTTTGCGATTACAGCAAAATCTTGAAGTACCTGGTATGTTTGCGAAAACTTCACGTCGCCAACGCCGCGAATTGGCACGTAATTTGGCAGATAAGGTAGGACTGGGTGATCGACTGACACATTTTCCTAAAGAATTATCGGGTGGACAGATGCAGCGTGCGGCAATTGCGCGTGCGCTACTTAATCAACCCAAGATACTACTTGCAGATGAGCCAACCGGAAATCTCGATAGCGTCAATGGGCGTGCCATTATTAATTTGTTTGAAGCAATTAAAAATGAACTGGGTATGACGGTGGTTATTGTGACGCATGATCCAGCTATTGCTGCACGGGCCGATAGGGAAATTCGTTTGAAAGATGGAGTATTGGCATGATTCGTTTTATTGATTCAGTCATCCTGGCACATACAAAACTACGCACACACAAGGTGCGCACTGGCCTGACCTTGGGCGTCGCGGGTATTTTATTTGGACTTATCTTGGCAGTTATTCTTGTCGTCCAAGGAGCATTTGACAGTGTTGCACGATTTGATAAAGAGGGTCTCGCTGATCGGTCGGTCGTTAATATTAGCAAGTGGAATAACACATGGTACAGTCCATACGAACATGCGAGTGATGAAGACTTTGTGGCTGAAGTCAAAGAAGTACATGCGGCATATGTAGCCAAAAAGACGGCTGCAGCTAAGAAGTTCAACATTCCATATGATCCGACGCGCGAAGACCCTCTACCGATCGAAAGAGACAAAGAAACGGGCAAAGAAAAGGTCAGCGAAGATGATATCGGATCACCTATTGTCAGTGAAGTCGTGACGAGGCGAACGGAAGCCGCTTATAAACCAATTAATATTACTGAAGTATTGGCGCCCTATTCTTCGGCACGTGTTTTGCCAGGTAATGGTGTCGTTGGAATGACTGAAAACGGCGAGATGTTACAGATGATTGACGGCAAGGAAGAGGCATTGATTCCAGAAAAAGATCGCAAGCCAAAGCGTCAGGATGACCGGAATCAAGTCAGCGTTACTGTTCTCAATGATGCGATTACGGATCCTTTTATGGTGACACAAGATTTTGATTATTCAAAAGGCGAGATACCAGGTGTCGTGTCGTATCATTATGCAGAAAAGTTGCTAGGCCTTGAGGCGCTCTCTGCTAAAAGCTCTAATGCAGAGAAACTCGAGCGTTTGCGTGAAGTGCGCTCGCGTGTCAATGAAGTTACTGCGTCATTTTGTTATCGTAATGCCGTGTCACAGCAGCGTCTTAGTGAGGCGTTGTCTCAACAAAAAGATGCTGAGAAAAATAAGAATAATAAGGATTGGACGGCACCTAGTGTGCAATATCAACTCCCGACCGATGATTCGTGTGGTTTCGTCGAAGTAGTAAAAGATACACGCACGACAGCGGAGAAGCGTCAGGATGATACGTATACTTCATACCTCAAGGAGATTGAGGAATATCCAGGTGAACCTGTGCAGTATAAAATTGTGATGCGTGCTGTCGGCCTGTCTGGGGACATGATGATAGGCGAAGGGAGTCAGTTCAGTGCTGCCCAGTTAGTGTCGGGCCTATTGGGTTCGTGGCTAGGATACGACGATAACTGGGCGATCCCAGTTGGAATGTTGGCGCGTGTCCCGGAAAATTTGCGACCAGCGGAGCTATTCCCGGACGCATCAGTAGATCAGAGTCAAGAGAATATCGGCAATGGTCGGTTTCAGATTGACTCGTACATGGTTGAGTTTACCGACAAAGACGAAGCACGCGATCTCTTTGGTCGACATAAGGATGCCCACATCGACGACATAGGGGTGGTGCCGTTCGGAAGCGCTGCACTGATGGTGGATGATATCAAGCAGTGGTTTGGGATTGGTCTTTTTTGGGCACTCGCAGTAGTGGGGGGAGTCGCCTTTATTATTCTTGCAGGCTTGATTGGTCGCATGGTATCTGATGGTCGACGTGAAAGCGCGGTTTTTAGAGCAATCGGTGCAAGGCGCATTGACATCGGAAGGATCTACAGCATGTACACGCTACTGCTGGCAGTAAGGGTGGTACTATTTGCCGCTGTTCTCGCTTTTGTGGTGGCATTGGCTGTCGATTTGTGGTTATCGGCTGATGCAACAACAGCGGCACGCTTGGCTTATGCGGCGGTTGATACGACAAAAGAATTCCATTTTATTGGGGTATGGACCTGGTATGTACCGATTATTTTGGGTGCAATCATTGTGGTTAGCCTACTGGCATCAATTATCCCAATTCTACTGGGTGCCAGGCGTAGCCCAATTACTGATATGCGCAATGATACATAACCAATATGGTATGATAGATGTAGTATGAGTGGGCAACTAGAAATCTTAGATCAAATACCAACATTTAACGGTGATATTACAACCGATGATGCGGTGCGGCGTAAATTTAGTCGTGATGCGAGTATTTTTGAAGTTATGCCAGCGGGCGTGATTTCTCCTCGTGATACCGATGATATAAAATCGGTTGTGTCATGGGCGATACGTCAGCATGAGGCAGGTAGCCCAGTGCATTTTGCGCCGCGTGTTGGTGGTACTTGTATGTCTGGTGGTTCGTTGACACCGCATTATATTCTTGATCTCAGGTCCCATTACAATTACATCGGTACTGTTGATGAGATAGCGCGAACGATTCGTGTTCAGACGGGCGCGATGCATATCGATGTTGAGACAAAGGCCAGTGAAGCAGGGTTGTTGTTTGCTCCTTACACCTCATCGCGTGAGATTTGCGGTATTGGTGGCATGATAGGTAATAATGCCAGTGGCGAGAAGTCGATCAAATATGGCGCTACGAGTGAAAATATTAAATCTCTGAAAGTTGTAGTTGGTGATGGTAATGAGTACGAGTTTGGTCAACTTAGCCGTACTGAATTGGCCGCCAAGAAGGCGCTGCCAACATTTGAGGGTGAAATCTATCGTCGCATGACGAAGTTACTTGAGGAAAATCGAGATCTTATTGTGAGCCGCCGCACGAGGACGGTTAAAAATGCAGCAGGATATGCAGTATGGAATATCTGGGATTCGCATAAGCAAACATTTAATCTCGGTCGCCTCTTCGTTGGCGCCCAAGGTACTCTCGGTGTAGTCACTGAAGCCGAACTGCGTCTCGTTAAACCGGGCAAATACCAGCGCATGATTGTGACGCCAATTAGTGATCTGAATAATATTGCTGAGGTTGTCAATACGACACTGCGTCACGAGCCCGCGATTTGTGAAACATTTGACCACTATACGTATGAGCTGGCTGAAAAGTATTATCCCGAAGCCGCCGAGCGTGCGCACGTGGCCCGAGGCAAGCATATTGTGATACTTAGCGTGTTTGAGACTGGTAGCCAACAAGAAACAGACATCATTGCTGGTAAGGCTAAGGAGCGTCTTGAGCGCTTAGGCCATGAGACGTATTGGATTGATGATCAAGAGACGATTGATAGCTTCCTACTGATTCGTCGTGCTAGCTTTAAGATGTTACTGGATCATCCGCTGCCTAACACACGTGCCGAGGCATTCTTGGAAGATTCAATTGTGCCACTAGAGAAATATGGTGAATTTTTGCATCGTCTTGAAGCGATTCTGCGTGATTACAATTTGGTGTATACGTACGCAGGGCATATCGGTTCGGGTAGTATCCGTCTTGTGCCACTCATTGATATGGAAGCAGAGGGGTCGGCAGAGCTAGTGATGGAACTCGAAACCAAGGTAAATGATTTGGTCCTCGAATTTGGTGGCTCGATCAGTGTAGATCATAATGATGGCATCATCCGTACGCCGTATCTCGAAAAGCAATTTGGTCCTGAGATGATCGAATTGTTCCGCCAGGTGAAGGCAATCTTTGATCCACACGGCATCTTTAATCCGGGCAAAAAGCTTGATGGTACGCACGAATACGCGTTAGAACATATTATTCGCGAAAACGCCGCGTAGAATTCCCTAATATTGCCGCAACAGGGGTGGTTTCCCGATTAAGTTTATTTTCAAACCAGATAGCACCATATCTTTTATGATGCGTTCTGGTTCGAGACAAGGAGGATCCTTGCTCGAAGCTATTCTACCGATTGAGCGTGATGCGAAGACCGAAATCGAATCCATAGCGGTCCCGACTTCCGTCATATTGGTACACGCCTACCTCAGTCACTTCAACTGAGTACTCGGTGAATGGCAGGTTGTGCTGGCTGATGATGGCGGGTATCGTTTGTGCGACGATACCGCGGGTCATCTCGCGGCGATCCGCATCATCCTGGGGTAGGCTGATGCGACTCTGCCGACACTCCGATCCCCTCAGGTGATCATTGCTGATGTGGCAGTTTGGCGCCAGGACGTACAGCTCAAGCTTGCGCTTGAACAGTCGGGCGAACGGGCCGCAGTGGGCAACGATGTCGGCTGCGAGGTGGTCAGCAATTGCGTGAGCAAATGCAGCCTCCTCGGCAACGGTTTTACCGATGGTGAGTGGTGCCGTGTCGGTGCTGAACATAGTTCCTCCTTGTCATATAAAAAGCCCCCTTGATTCAACTCAAGCGGACTCACTTCTTTCCGAATAGCGGATGCTATTTGTTAAGACAATAGTGATAATACTCCTATAGATGTATATAATCAATAGTTTTTTATTCCAGCGTAGATGGTACTTTTTTGCGAGATGCCGTCTTTTGCCCAATAAGCTTCTTAAACAAGAAAAGCGGCAGTATTATACCGGCCAGGACGGTCACTAGCCAGATAATGAGGGGTGCGACAGCCCATGATGTTGCACTGCCGATCTGTAGCCCATCAGTAAAAATGACGGTTAGGATAAGGGCCGCCAATGTTGTGACGAGGGCGATACCACCGCGAAAAGCGGGTGCATATTTGATAGCCATTTTGAGAATGAACGGCGCAAAGAGGATATACGTTACCGTAAAGAATCCGACGCTAACAACGAACCCAACTCCTGTTATATGAAAATCCGATAGCAGTAGAGCGGCTGCTAATAGCCCCAGTGCGTTACCCAGCAGTGTCAGTAGTGATTGTGCAAAAAATCGAGTCATATATTCTCCTGAGAATTAGATTGCCTGTCGTTAACATGACCTCTTAATGTAAGAGGAGTAATTGTGTGGGGTGTGTCGTACTATTTTGTGTCGGCTTTGCCGTCATTTTCTGTTTTGAGGACAAGACCACCTGAACTCTCTAGCACAGCGTTGATGATGACACCGTATAATAGCCCAATTATCCAGCCAGCAATAAAATAAGCGATGGGGATGAGAATAATCGCAACGAAACCGTGGGCGAGGCCAAATGTCATGCCACGTAGGATGCTCTCGGTGCTTTCGGTAAACTTAACGACAGCGCTGATGCTGTATGATATGGCAACTACTAATCCAATCAGTGAAAAGAAGGTGCCTTGTAGCATTCCAAGTGTTGTTGCCTTAAGACCAGTGACGCGTAATAATGATGCCGTTGATTTTGCCATAGAAACTCCTTGTTATGTGATGACCATAGTATAGCATGAGGGGGTAAAATTGTAGTTGTATTTATGAGCCTGCTTTTTTGCGATCAGCGTAGAGATGGATAGTTGTAACAATAAGGATCATAATGATCGGTCCATATATCACACCTAAAATGCCGAACACTGCAATACCGCCAAATGCCGCCAGCATCGTCAGGCCTGCAGATAGGCTGGCTTCGCGTGACATGATTTTTGGACGCATAATACTATCGAGGTTACTGACCAGTATATAGAGCACCAGTACAATGATGCCTGGCACAACATTGCCCAGTAGGATGGCAATGATAGTTATTGGAATAAGGATAATACCGCAGCCCAGTGGAATGAGATTGAGGACAGTAAAGAGCACAAGTAACAGGAAGAAATAGTCGCCTAGGCCTAAGAAGATCATGAGAATGGCAGACAAAAATGATATAACAACAGAGATCAGTAGTTGGCCCTTGGCCATGGCGTTTGTCATAAGGCCAACGCGTCGTAGGTATAGCGCGGTAGTGGCACGGTCAAATGGACTAATAGCATGGATGAGACTGATAATTTTCTTGCCGTATATGAGAAACTCAATAAAGAGAATGACGTACATAACTGTCAGAATTACTGCGGTAGGGATGCTGCCAACAACGCCGATAATAATACTAGTAATCGCTGTCGCTACTGCTGGAACGGCGGTGGCAATGAAGTCATGGACGCCCTGGCCAGTGATGATAGACTGGTGATTGTTCAATGGTGCAGCAATACTGTTGATGTTGGCGACAAACTGACTGATGGCAGCTGCCAGGTCAGAGTTATGATTGGTGATATAGGTAGTGGTTGTCTGTGATAGGGTGCTCAGCTGTGCAACAGTTAGAATAAGGATGACCGTAAGGGGTAGTAGCACAGTAATGGCTGATATAATCAGAGTTAAAGTGGCTGAAATACCTGGCTTTTTGATGCGTTTTTCAAGGCGGTTATAGACTGGAGTAAAAAGAAATGCAATCAATGCCGCTAGTGCGATAACCGAAAGGAACGGTGCAACAAACAAACAACCTATTATAAGTGCGAGCAAGGTAGCGATAGCCAAGGGAGTGGTGCGAGGTTGGGATGAGGTAGATGTTGCCATAATTATCATCATTCTATCACATATAAAATATAATAGGATCATGACAGCATTATCCTCTATCGTGTCTTTTATGATTGGCTTGGTGATCATTGGCCTGACGGCTGGATTTAGCTTTGTTTTGTATGCGACGCAGGTGGCGGTACTTGGTGGCACAAAGATGCCTCTCCGCAAGGGGCTACTGCTGCTGGCTGGTGTGGCTAGTGGCTTGCTATTGTTGACAACTTTCTTCATTTTTGTGCAACCTGAAACATTTCGGATCAGTTCGGTGTGGGAGATAGTTGGTGAGTATCGAACGAATAGCGTCGATATAGTAATAGGGCTGATGAGCTTATGTGCCGGAATGTACATAGTATTATTAGGTCGGCGTCATAGGGGGCAACGGTTAGCGTTGACTCCTCAGCCACCAGTACAGACAAAAGGGCGAACGGGTGGTGCAGCGTTGTTTAGTTTTGGGTTTGTACGGGCGATTACTCGAGTAACGGGTGTTGCCGCACTACTATTGGGTGCGCGCACTGTTGTTCATGCGACCAGTAATCTGCTGGTAGGTGTAGCACTCATCGTTATTCTGCTGGGTGCAGCCATGCTGCCTTATGTCGTGATACTGGCGGCAAGATACTGGCGTCCAAAACTTTTTATGCACATCGAACGCTACCTTACAAGAATCAAAAACCTCCGTCCGTATCGCACGGTGGGTGTCAGCCTTATGGTGATGGGCATACTATTTATGCTGCTGTCGTTTCTACCAGTTTTGTAAACCATGGGTTTACAAAAGAATCTGAATTAGCACTCTTGACATGTGAGTGCTAATTTTATACACTAAAAGTATTGGCAGTCACATACATAGAGTGCTAATATAGTAAGACAGAAGATTATCTACGAAATATAACGAAAGGAATAGAATATGGGAAAAATTATTGGTATCGACCTTGGTACAACCAACAGCGCATTTGCGTATCTTGTGGCAGGTAAGCCAGAGGTGATTGCGAATGCCGAGGGCAATCGCACTACACCAAGTGTGGTAGCAATCAATAAAAAGGGCGAACGCCTTGTTGGGCAAGTTGCCCAACGTCAACGCGTCACTAATGCAAAAAATACGATTTATGGCGTGAAGCGCCTCATCGGACGTAAGTTTAGTGATAAAGAAGTTCAAAAAGACCTCGACATCATGCCATACGAGATCGTCAAGAAGGGTGATGGTGTTGCCGTTAAGCTGGATGGCAAGGATTATACTCCAGAAGAAGTGTCGGCGATGATTCTTTCAAAGATCAAAGCTGATGCCGAAGCCTTCCTTGGCGAAAAGGTCACCGAAGCGGTTATTACCGTTCCTGCGTACTTCGATGACAGCCAACGACAGGCAACCAAGGACGCTGGTAAGATTGCCGGCCTTGAGGTGAAGCGCATCATTAACGAGCCAACTGCGGCTGCCCTCGCGTATGGCCTAGAGAATAAAAAGGAAGAAAAGATCGCTGTCTTTGACCTTGGTGGTGGTACATTTGATGTCTCTATTCTCGAATTGGGTGATGGTGTATTTGAGGTCCGTTCGACCAATGGTGATACACACCTTGGTGGTGAAGATTTCGACAATCGCATTGTTGATCATTTCATTGATTACTTTAAGAAAGAAGAGGGTGTTGATTTAAAGAAGGACAACGCGGCTTTGCAGCGCCTGAAAGATGAGGCCGAGAAGGCCAAGAAAGAGCTTTCGAGTACCGCAAACTATGAAGTAAATCTGCCATTTATTACGGCTGATGCTGATGGTCCAAAGCACTTTGAGTATACATTGACCCGCGCAAAACTTGAGGAATTAGTCGCCGATCTGATTGATCGTTTGGCTGATCCTGTCAATAAGGCACTAAAGGATGCTGATTTGAAGGCAAGCGACATCGACGAAATCGTCATGGTTGGCGGTATGACTCGTATGCCGGCGGTGGTTGAGAAGGTAAAGCAAATCTTCGGTAAAGACCCATTGCAAGGTGTGAACCCTGATGAAGTTGTGGCTGTTGGTGCGGCAATCCAGGGCGGAGTCCTTGCTGGTGACGTCAAAGATGTTCTGCTGCTAGATGTGACTCCATTGTCACTCGGTATCGAGACAATGGGTGGTGTATCGACGAAATTGATCGAGCGCAACAGTACGATTCCAACCAGTAAGTCCGAAACATTCAGTACTGCGGCTGACAATCAACCGCAAGTTGAAATCCATGTACTTCAGGGTGAGCGCGAGATGGCGAATGATAATAAGTCACTCGGCCGATTCATCCTCGATGGTATTGCGCCTGCGCCTCGTGGCGTGCCACAAATTGAAGTAACCTTCAGCCTTGATGCGAATGGTATCTTGAATGTGACTGCTAAGGATAAGGGCACAGGCAAGGAAAACTCTGTTACGATTCAGGACAGTGGCAACATGAGCAAAGACGATATTGAAAAGGCGCAAAAAGAAGCCGAAGCACATGCCGACGAGGACAAGAAAAAGCGCGAAGCGGTCGATGCTCGCAATAGTCTTGAAAACGGTATCTATCAGGCAGAAAAAATGCCAAAGGAGTATGCTGACAAAATCTCTGACGATGACAAAAAAGTGATTGAAGAGGCAGTTGAAGAGGCTAAGAAACACCTTGAGTCTGATGATAAGGATCAGCTGGAGAAGGCGTCAAATGAATTGCTGGAGAAAATTCAGTCGATTGGTGCGAAATTGTACGAGGCAGCTGCCAAAGAAGAGTCTGACAAGGACGATGAGGCAAAATCTGATGATAAGGATGAGCCGGTTGAGGGTGAAGTTGTTGAAGACGACAAGAAGAAGGGTAAAAAATAACCCGACTACCTCACTAAAACGTGCCCGCAATATGCGGGCACGTTTTGCTATTCTTTCGGTATCGGCAAGCTAAGGAATAGCGCCGCCCACACCATGCCGGGGTCGGCACGATAGAACGGTGCGTAGTACCATGATCCATCAGGATTAACGAGTTCTGGGTAATTGCCATGACGCTCGATCAAGCTGGCAAATTTGTCATACTCCACCTTATATTCAGGTCGTTTGTATCGTTTTAGTAAATGTAGATAGAACGTGGCATGCCATGTCCAGATGGTATCACCGGTATAGTTCGGCATTGCAATCGGTCCCATCATAAATCGATAGCGGAACTTCAGCTTTCCATTGCTGTATTTCAGGGGGTAAGGAGTCTCAAGCTTTGATTTTAAGATGTAGTCAAACGTGGAGGCTGCCTTATTTTTATCGCGAATCACGCCTAAGAAGAACGGCATCAATGCACATTCGGCACTAAAATCATCAGTTTCGGCGTCAGTGCGGAAATACTGGCCTGTCCAGTAGTGGCTGATAAGTTCTTCGGCGTAACGATTAGGTGGATAAGGAAAGGTAAGTCCTAGCTCGCCGGCAGCAATACTAAGGCGTCCAGTCAATGCTAATGCATAGGCGCTGCGATCATAATGTACTGCATCACGTAATTCGTTAAATAATCGACGTTTTTTGAGATGACCAGAATAGGTTTGCAGGTATTTTTTGCAATACACCTTAATGCGCCGATTCAAAAATGCTTTGTCGGTCTTAGTGAGGGGATATTTGCTGATGGCTAGTGAATGCACTAGCCACGGTAGTGCGTCGATACTTTGTCGCCCTGGCGCATTGAAAGCACGACCATTCGGGTCGATACAGATCGTTACGTGGTTAGCTGCGCGGTAATGCTTCAGTGCCCACCGCAGTGTTTTATGGACCTTTTCACGTTCGCCAATTGACACCAGAGGGCCAGCAACTGTACCGAAATCACGCATCCAAAAATAATCGTAATGCCCAAGGCTCGTGGTATAAAAAGTGCCGTTCCACGTGCCATCAACAACCTGTCGGCAGATCGCTCGTGCGTTGCCATCAAAATGCTGTAACTCATCGAAATAGCGAGCATATACTTGCCGTCCCGCAACGCGCATTAATCGTAGCGGAGTTGAAAGGCGAGAAAAGAAGTTGCTCATGCTTATAGTGTATCACCTTGTGGCAGGAATGCGATGTATTGGCACTCTTGCATTTTGAGTGCTAGTTTTCTATACTAGTAACAGATGAGTAAACGCGATTATTATGAAGTATTAGGTGTCAGCAAGGGCGCCAGTGATGATGAGCTGAAGAAGGCATTTCGCAAGGCTGCCGTTAAATACCATCCTGACAAAGAAGGTGGAGACGAGACGAAGTTTAAGGAGGTTAATGAGGCCTACGAAGTGCTGAAAGATAAGCAAAAGCGACAGCGGTACGATCAATTCGGCCATGCCGGTGTTGGCGGTGCGTCTGGTGGTAGCGCGGGTGGCAATCCGTTTGAGGGCTTCGGTGGTTTTGGCGGTCAAAATGTACACTTTGACTTTGGCGATGGTGGCCTCGGTGATATTTTTGGACAGTTCTTTGGTGGCCAGCAACAGCAGCGTGGTCCGCGTCGTGGACGTGATGTTGAAGTGAGCTTGCGGCTGACGTTTGAGGAGGCGGTGTTTGGTCTGGAGTATCCGTTGGAATTAGAGCTTGAAGATGAATGTACGCACTGCAAGGGCACGACGGTTGAACCTGGATCAAACCTGAAGACATGTCCAGATTGTAAGGGTGCAGGTCAGCAAACACGTGTCATGAACACCATGTTTGGCCCAATCCAACAGAGCGTGACGTGCGAGACATGCCACGGTAAGGGGAAGGTGCCTGAAAAGGTTTGTACAGTTTGTCGAGGTAAGGGTACTGAACGTCGCAAGACGACGATGACGATCAAAATCCCTGCTGGTATTGATGATGGTGCAACGATTCGTCTGCGCGAACGCGGTGAGGCGGCTGATGGCGGTGGCGTTAAGGGTGACATGTACGTCCATATCAGTGTCAAGCCACATAAGATGTTTACGCGTGAAGGAGATTTGATTCTCAGTGAGGCGCACGTCAGTATGATTGATGCGGCACTGGGTACGGAAATTGATGTTGAGACAGTTGACGGAACGGTCACGATGAAGGTGCCTGCAGGCACACAAAGCGGTACCGACTTCAAGTTATCGAATCACGGTGTGCCGCATCTGCGCAGTGACCGACGTGGTGCACATATCGTCAGTATTGTTGTTGATACGCCGACTAAGCTAACCAAAAAGCAGAAAGAACTGCTGGATCAGTTCAAAAAAGGCAGCAAGAAGAGTATCTTTTAGAGAGTCTTATAGCGTTTCGATTGAAATCGAATCGTCGGTTGCCGAACGGCGGAGAATGCGGGCTTGTGCCTCTGGATGTGACCGGATAACTTGAGGTGCATTATCTGAAGTGAACGCGATTGCGGCATGGTTATCGATGGCATATCCTAAATCTACTGCCTGAGGGAAAGTCGCGGCCAATGCTTCGAGGCGTGATTGATCGCGCAGACCATGGGGCGTTGGGTCGTGTTGATCAGCGTGCGCGGTAGCGACGCCAGGCAAGACGCCAAGAGTTTCGAGATAAGCATAATCCCACTCCTCTTCGGCTGGCCGCTTGGCGACATTGCTGTGGGCAAGCTCGAAAGGAAGCAGCGCACCTGCACTTGTACCAGCATGAACTAAGCCTCGATGCATAGCGTGGGCAATGGCCACATCGCTGCCATGACGTTGCATGGTGCGCAGCATATAGGGTGAATTACCACCCAAGGTATAAATCATACTGGCACGTCCTAACTCGTGGGCGAGACGCTCTGCCGATGGATCAACGCCGTATTCGTGCAATACTGACGTTGACGCACCAAGCTCCTCAAAATACTGTGTAATCATGGGCACCTTGCGGTCATATGACGCCTGGGTTGATGCAGATGACGGGTTGATTAACACATGAGGCTTTTCGGCCCCGGTGAGTTCTAGCGCGTGAGTGACGGCAGGTGTTTTTTCGCCGCCGCCAATAGCAACGATTTTCATAATTCTATTATAACATAAACATTATAAAAAAGCAATACCCTCCATGAAAATACAAACAGATGGTGGTATTATACAGGTATGAAAAAAGTTCTTATATTAACGCGCAAGGACGATCGTCCGACATTTGATCAAAAAACAACCTATGAGACGGCGCTTGCTGATATTGCTACAACCTGCGACTATGTTGTCGACGAATTTGAGAACCTTTTGTTTGCCTATGATGGAACAGATCTAAAGGTTCTACTATCTGATGGCGTGACTGATATCGCATCGTTTGACGCGGTGTTTCTAATTGCCTGGTTTAAAACGAAGATGCTTGAGGATGTAGCGCTGAGCGTGTCGATTTATTTGCAGGCAAAACGAGTAAAGGTGGTAAATACGGAAGCACTGTATACGCGTTCGCGTTCGAAGCTAAGTCAGTACGTGTACGCGGCATTAGGAGGGGTATCAATTACGCCGTTTCTCTTCAGCATGAATGCCGGAACCCTGCGACGAGGATTTGCTGAATCTTGGCAGGGTGGATACCCGGTCATTATGAAGGGGGCGTTAGCTAGTCGAGGGGATGATAATTATCTGGTTGAAAGTCGTGATGAGGCCGAGCGTTTAAGTGAGAGAATGAACGAAACCGAAGGCCCTTGGTTTGTCGTGCAGTCATTTGTGCCTAACGATGGTGACTATCGGATTATTGTGATGGGTGACAAGGTGACAGCGGTGATTCATCGCCGATCGCAGTCGGATTCACACCTTAACAACACATCAAAAGGTGGTGAGGCAACATGGCTTGACCCAGGTGAATTGCCTGAAGAAGTTGCCAAGCAGTCGGTTACTTTGGCACGTCTGTTGCGACGTGAGGTGACTGGTGTCGATATGATTCAACACAAAGAAACAGGTAAATTTTACCTGTTAGAAATTAATAATATGCCACAAATGGCGACAGGATCATACGTAACCGATAAAATCCAAACACTCGACGCCTATTTGGCAGAACTATAACGTAGTAGTTTGCACGGCACAGAACTGATTCATGTACTGCATGTCTTGGGCGAACTGGTCTGCATCATCGTTATGGAGAATGACAATGGCGGTCATTTTGTGTCCGTCGCTTGATTTTCCAACAAAGTGGCCAGGACGAGCCTTGATACTGAGGTAGTCTAACGAAGCAAGCTGCTCAAGTTCGGCCTGGTGGCTGATGCCAGCAAAAGCACCTGGAACTTTGGGGAATAGTTCAAAAACACCTACCGAGGCATTCTTTTTGGCGGTAATTGCAAGAGGTTTATTCAGGGCAAGTGCAAGCGCATTTTTTGTGATGTCGATATCATTTGCAAGACGATGCATGCGTTCGCGGTAACCACCGTTACGCGCACCGATCTCAACGATACGTGGGCCGTCACGTGTGAGGATAATTTCGACGTGTGCCGGACTACTGGTCATACCCAATAACTTACAGCCCAGTTTTGCGGTATGGCGGATAGCGGCAACATCGGCATCTGATAGTTGTGAGGGCAGCAGTCGAGAATAGTGAAAATTATCGTCAAACCCGATATCGTGCCCTGTTTGGTAGTCGACGACCTGTTCTAGCACATGTGGTTCGCCGTGAGCATCAACAAATGCATCAACTGAATGGATGCTGCCTTCAAGAAATTCTTCGACAATGAATTTTGGCGTGCTGTTTGGCGCATATTTTTTGTAGGTTGTTGCAGTGAGGTTAAGAGCTTTGTCATAGTTTGCTAATAATTCATCCAGGGAATCATTTTTAGTCACCAGCAGGCTCTTGGCAAGATTGGCAGGCTTGAGGATGAGGGGGAACGTGTGAGACGTGGCAAAATCAGTCAAGCTTTCTCGTGAATCAACTACCTGAAAGTCAGGGCTGACTTTCTCGGTGGAGAGGGCAAATTTGCCGCGCATGATTTCTTTGTCGGTACAGGCAAGAGCGGCCTCCTTAGTAAGACCCGGCAAACCCAAAGCTGTGGCGACCACAGCGCCTGCAACAATATAATTTTCGTAGATGGTGATGACGGCATCAACTGGATGGTGATCATGAACCTTGTGAGCAGCTGCGAGATATGACGATTCGTCACGGAACGAGCAGACAACGCGGTGTTTGAACTTTTTTTCAGGGAACTTTGTCGCCAGTTCGTCCTGTAATATGGTATAGGTGTGGCCGTGTTGAACGAGGAAGTTTTTTAGTCCTGAAAATGATTTGCCAATGATTAAAACATGTGCCATGGTATTGATTATTATAACGTTTCATGCTATAATAGTCAAGATAGACAACCGTAAGCATAAACTTGTATAGTGAAGAAGTAAATATGGCAACTCGTAATGATTTCCACAAACTGATTATTGGTCGTTCGGAACGGCTTAACTTTACTGATCTCGGTATTCATGGTGTGCCGGCCAAAGTTGACACGGGCGCGTATCGATCTGCGGTCCACGCATCGGATATTACTGAAAAGGACGGTGTTGTTTCCTTCACTATCTTCGGCGGCCATCCTGTGTGCGGTCAAATGGCACAGCGCTTGTCGACTAATGAGTTTCAAAAGG
The DNA here is from genome assembly GCA_937859515.1 of uncultured Candidatus Saccharibacteria bacterium. Lineage (GTDB taxonomy): Bacteria > Patescibacteriota > Saccharimonadia > Saccharimonadales > Saccharimonadaceae > CALMAK01. The sequence continues at coordinate 241,834 of CALMAK010000021.1, read as the reverse complement.
TGAAGGTCGCAAACTCGTTTGGACACGAGGAAGAGCGTTACGATGTGCGGTTTAAAGTGAAGTTAGGGCCAAAGATATTTCAGGCGAAATTTACGCTGGCCGACCGTTCAAAAAAGATTTATCCGATTCTGCTTGGGCGTACCATGTTGAACCGTCGCTTTTTGGTTGATACTAATGAATCGGCAGTTGATCGCGTGCAGCTAAAGAAAGAATATGGCATTGAGTTCCCGAAGGATGAAGAAGAGGGGCGCGAATAGTCATGCGAATTGCAATCTTATCTAACGGTAACGCCAACTATTCTACTAAACGTCTTGTTGAAGTAGCAAAGGCTCGTGGGCACGAAGTGAAAGTTATTAAGTATAAAAATGCGTATGCTTCAATCGAGAAGAGCAATCCAACCGTTAGTTACAAAGGTGAAGATTTGGCTAAATTTGATGCCATTATTCCGCGTATTGCCAACTACATGACACGATATGGGTCGGCTATTGTTCGCCAGTTAGAAATGCAAGGTGTGTTTAGCGTGGTCAGTTCGATTGCAATTGTCCGTTCACGTGATAAATTACGCAGTATGCAATTACTTGCAAGGTCTGGTGTTGATATTCCTCGGACGATTGTGTCACGCAACTCCGCAGATATTGACGATCTGCTCGATAAGTTGGGTGGGGCACCGGTTATCATCAAGCTAGCACGTAGTACGCACGGTAATGGTGTGGTGTTGGCTGAAAGTAAGAAGGCGGCAAAATCAGTACTGCAGGCGTTCTATCTATCGAATGAAGATGGCACGAACATTTTGGTGCAAGAATTTGTTGAAGAGTCAGCCGGCACCGATATCCGCGCATTTGTGGTAGGCGGTCGTGTGGTTGCGAGCATGAAGCGTCAGAGTCTTGATGATGATTTTCGGTCAAATCTTCATAAGGGTGGTGAAGGAACGGTCATAAAGCTTACTGAAGAAGAGCGTAAGATGGCAGTAAAAGCAGCAAAAGCAATGGGGTTAAATGTGGCGGGTGTTGATATGATGCGTAGCGCGCGTGGCCCATTAGTACTGGAGGTAAACGCTAGCCCTGGATTCGGCATCGAGAAGGTGACCAAGCGTGATGTTGCGACACCAATCATTGAGTATGTTGAGGTGAATGCCAAGCGCCGCAACAAAAAGGATAAAGTCGGCGCGTAACCCCTCCTCCTGAAGGAGGTATTTGACTCCATCTTCATGGTAAGATAGTACATATGCTAGTATGTACGGAAGTATTGTCCTTATGAGCGTGCAGAAGGATTCTTATGTATGGCTTTGGGTGGCGTTGACAGTCATCGCGGTCGCTGCTGGGATTATCTATGTTATCCATGAGATGGCCCAACCGAAGGTGACGGTGCGATTGGGTGATGGCGTATTTACGGCGCGGGTCGCCATGACAGACAAGGCACGTACGAAGGGTTTATCCGGAGCTAAACAATTACCCGAAGACAAGGCGATGTTATTTGTTTTTGAAGAGGATGACAAACATGGCGTCTGGATGAAGGACATGAATATACCGGTTGATGTGGTGTGGCTTGATCAGAAGCGGCGTGTTATTCATACAATGAGCGGTGTGTCACCTAAAAGCTACCCTGAGGTATATCGACCAGATCGGCCTGCACGGTATGTGATCGAGTTCGCATCTGGGACGGTGAAAGACAAGGCGATACGAAATGACATGACTGCATATTTTGATGAGGAACGGCTGAAGGAGGGGAATGTATGGTAACGGTCGGATTATTTATAGTACTTGGCGTGATATTGTTTGGCTTGGCATTCATGACGAGGCGCCGCTTTGGTGTGCTGGGGCTGGCACTAGCAGCAGGGTCGTTGCTAAGTTCAATGTGGGCGACATTACTTATATCTATGATTGAATCAGCAAACGCCGAGCTTTCGGGAATTGCAATTGCTGGCTATGTTGCAGCGGGGTTGGTATTGTTGCCGGCGATATTATTGCTGTTCAGTGGTCCATCGTATACGGGTAGGCATGGTCGCTTGACGGGTGCACTCTTGTTTGCAGCTTTTGCATTGATATTGGTGGCAGCACCCTTGGGATCGGCATTGGTGTTAGATGATACGGGGCGTGCTGTGTATGGCTTTTTACAGCAGTATCAGGCATATATCGTCACTGTAGGTGTAGTGCTGGCAGTGCTTGATCTCTTGGCTGTACATGCAACAGGTGGACACAAGTCGAAATCAAAGCATTGACGAGTTACCTCTGTAGTGGTATGCTGATAGTCGTACATTTCATCACATATTTGTGGGACCATAGCTCAGCTGGTTAGAGCACCTGCCTTTTAAGCAGGGTGTCCTGGGTTCAAGCCCCAGTGGTCCCTCCAAATCGGACTTTTCGAGGAAAATATCGCCCGAATGGGCGGTTTTTTCTTTGGTTGCGCGGAGCGCAAACCAAGGGTTTTTCAGGGGGGAGATTTGAGATTGGTCGCCACGAGTGGCGACATTTTTGTTTGTTAAAAACAGGTTCAACCCAAAGATTTCTCTCAAAAGTGTTTTCTTTGCAAAAAAGTCGTCAGCATGAGCGATAGAACAGATAGAAGCGGCTTTATCTAGCCACTTTGTCATCGGTTCAACCCAAGTATTTTGACCCAGCGCAATATCGCTCATTTGTTCTTCTAAAGACTTCTTTTCGCTCATTAGCTCGGCTTTCTTGGCAAGGTAGGTTTGGCGGTCTATGAGTTCGTCCAAGAAACTATCAAGGAGTCTTTGCAATTTCCCCGACAGGTGCGCCACCTTGTCGCGTAGGTCGTCCAGCAATACATCACTTTCGGCTTGCTCCTTGCGTTCTGTCTTGTCAATTCTCTGGCGCAACCAGTCGCCCCAGCCGTCAGGCAGGGCGAATTGCGCCAACAAGCCCGACAACTGTTCATCTAATGGCTCGGAGCGCACAGGTTGCTCCGTGCAAGTAATCGTTTTGCTTTTACGCGTACATCGGTAGTAAACATAGTAATGAACATTGCCATTTTTCTGTCGTTTGGTTTTGTTTTCGGCAGTAATCATCATATCGCACGAACATTTGAGCAGTCCACAATACGGCGCAGGTTCGCGCGTATGGTCTTGTTGCCGAAAACAACGCAGAGCAACAACTTTTTGTACATCATCGTATAACTTTTTGCTTATTAGCGGTGTATGCTTTCCCTCGTGTATCTCGCCGCGATACACAAAGTGTCCGTAGTAAAACGGGTTAGTCAAAATCTTTTTGACCTTATCTGGTTTGTATACTTTGCCACCTTTGGTCTTTATTCCTTGCGAGTATAGATAGTCACCAATATCTGCAAAACGGCTCTCGTTTTTTGCATACATTTCAAAAATAGACACAACAAGCGGAGCTAGTTGCTTATCTACTTTAATAGTCTTGTCGCGTTTGTCGTTGTAATAGCCAAACGGTGCGTTGCTAGGGTATTCGCCGCGCCGTACCTTTTGGCGCAGTCCGCGCTTGGTGTTTTCGCTCAAGTTGTCTACATAATACTTACTTTGTCCAAAAGCGATGTTGAGCATGAACTTACCTTGGCTAGTATTTTCAAACCAAAATGTCTGAAACTTTAGATCGGCGAGTTTTCTTTGGTCTAAGAGATAAATCAATTGTCCACCGTCTACGGAGTTGCGAGCTAATCGGTCGGGATGCCACGCGAGTATCGCGTTGGCTTCGCCTGCCTGTATGCGCTCCAAAACTGCGCCGAACTTGGGACGACCTGGTATTTTAGCGGACTTTTTCTCAATGATGGTATCAACTACCGTTAGTTGATTATCTTTGGCAAACTTGCGGAGTTCCGCTAGTTGCGCCTCAATAGATAGCACTTGTTTGTCCTCTACATCGGTACTTTTACGCACATACAAGATGTATTTGTTCACTTCGCCCCTCCTTTTGATACTCAAAAAGCCACTTCGCTGGACACAAATCAGACAAGTCTAACTTGTACGAAGTGGCTATTTGAGCCAAAAAATAGCCTTGTCTAATGATTTGTGTCCACCCTTATTATATCACGATGAGCCACGCAAGGCGTAGCGGCTTTAGCCGCTCTAACAAGCAAAAATCCATGTGCTTTAGCACATGGCAATTTCAAATCTCCCCCCTGAAAAACCCGTGGTTTGCGCTCCGCGCAACCAAAGAAAAAACCGCCCATTCGGGCGATATTTTCCTCGAAAAGTCCGATTTGGAGCGATTTTTTGAATTCGCTAGAACCCATTTTAGCACAAAAAGCTAATTGAGCCGCGCCGCCTGTCCGCCGAAAGGCGGACGCGCCCCGACCAGAAAACCCTTTGCATATTTTTTGAAATTTCCCCCGCCGTGATTTTTTGGATTTGGTAAAGGGTGTTCTGGTCGGGTGCGCCTACTGCAAAAGTAGTAGAGGTGGCGCGGCTTTAGTCGGCAGAGCCGACGCGCTACGCGCCCTCATCCTGAGAGTCTAGCTATTAACCACTGAGTCGGTGGATGACCAAAAGTAAAAACACGCCACAGCTAGCGTGTTGATTTCTTTAGAGATAAGGGAAGCTTAATCGCTAGAGTCAGAAATGAGAAGGAAGCGACTAAATAGCCTTATCAATTCCTATTCTACTATGCCTACAGATATTCTCCAACTATCGTATCGGTATCGAATGGAGTAATCCCTTGCTTGAGGCTAAACACTATATCAGCATCATCTATCGTTTTTACTAGTTCGCCCCGCGCTTCGGCGTGGAACGTAAATAAATCAAGTAAACTTGGCTTCACGAGCGACAGCATTGCTTTATTCATGATCGTGAGCGTCGACATGTTACCCAGTACATTGTTTTGGCTGCTTGGGTTGCGTGTTACCGCCAAGTCAGTCCAGATAACACTTCGCTTTTTGAGGTCGATAATGAACGGCAGGCAAACTCTTGTATTGGCAGTAAGGTCAATTTTGTTTCCAACGGTTCGTGGCTCGTATATCTCGCCGCTCTGTGGATGCTGGCGCATCATGAAGCCCGCAAAACACTCAGGTAGGTCGTAGAACGGCTGCTCAGTGTACGAGTTGACCGACATAATGACATATCGCACGCCAGCCTCAAGCATTTTGTCAATTTCCAAATCTATAAACTCAGAAGCCCCGTCGGGCGCTGAGGTGATATCGCCACTGTGATAGCCGCCAAGTTCTTTTAGGTTATAGTACGCAATTTGCATCTTAAACTGACTATGCTCGTCTAGCGCCAGAGCACTTAAATCTATGTCAGTTCGGTCTATACCGTCTTTCCACCAGATGAAGAAGCGTACGGTATTGCCGCTTGGCAGCGCCAATCGGCTGCCTCTCCCGACAGTTCTCAGCGCCTTAGATGCCGAGCGTAACGCAAATGGTATTGTAAAATCTTTTAGCTCTCGATCAATATATACTTTACCGAGTGGCGGGAGTGTTTTGTATTTTGCAAGGAGCGCGTCTCTGCAGATTGCTATCGCTTTTTGCCGAGTCTCCTCATTTAATTTAGGAAGATTGTTCTCGATTGCTTGAGCTTTTCCGACATTGCCTTTCGGGAAGAAAACACGAATAGGTTTTTGATGATTTCGCTCTTTGAGATGTGCCCATAATTGCCAAAGTACGGTTGATGAAACCGACGGCGCAACCTCTGAAAAAGCATCTAACACCTCTTGAGGATTAGATGCTGTTCGCAGCAATAAATCAAGCTTGCGAGCCAGCTCGCCTGGCCGAGTTTTTAGCAATGCCAGAGATTCTGTAGTATCGTGCTGTTTGATACGTTGCTCAAGCTTGCTATTGAATGTCTCAAATGGCTTGTCATCACGCAGTACCTCAAAGGCTTTCTCGGTTTTCGGAAAGCGGCTCTTATACTCAGACGGATGCAGACGCTCGCCAGCACGTTTCCACTGTTCTTTATAGCGCAGCATATCCTCGGTAATTGACTTGCAGTTTTCGAGAAGCTCCAAAATCATGCGGCGCTCTGCACGCTTAAAGCTTTTAATCTTAGATTTTTCAGCAAGGCTCACATCACCGCCCGACAGTGCAACGATGAGCCGCAAGACATCTGTCGCAGTCTTGAAGTATTGCTTTGCCAGCTCACCACCGTGCTGCGTATATTCAAGTAAATAGCATGTTACGGTGGCGAGATTTTCCTTATTGGGTATCTCGTCTGGCAGCAATCCGACAATGTTATCAGTGTAGTTCTGCGCAAACCACTTGATATCGTTTTTGTCAGATTCAGATACAGAGGATTTTGACTGGACTAAAAGTGTGAAAATACTGTTAAAATCATCGACGCTACCAAGATTGATAGTCTTGAGGGAAACATTATCAGTCAGTTCGCCTCTCGCTTCTTTTTCGTATTCAGGCAGTATTCTTACCCCGAGCCAATTGCCAAAATAGTGAAGCTGCGCATTGATATATAGCTCAACTTCGTCGGCGTTTGCTACCTGCTTAGGAAAGTTGGGGTACATAGGCTTATATACTACATTCGCGCCCACTAACTGCTTTAGTGCGGCTACTACGTCTTCATAAAAGCTGATTGCCTGTGTTTGGCTAGTCTGCTTAAGTGCCTTTAGGACATCAGTAGAAAAAGTATAGCCCAGACTCTCGATATTCTTTTGCATACTCACAAGATACGCGTCATCAAGCTCAGCGTGATCAGACTGGTTGGCAACTATTACCTTGCTACGTCGCCTCAAGTACATCTCAGTATTCATAGTAGTCCTATTATACTCTAACACCGCCAATGTCGCCAAAGCGACAGCGCACCCGACCAGAACACCCTTTACCAAATCCAAAAAATCACGGCGGGGGAAATTTCAAAAAATATGCAAAGGGTTTTCTGGTCGGGGCGCGTCCGCCTTTCGGCGGACAGGCGGCGCGGCTCAATTAGCTTTTTGTGCTAAAATGGGTTCTAGCGAATTCAAAAAATCGCTCCATAGAAAAAACACTCACAAATGTGAGTGTTTTTTCTTGGAGGATGCTGATTATTTTCGAAGCAACCCGGTAATAGCAGCAATTACTCCTGTGAGAGCAACAATCAATAGTGCAACCAGCCCGATACGTCCAAGCCATTCACCGACAAATTCCCAGCTAACCCATGAAAGTACAGCGGCAATCGCCAAAAGACCTGCAAGTAATACATACAGTGCGAGAGTAGTGAGAGTGGTAACTTTGATAAAATTCAGTGCTGATGCCATGAGAATCTCCTTATGGTTGTATATGATAATTGTATCATAATGCGATAGACTGAATGTAATGAACTGGTGGGCGCTAAAGCGACGGATTCATGTATCATGGTTGATTGCAACCATTGCTGCTGGTTGTGTTGTAGGCGTTGCACTGGCGGCTGATGTACCCGCTGGATGGTTTTCGCACTGCGTATGGGTGGTGGTCGCTCTGACGCTGCTTGCGATTGTCTTTTGTTTTCGATATATTGCTATGATTGTTCTTTGTCTTTTGGGCGGGATGATTATTGGGCTGTGGCGTGGTGGAATTGACCGGGTTGATCTGATGGCATATCAACAGATTTTGGGGCACATGGTCGAAATCCGCGGCGTTGTCAGAGAGGATATTGATCAGCGCGTAGATGGACAGTATGTCATGAAGGTATCTTCGATAGTATATGGCGAAATGACACTTCCGGGTGTCGTATGGGTGACATTCACGACGAATAATGACGTGAGGCGTAGTGATGTTGTGACGGTGCGAGGGAAGATATCTGAAGGGTTTGGTAATTTTCCTGCATCAATATACCGCGCAGATATTGTACGCGTTGAGCGTCCTGAGCCTGGTGATGTTGCACTTCGTGTGCGTGATGCATTTGGCAAGTCAGTGCGATCAGTGGTACCCGAGCCTCAGGTGAGCCTTGGGCTCGGATATCTATTGGGGCAACGACGGGCGCTTCCTGAAGAGTTGGGTGAAGCACTGCGCGTTGCAGGACTAACGCACATCATTGTGGCAAGTGGGTATAATCTAACAATTCTGGTCCGTTTTGCGCGTCGTATATTTATGAGAATATCACGATACATGGCACTGATCATGTCGAGCGGATTGGTGCTGGGCTTTATTGCTGTGACGGGGATGAGTCCGAGTATGTCGCGCGCGGGATTGGTGACAGGACTTAGCCTATTGGCATGGTATTATGGGCGCAAATTTCACCCGCTTGTGTTGCTGCCAGTTGCGGCTGCCGTGACGGTACTTATTAATCCTAGCTACGCCTGGGGTGATGTTGGGTGGCAGTTGAGCTTTGCGGCCTTTGCTGGGGTGATGATTGTAGCACCGTTATTGCAATCATATTTCTTTGGTGATAAAAAACCTGGGGCCATCCGCCAGATTATGGGCGAAACAATTTCGGCACAGTTGGCGACATTGCCGATTATCATTATGGTGTTCGGACAGATGTCGAATGTGGCCTTGATCGCTAACCTCCTCGTGCTACCGCTTGTACCACTTGCGATGTTACTTGTATTTATAACAGGGTTGAGCGCAATGACGATTCCGTTTCTTGGTGCAGCGCTTGCAGTTCCAACAACATGGTTACTGGGGTATATGACGAGTACGGCGACCTATCTCGCAAATCTTCCCTGGGCGATGACAGACGTTGATGTGGGAGGGTGGGTGTTGTTGCTGTACGGAGTGATTATCGGTGCTTGCGTGTACGTGCACCGCGTGACACAACTATCACTAAAAGATCATAGTATCGTCGATTAACAGGTATTCTGCTATCTGTTACAATAGGTATAAATACCTACCGACTAGTAACGAAACGGAGAGTTTGATATGGCTGGACACAGTAAATGGGCGAAGATTAAGCGTGATAAGGGTGCAAATGACGCCAAGCGTGGTGCGATTTTTACACGTATTGGTAACCAAATTGCCATTGCGGCACGCAGTGGTGTCGATCCGGCCATGAACCCAGCACTGGCATTGGCAATCGAAAAGGCAAAACAAGCCAATATGCCAAACGCCAACGTGCAGCGCGCGATTGATCGCGTCAGTGATAAGAATGCTGCCCAGCTGGAAGAAATCACTTACGAAGGTATGGGTCCAGGAGGCGTTGGTATTATCATCGAGACCGCGACGGACAATCGCAACCGCACGTTTCCGGAAGTTCGCAATGCTTTGGCAAAAAATGGCGGCCGCGTAGCTGATGCGGGCAGTGTGATGTTTCAATTTACGCGCAAAGGTGTCATGGTGGTTGCGGCAACTGGCGAAGATGCCTTGTTGACAGTACTTGATTGCGGTGCTGAAGATGCGGTAGACGAGGACGGCGAAATTACCGTGTACACTGACCAAAAAGATCTTGCCAAAGTGCGTGCTGCGCTTATTGAGGCGGGTCTTGAGGTGAAGGATGCCGAACTGCAATATATTGGTACATCATTGATCGAAGTGTCTGATGAGGAGACGGCGACCAAGTTGATGAAAGTACTTGATGCGCTTGACGAATTGGACGATGTTGTAAACGTACACACGAATGCTGATATCACGGCAGATATCGAATAGTTGTTGACAGACACTACGTAAGACCATATATTTAAAGTGTCAGTATAATGAGGGTGGGTCGTTGAAGAGATTCTTACTACTATCATTGGTTTTTGTCTTAGTTGTTTCGTGCGCCGCTCCTTCGGGGGCGGTTTTTGCATCAGAAGAAGGTGATAAAGCAGTAGTAATCAGCGAAGAGGGTGGCGATGAGCAGATTGAGGACCTCACTACTCAGGATACGGAGCAGTTAGGGGTGTCAACTGAGCCAATGACGATCCACGATGAGTCAGGGCGAGCAGACAGCATACCGCCGCCTCAGCCAGACATTATTCAACTTCTGCCACCAGAGTTACCTGATTCACCATTAATCATCACCGCCTATAAGGCCACTGGCGCGCATTTGCACGCGGTACAAATATATAATAATTCGTCTGTCATGCAGCCATTGGATGGGTATGAATTGTTGTTCGTGGCAGGTGATGAAGAATATCCGATAATGTTGCCCGTAGGGTGGATAAAGCCGCGAAGCTATATGGCGCTTGCTTGGCAAGATGAGTCAGTGATGGCAGATGGCGAGTACGTACTGCCTATTGGAGATGAGGCGGTTGCAGCGCAGGATATTAGTTTAATGCGAAGTGATATCAAGCCAAATAAGGTAATTATTCCAGCTAATTATGACGGCAGCTTGATGCATCGATTTAAGTCGAGTGCGGGTAACTACACGACGAATACAACGTTCTCGGCCGGTGCTGATACAGTGCTGAGCGGTGGATTGTATGTTCTGCCTGATGCTCCTGACATCTCTGTCCTTGAGGTATTGGTAAACCCAAAGAGTTGTGTGATTGGGCAAGAGACCGAAGAATGTTATGACTATATAAAGATTAAAAACACTGGTGTAGCCCCAGTAGATCTATCGCTCTATCGATTGCGGTCAGGCTATAGCAACGCGTCCAGTTCGGCAACAAATACGACGTACTTGTCTGGAGTCATTGAGGAAAATGGGTGGATGATTATTGCGCATGATAGAGACGGTAAGCGTGTGTCGTTTACTGCCAATGACGGTACGGTTTGGCTTGAAGACGTATATGGGTATGTGTCTTTTGATCTTGGCGTGCCGCCGTATATTGGGTCGGATAGGGCAGTGCAAGTAGGGCGATCATGGGCCTATAGCTTTGAGGCAGGTACATGGCGATGGGCGATACCCTCACCGCTAAACGAGGCAAATGATTTTACTGAGATGGCAGGCAGTAAGGGTAGCGGTTCGTCACCGCGTGAATTGGTGCCATGTCGTGACGATCAGTATCGTAGCGAGGAGACGAACCGTTGTCGTACTATCGCTGTCGCACGTACGTTGATACCATGCCGCGAAGGTCAATACCGCAGCGAAGAAACTAACCGTTGTCGCTCGATTGCGACAGCCGCAAACGCCTTAAAGCCATGTGCTGATGATCAGTTCCGTAACCCTGATACCAATAGATGCAAAAAAATTGCCAGTAGCGATGACATCGCTCTGGCGGACTGTGGTGAGGGTCGTGAGCGTAATCCACTGACGAATCGTTGTCGCAACGTCAAACAATCGATACCACCTGCGGCAAGTTTTGCCGTCGAGCCTATTCGTGACAGTGCCAGTGTATTTATTGGTTGGTGGGTGTTGAGCGGTGTCGCACTGGCTGCCGTTGGCTACGGGGGATGGGAGTGGCGCGAGGAGATTGGACGAGTCACTCGTAAGGTTTTCCGACCAGGAAAATCTATGAAATGATACACTAAGTATATGAGAATTATCGGTATCGATCCTGGCACTGGTATCCTTGGCTTTGGTGTGATCGACGTTGCAAAAGGCAAGACGGTACTCGTAACGGCTGGCGTAATTACAACACCAGCACATACACCATTAGATGAGCGTCTCGAAGAGATTTTTGACGGTTTAACAGAAATTATTACTGAGACTAAGCCCGAGGTGATGAGTATCGAGAAACTCTTTTTTGCCCAAAACGTCACGACTGCGATGAGTGTCTCGCATGCGCGTGGGGTAGCGATGCTGACAGGTCGTAAAGCCAGACTACCGATCGCCGAGTATACCCCCCAGCAAATCAAACAAAGTCTTACAGGATACGGCAAGGCAGACAAAAAACAGATGCAAGAGATGGTGCGTCTGCAGTTGAATCTTCAATCGGTCCCTAAGCCCGATGACGCGGCCGATGCACTGGCTGCAGCCATCACACATGCCTTGTTTAGCCGGTAAAATGGTATAATTAGTGGTGATGACACAGAAGAAAAAGCGGCTATTCAAACGTCAACGCCATCCAATATGGCGACGCTTTAAATGGTGGCTACGTGATCGTTGGAGCTGGTTCCGTACGCTTGCGTGGTGGCAAAAGTCATTGCTTATCGGTGGGCCAATTGTACTGGTGGTATTGGTAATTCCACTTCTTACATTTGCGTACTTTGCATTAACGATGGGTGACATGGAAAAGCTCATGAACCGCAACAACACAGGTGTTGTGTTAAAAGATGTCCATGGCGAGACATTCTATAGTGTTGGGACGGCTGAGCATCGCGAACTAGTGTCCCTCGACAAGATTTCTCCGTACATGAAAAAGGCAGTCATTGCCAGTGAGGATAAGAATTTCTACGACCATGGGGGTGTCTCAATTCTTAGTACGATGCGTGCTGTGTATGGCTACGCCTTCTCGGGTGGTGGTGAGTTTGGCGGTTCGACCCTCACTCAGCAGCTTGCAAAAATGACGCTATTGAACCGTGAACGAGGATTTCTGCGACAGTATCAAGCTTTTTCGGTGGCGGTGGCAATTGAACAACGTTATTCCAAGGATGAGATTCTTGAGATGTATCTTAACTCTGTCTTCTTTGGTAACAATTCGTTTGGTATTGAGCAAGCTGCGCGTAATTATTTCAACAAAGAGCCGATTGACTTGACACTTGCAGAAAGCGCAATGCTTGTAGGGTTGCTGCCGGCACCAAGTGCCTATTCACCGATTACTGGCGACGAGGCCAAAGGCGTCGCACGACAGTCTGAAGTACTGAAGCGGATGGTGCGTGAAGGCATGATTACGGAGAGCCAGCGCACTTTGGCGCTGTCTGAAGAATTAATCTATCAGCCTCCGGCAGTGATCAAGAATGATGCTCCTCATTTTACCGAAATGGTACTGGCTGAATTGTATGACAAATACGGCGAAGAGACGGTAGAGCGTTCGGGATACCAAGTAACAACAACGCTCGACTTAGCGCTGCAACGGCAGGCGGTCGCAAATGTTCAGTCACGCGTTGGATACATTCAGGGTATGGGTGGATCGAACGCTGGCCTGATTGCGATTGATCCGAAGACTGGTGAGATTCGTGCGTTAGTCGGATCGGTTGACTACCAAAATGAGGACTGGGGCAAGGTTAATATGGCGACGACCAAACGTCAGCCAGGTAGTACCTTTAAGCCTTTATATTATGCAGCGGCATTGGCTGATGGGAAGATTACACCTGCAACTATTATCAAGGATGAGGCGATTAATATTAACGGATATGCACCAAATAATGCAACGCGGCAATTCTATGGCAATGTGACAGTACGTCAAGCCTTGGCGAGGTCGCTGAATATTCCTGCAGTTAAAGTCATGCAGCAGTATGGTATTGCCAACTCGATTGCGGCAGCGAAAGATTTGGGTATTACGACGCTTACGAATGATCCGCAGGACTATGGACTTGCGCTGGCAATTGGCGCTGCCGAGGTGCCGTTAAACCAGATGACGAACGCGTATGCGGCGTTTGCCGATGGTGGGCAACTACGTAAAAATACGACGGTTCAGACGATTAGTAATAAATTTAACAAAGTCATCTATACGCACGAATCATCATCAAAGCAAGCGATTAGTTCGCAGGGTGCCTATCTAATCTCGAGCATCCTTTCTGATACGAATGCCCGTTCATTTATGTTTGGGTCGGCATTGAATGTCCCAGGTAAAATGGTGGCGGTGAAAACGGGAACAACTGACGATAACCGAGATGCATGGACGATTGGCTATACGCCAGATATTGCCATTGGTGTTTGGGTTGGCAACAATGACAACGAAGTGATGGTAAGTGGTGGCGCAGATATGGCGGGTCCAATTTGGCGTGCTACGATGCAAGCAGCAATCGGTGCTGCAAATCCATCATTCTCGCGTCCGGATGGTGTTGTCGAGCGATGGGTGTGTCACGGAACGGGTGGCTTGGCGCCGAACCAGGGCACTAATACCTACAGTGAAGTGTTCCTTGTATCGGCATTACCGACTTCATCATGTTCAGCGGCTCCCGAGAAGAAAGAAGAGGTAAAGCCACCAGAGGAAGAGCCTACGACCGAACCAATTGCACCCGATCCCGACGAAGAAGAGCCTGAAACTGGCGATTCTGGTGAAACAACTGATCCAGGCGAGACGACCACACCGTAAAAGTGATACACTAAGTACATGATCGCACATGTTTTAGGAGAAGTGGCTGAAAAATTTGGAAATTCCGTCATTATTGATGTCCATGGTGTAGGCTATGAAGTGCAAGTTGCGCTTGGCGACTACGAGCGGGCTTTACTAAACGAGTCGGTAAAATTTTATACCTATCATCACATTCGTGAGCAGTCGCAAGACTTATTTGGATTCTCGTCACTTGCAGCTAAGAAGTTATTTGAACTTTTGATTAGTGTGCAGGGCGTCGGTCCAAAGGCAGCGCTGGCGATCCTCAGTCTTGGTGAGAGTGAGGTGGTGCGCAATGCGATCGCGAATGAAGATGCTGTCTATATCGCAAAAGCCAGTGGTGTTGGCAAGAAGACGGCAGATCGTGTCATCGTCGATCTCGCCGATAAGGTCGGTATGCCACTGCGCTATGACAATGATACGATTGGTGTATCACAGTCGATTTCACATACTGACGAAGCACTTGAGGCGCTCATGGCGCTCGGGTACAATCTGGTGGACGCATCAAAGGCGCTGGAGGGTATCTCGACTGAACTTTCAACGGCAGAGCGAGTGACAGAGGCGCTAAAAGGCTAGAAGTTCATGAAAGAAATTGCCAAACAAGCGTTTGGTGTGGGATTGACCGCTGCCCGACTCGGTATGGCGGAGCGTATGGCTCGTCGGGTCAGAGACGATAAGTCGATTGATGGAGATATGGCGGCATTTGTGGCGGCTGATATTCTTGACGGAGCGATACTTCGGAAGTTTGATGCCGATACGCGCACTCGTCGTGTGGCTGATGGGGTGATTGACCATCTTTCGGAGATACGTGTTGCGGCAGAGGTAGCGAAAAAATATCCAGAGACGCGCGGGATAATTGGCGTGCTGGCGGTGCGAGCTGCGATTGTGGGGGGGTGAACTTGTTCCATCTCATCAAAACGGGTGAAGCCACAAAAGGCAGAAAGTATCAGCGCGCAACAAGCCTTGCGACTGCTGGATTTGCGCTCGTGGCGATGAGAGGCAATGAACGTGCTACGAAAGTTGCTGGTGCCGTGGCGGCTGGCGTTGCAATCGGCACTGGTATCGTACACCTCAAAGGACTTGGTAAAGAACATAATGGCACGACGAGAGAGCTATAAGCTATAATAGACATAATGGCTATTGAACGCATCATAGATACTGTTATTCACGATGATAACAATGACGAGCAGGTAATTGAGGTTACCTTGCGTCCTCAGACGTTTGTCGATTACGTGGGGCAAGAGAGATTAAAAAAGAATCTGAAATTGGCAATCGAGGCAGCAAAGAAGCGTGACGAGCCGATTGATCACGTGCTGCTGTATGGTCCTCCAGGGCTTGGTAAGACGACAATGGCAACCGTGATCGCCAACGAGATGGGTAAGAATATCCGTGTGACGGCGGGGCCTGCGATTGAGCGTGCTGGTGACCTTGCGAGCATCCTGACGAATCTTGGTGACGGTGATATTCTCTTTATCGATGAGATTCATCGCCTGAGTCGTGCGGTGGAAGAGGTGCTCTATAGTGCGATGGAAGATTACAAGCTTGATATCGTAATTGGTAAGGGGCCTGCAGCGCGCAGTGTGCGCCTTGATCTGCCGAAATTCACGGTGATCGGTGCGACAACGCGTACGGGCAGTCTGGCGGCGCCACTTCGTGATCGATTTGGGCATATTCACCGTTTGGAATTTTACACACCTAAAGAAATCGAGCAAATTATCAAGCGTGCCGCAACGATTCTAGAAAGTGACATTCATCCCGATGCAGCCAAGGATCTGTCAACGCGTGCGAGGCTGACGCCACGTATCGCCAATCGCCTATTAAAACGCGTGCGTGATTATGCCGACGTCAACGGTGATGGCATTATTGACACCATGACAACCACGAGGGCCCTCGAAATGCTGGAGGTGGATGAGTTAGGGCTTGATCCGGCAGACCGTAATCTTTTGACTAGTATTATTGATAACTACGGTGACAATCCTGTTGGACTGACAACGATTGCAGCCTTGACTGGTGATGAAGCGACGACGATTGAGGATTTTTACGAACCGTATCTATTGCAACTTGGTTTTATCGAGCGTACACCGCGGGGGCGCCGCGTCACACCCAAGGCATATCGTCATCTTGGGCGCACGGCCGAAGGGTGATAGAATACAATTATGAGTAATGATCAGCAACCACAAGAACCGCAGCCAGTTGCTTATGACACCGAAGGGCGTCCGCTGTATCATCATCCACCTCAGGCGGCGGCCCCGCCGCAGCCGACGTCAATTGTGACGGCGCAACCTACGGGTTACGAAGGGCATAACTTCAATCCACAAGTTCGTGCTCAGTATGCGAATGAGCCAGACTTTGTACATACGACACGTTCATATGACCCACAGGTCCCTCAAATGAGCGATGCATTACAGCGCAAGTCTGAAGAATCAAAGCGTCTCTATCCTTTTTTGAATCTCAGTGAGGGCGAATTTGTGATGTTACGTATACGCCGCCACCCAATTGGGCTTTTCATTCCGGTGAGCATCACTACTTTGGTGTTAGTACTACTGACGGTCGCCTTGGTGTTGGCACCAGATTTTTATTCTTCACCGGCCATGGCACTTGTTGATTTGCCGCCGATTACGACAGTTATTGGTGGGATTCTACTGCTTATGTTCTTTGCGGGTCTTTTGGGGGGTATCGCAATTTGGGTATATCTGCAGAACCAATTTTTCCTTACGAACGAGAGTGTAATCCAGGAAATCCAGCATGGGCTATTTTCGCGCCATGAACAGACGGTGAGTCTTGGTAGTATCGAAGATGCGAGCTTTAAGCAGTATGGAATTTTGCCAAACATCTTTGGCTATGGATTGATGAGGCTCAGTACTGAAGGTGAGGAGACGACATACCGATTTAACTTTGTTGAAGATCCAAAAAGACAAATTGCAATCGTAAATAACGCTGTTGAAAACTTCAAGAACGGTCGTCCTGTTGGAGCAGATTTTCTTGATACACAGGAAGTCTAGTTAGCGGTTCTTTTTTACGAAGTCATCTTCGTTCTCAAGAGTAGTGCGAAGGGTGTAGCTTTTACATACATCTTCGGTGCAGTTGGTTGCCTCGTAACGGTAATTGGACGCAACGGGGTACTTCGTGTCGTTTACTGTAACAGTTGTTTGTCCAAGCTTGATGCCATTTGGATCAGTAAACAATGCCTCATCGACCGAAGGAAGGGTATCTTTGCTTAGTTCTCTGGGGTAGCTGCCATGCTTTTTAAAATATACCTCCTCAAGACTGAGATACATTGCATTGATTGCCGTTTTGCGCTGTGTGTCACGCGCAGTCACTTCGATGTTGTTCTTCTGGACAAAGAAGATGATACTGGCTGCCGCAAAGATTACCACAACAAATAACAGTTCAATTACGGTGAAGCCAGTTCGATGTCTCATATAGATATATTATAGCAAATTCAACCCAGTATACGTATAATAGAGTATAAGAAAGAGAGGGAATATGGCGAAAAAGGCAGAAAAAGACCCGATTGGTGCAAAGCCAGTAGCAAGTGATGCAAAATTGAAAGCATTGGGACTAGCACAGGAACAGATTAACAAGCAGTTTGGTGACGGGGCGATTCGTCGCCTTGGTGATACCACTACTGTTGATGTGGAACTATTTTCATCAGGTGCGTTGAGCCTCGACCTGACATTAGGTGGTGGCTATCCAAAGGGTCGAATCATTGAGATCTATGGGCCAGAAAGCTCTGGCAAGACAACCCTCACATTGCATGCCATCGCCGAAGTGCAGAAAAAGGGTGGTACAGCAGCCTTTATCGATGCCGAGCATGCACTTGACCCTGCTTATGCACGCAAGCTGGGTGTTGATACAGACAATCTCTTGGTGTCACAGCCAGACAACGGTGAGCAAGCACTTGAGATTGCTGAGACGTTGGTGCGCTCAAACGCAGTCGATCTCGTGGTAGTTGACTCGGTGGCAGCCCTTGTCCCGCAAGCTGAAATTGATGGCGATATGGGTGATAGCCATATGGGTCTGCAGGCTCGTCTAATGAGTCAGGCGCTTCGTAAGCTGACGGGTATTATCAACAAGTCAAAGACGACAGTCATCTTCATTAACCAGATTCGTATGAAGATTGGCGTGATGTTTGGCAATCCAGAGACGACAACGGGTGGTAACGCACTGAAGTTTTACGCTTCTGTCCGCATGGACATTCGCCGTACAGGTCAGATCAAAGAAGGCGAAGACATTATCGGTAACCGAACCAAGGTGAAGATCGTCAAGAATAAGATTGCGCCGCCATTCCGTGTGGCAGAGTTTGACATCATGTACAATGAAGGTATCTCAAAGACGGGTGACGTCTTGGATCTTGCGGTGCAGCATGGTGTTGTTGGTAAATCTGGTGCATGGTTTGACTATAACGATAGCAAGATTGGCCAGGGTCGTGAGGCAACGAAGAAGTATCTGAAGGAAAATCCAAAGGTCCTCGAAGAAATTGATAAAAAGGTCCGTGCTAAGGTGGCTGAAGCCGAAGCATAAAATAAAAAATCGCCGGATACGTGCCGGCGATTTTTTATTTGGGGTGTTTTTTAGTATCGGCTTTGACTTGTCGTTTCCATGCTTTGACCCAGAGCCATGAAAACAGCAAGCTTGCGCCTATACCGACATAGAGCGTACCGTAGAATGATGCTTGGGTGACACTGGCGGCAAAATCTCCGGTAATTACTCCGTTACCATCACGAATAGCGGCGTCGGTAACTTCCTTGGTGATGCGCTCAATAGTAGCGGAAGACGTGAAGAGCCCGATGATGGAGGCGAGAATTGATACGCTATACCCTACGAGTCGTAACCGTATTCCTGTCGGATGCTTGTGCCACAGGAGAATAAGAGATGAAATCATAAGGGCTGGTACGATAAGAGCGGCAATGAGTGAACTCGTTGCATATGCTGGATCGGTCTGAAAATAATCAAAGAGTGACCGCAAATTGGTCAGCGATGCAAGTGACAAGAGAGCGGCAAGGATGCCAAGGATAAGAAGAACACGATAAAGAGGTGTGTAGCGCTGTTTAAAAATTTCATATGGTGTTTTAGGGGCGGTCTCTGTCATACCTCTAGTGTATACTAACCATATGAAGATAACTAGCGTATCAGCACAAGTACGCAATCCTGACAGAGTGAATATTTCGATTGATGGCAAGTATCGATTGAGCTTAACGATTGCACAGGTGGTTGATCTTGGTATTAAGTCAGGCGCTGAAGTAAGTGAAGAAATGTTGGTAGAGCTTGAGGCCGAATCGACATTTGGTAAAGTGTATCAGCGCGCATTAGAATACTGCTTGATGCGGCCACATAGTGCACGTGAGGTACGAGACTATCTGTACCGAAAGACACGCACAACGAAGTATCGCCAAAGGCAGACAGGTGAAGTAAAAGAACGTCAGGGAATTAGCCATTCAGTGGCCGATCGTGTATTTAATAAGTTGGTCGAAAAAGGCTATATTGATGATGAAAGGTTTGCTGCCTATTGGGTCGAGCATCGCAATCAGGCTAAGGGTGCCAGCCAGCGCAAACTAAGTGCCGAATTAAGCGCAAAAGGTGTCGATAGTCGCATTATCGAGGCGGCGCTGGCCGAGACTGATCGTGCCGATGAGGACGAGCTGGCGAAAGTAATCGCTAAAAAGCAATCGAAATATCCTGATCGTCAAAAATTTATGCAATATCTCGCACGCCAAGGATTTCGATATGACGATATCAAGACGGCACTAGATGAAATTAGTCAACGGTAGTTGTTTCTGGCTGGGTACTTGTTGGTTTGCGGAATGGATTATTATAAGTGCGATGGATGTCGCCTTTTGTCTCAAGGGAGGTGAGCTTTGCCTCGGTGCTCTTAACAGTAATAATGGTATCGCTGATTTCAGTAATTTGTGAACGATTGATAAGGTGTCCCGTGCTTGAGAGGCTGTTAATAATCCCACCTTTAACTGATAGCTGTTGAATCACAAAGTTATCGGTATCAACAATATAATCTTCAACCTTGCCGAGACGACGACCGCGTTCGTCAACGACCTTCATACCTATTAACTTAAAGCTAAGGCCACGAATTTCTTTAATCTTGATTACGTCATCAAGCTCGACCAGCTCGTCGCTGCTGTCTATGATCATCCCAATATCACTTAACTCGCGAATATCGGCAATACGAATAAACTTTGGGTGTGTTTCAAGCAGTGGTCCATCAACCTCATACGCAACAATGATAAGATCTCGTGGATCAATCACGGGCTCAATAGTTTCAGCTACTTTAACGCCGACCTGTAGGCTCATTACAGGAGTGCCAAGTAGTCGGTCGCCAAGTAGTAACATGCTCTTAGTATAAGCAGTTTTTAACGGCGCGTCAAAGGTATTGACCTACCCTGCAAATGGGTCAGTGCGCGCATCTGATGGCAGCTCAAGCGGCTTGGGGGGAGTGTCAAGGTCGCGTAACTCATTGACACGATTAATCGTTTCGGTATCAAAGGTGGCATTTGTTGATGGAGGTGTGTAATCAGTAAGAGTCGAAGATCCAGTAATGATGGTACTAAGCATGTAGATGGCGACGGTAAGCGCACCGCAGACGACCACGAAGAATATTACCGCATGGAATCGACTAAAGAACGCACTGATTGACATCGGTTTACCTTTTTTGTGAGAGGTTTGTTTCTTTGCCATTTTGACCTCCTAATTTGTCGCCATTTCAAGGGTTAGTGTGCCAAGTTCAATTGAGCTACGGGTTGATCCAGTTGGAATCGTTACGCCTTGGAGAGTTAGCTTTGGTATGCTTGTTTCGATTGCATCAAGGAAGTGAACAAGTTCATCGTAGGTGAGCGGCCGATTAAACTGGAATGAGATTTTTGAACTACGATCTGTTGATGTGGCAGCGGGAGTTGCTGAATCGGTAGAGCCTGTGGCGGCACTACTGTCGATAAATTCTACGTCACGAATACCAAGACCCAATTGGGCAGTAATGGCGCGAAGACTTCGTTCGGTCTCAAATTGCGGCAGGGTATCTGATGAGCGCAGGGTAGAAAGCTTTTCGCTAAGACCATCAAGTGTCTTAAGTTGCACCTGCAGTCGCTTGAGGGTACCGATGCTATCTTCAGAGGCGCTGGCATCAGCCTGGCGTTTGGCAGTTTCCTGACTCACTGATTGCATGTATCGGTATCCGAAAAAGAATAGACCAATCATCAAGATAACAACGAACGACATAAGAACGATGAGTACTAGGCGAAATTTAACTGCGGTGATCGATTTTAGATTGGTTGTTTTCATTGTGCAGCACTCCTAGTAAAGGTGAAGACGAGGTCGGCAATATACCCTGAACCATCGTTACTTACTTTGATGTTACCAAGTGATGCATTTGTGATATAAGGAGATGCCTTAAAGTTTTGTTCGAGTAACTGGGCTTGTTCTTTGCCGCTGATACGAATAGACAGCGTAATGGGCTGTGAGAATGATTCGTTATCAAGTGAGAACTCGCTAATTGAAGTCCCTTCAGGGAGAAGTGACGATAGGTGGAGAAGAACCTTCGAATAGCGAATCTCTTTATCAAAGAGTGATTTGGCAGATGATAGCTCTGAACGAAGGGTGTTGGCGGCTGTCTGCGTCTCTTGATAGCCAACTGCAGCACGTTCGTTTTGCTCTTTGGTGGTATCGGCTTGACGGGCAGATGAGGCGAGCGAGAAATAGGTGACACCTAGTGCGCCAAGTAGAAATACCGTCGCACCAACGAGCAGAATAAGATAGCGCAACAAAAGAGTATTAGCGCTTGCTGCATTAATTTCTTTTTGCTGTTCTCGTGGAAGAAGGTTGATCATCACTTTCTAGCTTCCTCTGGAGCGACAATAGCAAGCCCGGCAACAGTAATATAGCGGGGACGGAATTGGCGGGCAGGTTCGGGGAGTTTGCCGAAGTCAAGTCGCTGCCACGGGCTAGCAACACGAGCTGGCATGACGAGCTTATTGGTGAAGTACTCACCAATACCAGGAACGTTACTGCCGCTTCCGACAACAAGGAGCTGTTCGAGTTTATGCTCTTCGTTGATACGTTCGTTATAATAGCGCATAATTTTTTCGACTTCCGTTGTAATACGTTCGAGGCTTGGCTCGAGTGCGCTGACAATTTTTTGCTGACGAGGGCCTGAGTTGAGGCCGTTGAGCACCTTAAGCTGATGTGCGTTTTCAAGTGATATGTTAAGTTTCTTTGCAATAGCAAGCGTCAGTGTGTTGCCACCCACGGAGACACTACCGGTGACGCGAATAACACCGCCATCAAGGATAGCGATATCGGTGCCCGCAGGACCAACATCAACGATAACGGTCGGAAGATGTCCGTCTTCTGTGGCGGTGAGGAGGCGCGCAACAGCACTGATGCTTGGTTCGATAAGTACAGGTCGCAGGCCAGCCTCGGTGACAACGTGAAGGATACTATCAACAACGGGCTGGCTGACAGCACTCATAAGAACGGTAAGGTCATCCTTGCTGCGCTCAACTATTTCATGATCAATATAAAGTGAGTTTGAAGGAATAGGAATATATTGATCTGCTTCGGTGAGTACTGCGTCCTCAAGGATAGGCTCGACACTCGTCGGGGCCGTAAAGGTGCGCGAGTAGGTCCGGGAGGTTGGGATAGCAATAATGGCATGGTTGCTAGGAAGTGCGCCGACGATTTTTTCTTTGAGAAGTGAGCTAAGATTTTCAATAAGGTATGTGCCATCACCGTCAAGGGACTCCTTCACTTTGGTAGGGTCGAGGTCGACAGATCCGTACCCAGTAACGAGCCATCGCTTAGCATCAATAGCCATCACCTTAATTCCAGTGTTGCTGATATCGATTCCGATGATTGGTTTATCTTTAAAGAATAATTTTGCCATGTGCCCACTCTATATGTCTTCAGTAATTATACCATAACTGTTTTTGTATATCAGAATAATTATTCCTTAATATTCTGCGAAAGACCAGCGATTGGCATCATCACGCTGGCGGCGATTACACCTACCATACCACCCATAAATACGATCATAACTGGTTCAATAACCGAGCTGATGCCGTCAATGGCAACGTCGACCTCTTCTTCATAGAAATCAGCAACCTTTACGAGGACGGTGTCAGTTTGACCAGTCTCTTCTCCAACTGAGAGCATCTGGGCGACAATTGCAGGAAATAGGGGATTTGCTTCGATGACTTCTGATAGTGGCCTGCCATTCTTCACTTCTTCGGAGGCTTGCAAAATAGCTTCTTCATAAATTGAATTACCGACGGCACGTGAAGTGACTGCGAGTGCCTCAAGGACAGCCACACCGGCACCCATAAGTGCAGAGAAGGTTCGCGTAAACCTCGCAACTGCCACTTTTTGTACGATACCGCCGACCCCTGGGAATTTTAACGCAAATTTATGGAAAAGACGTTTACCTTTCGGTGTTTTAATGTATCGCATAACGGCATATACGAGTGCTCCCAGAATAGGAAATACAATATACCAGTAGCTAATGATTGCCGCACTAATGTCAAGCATAATCCGCGTCAAAAGAGGGAGTTCGGCATCGGGGCCACCCATATCCTTGATGATGGCACCAATCTGCGGAATAACAAAAATCATGAGACCGAAGAAGGCGCCAACGGTAATAAACATCAAGACCATTGGATAGGTCATGGCACTTTTAATTTTTTTACGCATCGAGGCACTTTTTTCTTGCTGCATTGCGAGGCGCTTAAGGATATCATCCAAGATACCGGCCGCTTCTCCAGCGCGTACCATATTAACGTAGACATCACTAAAGGTTGATTTGTGTTTTTCAAGGGCATTGGCAAGCGGTGCACCTCCTTCGACGTCTTTGATGATGTCACCAAGTATCTTCTTTAATGCTTGACTCTCCGAGTGCGCTTCGAGTGATCCTAGTGCACGGAGTAGCGGAACGCCTGCGCCCACCATGGCACTTAGTTGCCTTGTAAACATCACTAGAGCGTCAGACTTAACTTTTCCCTTGCCAAATGACAACGATAGTGCGGATTTTTTTACGCCGTCCTTTATTGATAGCGGTCGGAGCCCTTGCTTTCTGAGAGCGCTCATCACTGCCGCGCGATCTGCCATGTCCACAGATCCGTTCACGACGTTATTATGCGAATCGGTTGCAACAAACGAATATTTCGCCATGGATTATTGCTCCCTCGTGACACGAAGCACTTCTTCAATGGTTGTCTCACCGCGAAGCGCCTTAATAACACCATCAAGCTGCATGGTCATCATTCCGTCTTCAATTGCCTGATCTTGTATCTCATTTGCGGTTGCGCCTGCCATAATTAATTTCTGGATAGCAAGTGTGTTACCAAGTACTTCATAGATACCAACGCGTCCCTTGAATCCTGCGTGCGCACCGTCTTCGTTATCCTCGGTATCGGCCTTCCATAAGGTCCTAATACCGTCCTTGTCGGTACTAAGTGGCGCATCACCACCAATGCCTGCTTCGGCTGCTGCTTTTTCTAGTTCATGAATACGCTCAAATGACTCGCCTTCTTTGAGGCTAAAGAGAGCAAGAACGGCCTGCTTCTCTTCATCTGTCGGCTCATAACTAATACGTGATGATCGTGCCAGGCGCCTGACGAGGCGCTGACCAACAATGGCCTTAACGGTACTGGCGATAAGGAAGGGCTCGATCTCCATATCAAGAAGACGAGGGAGGGTCGTAGCAGCATTGTTGGTGTGCAACGTACTAAACACAAGGTGCCCTGTAAGGGCGGCTTGCACGCCCAAGTTGGCGGTTTCTCCGTCACGGATCTCACCAACCATGATGATATTTGGGTCTTGACGCAGAAGCGCACGAAGACCGTTGGCGAAGGTCATGCCAGCCTTACTGTTGGTCTGAGTTTGGTTTACGCCAGGAATCTTGTACTCAACAGGGTCTTCGATGGTTGAAATATTAACATCAGGGGTGTTGAGCATTGATAAGACAGAGAATAGGCTCGTCGATTTACCGCTACCGGTTGGACCGGTCACAAGAATCATACCGTTTGGCTGGACGATAGCCTCGTTCATGGTAGTAATTGAGTGTCCCCAATAGCCCAGCTCGCTAAGTGTGATGCTGCGGTTGCTTTCATCGAGGATACGCATAACGATCTTCTCGCCATCGGCAATTGGGAGAGTGCTGACACGGAGGGCGTATTGTTTGCCGCCAACGCGGATCTTGAATCGACCATCCTGTGGAACGCGCCGCTCGTCAATTTTGAGATTGGAGAGAATTTTGATGCGGCTCACCAGCGCGCCGAGAACATTTTTTGGCAAGCGGTTTACTTCCTTCAGTACACCATCGATGCGGTAGCGAATTTGCACGAATTCTTCACGCGGTTCAATGTGAATATCGCTCGCGTTACTTTTGATTGCGTATTCGAGGAGGAGATTGACGGTTTGTGCAATCGGTGAGTCTTCGGCGATTTCAGCTTCGGATACATCCTGGTTTTCAGTGTTGTCTTCACGCTGAATGTCAATAACTTCTTTTAGCTCGGCGTTAACATCGCCACGATAATTTTCGAGAACTTCGATAATATTGCTGCGCTGAGCAATATAAATCTTGGTGTTTTGTCCAATTTCTTTTTCGAGGAAGTTGACAGCCAAAACATCGTCAGGATCTTCCATCGCAAGATGGTGAGTTCCGTCTTCATCAATTTTAAACAGAACGGCATTATATTGACGCGCAACACGCTCTGGGATTTTGTTCAGAACGTCAGAGGTAATATCGCGTGCATCAAGTTCGATGTAGGGAATATGTGCGTATTCTGAAAACGCCTTAATAAGATCTTTGTCACTGATAACGTCGTTTTCAATGACAGTCTGTTGCAACGAGCGCTTTGATTGTTTTGCTTCATCCTTAAACGACGCAAGTGCCTCGGGCGTTGCGACATTATCCTTAAGAAGGAGCTTTTCAACAATAGTATCTGAAATACGCATAATGCTTACGTTCTATTGTAGCCTAAATAGTAAAAAACTAGTAGCGCGTTTTCGCACCTATCTGTAAGTGGTACAATGAAGAAGAAATGGAGAGAGAAATCACATCGGAATTTGAAATGCGCAAACTTGGCCAGACTATTGGTCAGCAGCTGCATGGTGGTGAAGTTGTCGAGTTAGTTGGTGATGTTGGCGCAGGCAAGACCACTCTTACAAAAGGAATCGCCGTCGGTCTTGGTGTTGATGAGGCGGTACAAAGTCCAAGCTTTACTATTAGTCGTACGTATCAGACAGCGCAGCCTGGTATAGTGTTGGCGCACTATGATTTTTATCGTCTGACAGACCCAGGTATTATGGCTGATGAGTTGTCAGAGGTGACCAACGATACTGACGTCGTGACGATTGTCGAATGGGCCGAGATTGTCAACGATATTTTGCCTGAGGGCCATATTCGAATTGCTATTGTGGCGACTGATGAATCGACTCGCCGCGTGTCGGTTGAGGGTGTGATACTATGACGTATTTACTTATCGACACATCAACACCAGAGTGCCACATGACGCTAGCGAGTGATGACAAGCAGATTAATCGTACATGGGATGCGGGTCGCATGTTGGCGAAAAACATATTTGTCTATATCGACGAGATATTTTTGGATGCTGGTATAACGTATGATGATCTTGACGGATTGGGTGTATTTCGCGGTCCGGGAAGCTTTACGGGGCTTCGGATTGGCTTGACGGTCGCAAACACAATTGCTTCGGCGCGCGAAATTCCGATTGTTGGCGAAGTTGGTGACGAATGGCGCCAGCGGTCGATAGATCGCTTGATCCGTGGTAATGATGACACAATTGTTCTGCCGGAGTATGGTGGCGATGCGCGTATTACGCAGCCACGGAAATAGCTTGCCTGGGATAGTGAAAACGCGCTACACTAGACACAGTCAAACTGACTAATATTTGAACAACTTTGATACATTCGCCTACTTTTGATTAATCCGTCGATTTATCGGTATGACACCAAGACGAACACTTGGTGGAGTATGGCGAGGAAGGAACACAACATGGTAGAAATAATTATTGCCGCAGTTATCGGTATCTTTGGTGGTGCCGGAGGGGCAGTTGTCTATAATCGGTATAAAGGAACGAGCGGTAAAACAAAGGCTGAGAAAGAGATCGCCTCCGCTAAAACAAAGGCGAGCGACATTGTACTGAAGGCGAAGGATGAGGCATTAAAGCTTGAGAATGAACGCCGCGGCGAGTGGAAGAAAACAGAGGGGCGCCTCGCAGACCGTGAGGCGAGTCTTGATCGGAAGCTGGATGAGCTTGATAAGCGTGCCGAAAAGCTGCGCGCCCAAGAGGATGAGGTTGAGGCTCTAAAGAATGAAATTCGTGATATTCGCACGCGTCAGCAAGAAAAATTAGAGAAGATTGCTGGCCTCAAGAAGAAAGACGCAGCTGAAAAGCTGATGCAGATGACCGAGCGTGATATTAAGAATGACCTGACGGGTCTGGTTGCCAAGCTGCAACGTGAAGCCGCCGATGATGCTGAAGAGCGTGCCCAGGAAATCCTTGTGACTGCTATGGAGCGTATGAGTAGCGAAGTGACAGCTGAGCGAACCGTGACTGCCGTTAAATTGCTTGATGATGAGATGAAAGGCCGCATTATTGGCAAAGAAGGCCGTAACATTCAGGCGATGCAACGTGCTACGGGTGTTGACTTCTTGGTTGATGACACTCCGGGTATGGTGGTGTTGTCCAGCTTTGATCCGATTCGTCGTCAGGTCGCCCGTATGGGACTTGAAATGCTGATGAAGGACGGTCGTATTCATCCGGGTCGCATCGAAGAAGTATTCGCCAAGGCTGAGAAGCAAATTGAAAAAGAAGTTGTCCGTGCTGGTGAAGACGCTGCCCGTGAGGTCGGTGTGGTTGGCGTTCCAAAGGAGATGCTACGTCTATTGGGTGAGTTGAAGTATCGCACTAGTTATGGCCAAAATGTCTTGATGCATAGCACTGAGATGGCGCATATTGCTGGTATGATTGCCGAAGAGGTCGGCGCGGATGTCCGTACAGTAAAGATTGCAACGCTACTGCATGATGTTGGTAAGGCAGTGACGCACAAAATTGAAGGCAAGCATCACCATATTGGCGCCGAACTGGCGCGCAAGCATGGCATAAGTGACGCTATCGTTCATGCCATCGAGGCGCACCACGATGATATTGAGGCGACAACTCCAGAAGCATTGGTAGTGCGCGTGGTTGACGCTGTCTCGGCTGCCCGTCCAGGTGCGCGCAACATCAGTGCCGAGAACTTTGCCGAGCGCATGCGTGATCTTGAAAATATCGCCGTCAGCTTTAATGGTATCGATAAGGCATATGCAATCAGTGCTGGCCGTGAAGTGCGTGTTATCGTCAACAATAAATCAGTTGATGATCTCAGCGCAATTAAATTGGCACGTGATATTGCCAATAAAATCGAGAGTACCATGCAGTATCCAGGTACTATTAAGGTAAATGTAATCCGCGAAACTCGTGCAATTGAATTTGCCAAATAATTAGAAGGCTTTCAGAGAAGAACGTGTTACGCCGCTTTGGCGACACGTTCTTTTATTGCGCCATCCATTATCTTATGCAGCCCCGAGTCATCGCCGTAGGCAAGTGATAAGTAGCTCGCCTCGTTATTTTGATCGGCAGTGACGCCAGAAAGGTCAAAATCGTAGCCAGCTTCATCGGCTAACTGTCGTATGAATTCACGCTGGGTTCGTCCATTGCCTTCACGAAATGGGTGAATTGCGTTAAGGTGTCCCAGCAACTCTGCGGCCTCGGCAGCAAATTCTTCGCGTGTAAGATGTCGAAGAAAGTCTTTTTCGGCCAGTTTGCTAAAAGTGTCATTGGCGTACGACTCGATAAAGGCTGGCTCGGTGAAGTTAACACCTTTGCTGATACCAACCGGGCGAACCTCTCCCGCCCAATCAGGGTAAATATCCTGAAAAAGATTTAGGTGAATCGTTTTGAAATGCTCAAAATCAAAGGTTCGTGGAATGGTATCAGCACCAACTGCCTGGCGAGCTTGCGATAGAGTGCGTTCGGCATTTTCTAATTCCTTAGGATCTTCAATATCAAGTGCATTCTTCAGAACATCTGTGCCAGGGGCAAAAAAGTCATACCATGAATTGGGTCTTTCGCTAGTTGCTTGTTTCTTTCCCATTGTCTGTGTCCTTGTTGAAATTAAATCGTGGATGGGGCTGTCGATTGGTTGAGCTAGATGGATTATACGATGATCCATTAATCGCGCGAAACGTTTCGGCCTTAGTGCGGAATTTGTCGCTTACTTTATCGATGTATTCATTAATATCTACCTCACCGAGCACAATTTTGATCAAAGTGTCCCTGTCTCCTGGCGGTGTTTCAAGTCCTTCCAAGCGATCGGATGCAATAATAAAATCAACTAGTTTTTCAGCTTTTTCTCGTACGTCGCTATCTTGATTCATTGTGGATCTAATTGTAGCGAATCGTGTTCGCACTTACAAATGGTAGACATAAAGTGCTACCATAAGTGCAATGGATCTGACAAAGTACACCATTCAGGGTAGTCAAGATGTGGCACGTGCGCTGGCAAAGAATAATCTTCGCTGGATTGACCTTCGCTGGTATTACATAATCTTGTTTGGTGCGATCGCAATGATGACGTCGGTGCTTGCCACACTGGAGACGAATCGTGTGCTTGAATACGGACAGATCTTATTGATTGGGTACCTGGTAAATGTTCTTCTGTTTTTGCTGTGTCGGCAATTTTCAGTAAATTTATGGGCGCAGCGGATGATTACGGTAGGGCAGCTATTTCTCGATTTATTCATGGGAAGTCTTATTATTTATGTACAAGGTGGAGTTGAGGCGCGCACGATCATCCTATACGCCATTCCAATTGTTGCAGCAGGATTTCTATTCTCGCGCAGTTGGGTAATGTACGTTGCGACGGCGAGTGGCGGCGCGTACGTTGCGACAATTTTGCTCCATAGTGTGATGACGACAGGCACGATTGATTGGGTCGAATGCGCGGTGCCTGTAGTGTTTTACCCAATGGTGTTTTTAGTGCTTGCACGCATTGTTGAATTTTTGATGACGCGTGAAACGAATAATGTCCGTGAACGCGCCTATAATTCCTTCCTCTCACTGTTGGCGCACCAGTTGAAGCATCCTGCTTCAGCCTCGAAGGCGATTATTGATGTTATGCAGCACGATGATACGGCCAACCATACTGAGCAAACACGTCATTATTTGCAGTTACTGAGTGGTGAGAGCCAAAATCAAGTCCGCCTCATCGACAATCTTCTTGAGGCCACGCCGCGTAGTGAGGAGGATGCCCATCTTGATGACAAGGTAAACATTGTTGTGCTCGTTGAAAAGGCTGCCCACCAGGCGGCAGTTGCACATCAGCGTATTGGTGATCTCACGCGCGAGTCGGGAGCTGGTGGCGTTGTGACTGTTAGGGGTAGTGCGATTAAGCTTCGTCTTGTACTGGCGAATCTTTTTGATAATAGTTTTCGTCATACGGCGGATGGAGTAGCAATACGATATGGTGTCAGCGTTAGGGGTGACGTAGTGTCGATTACGATTGCTGATGATGGCGAAGGAGTGGCACCCGAACAAATGCCACTCTTGTCAGATAAGTTTTCGGTTGAAAAGCTGCATCGGGAGGGTTCGCAGCACCTCGGTGGGTTGGGGCTTGGGCTGTACGTTGCGAAGAAGATTATTACTGCGCATGGTGGCACGCTTGAGGTACAATCAAGTAAAGGGCATGGCACAACAGTGATGATTCAAATGAAAGGAACAAAACAATGACAAGAGTATTGATGGTTGAAGATTTTCCGGTGATGCAGAAATTTTACAAAGATACGCTCGAACATGCGGGTTATGAGCTAGACGTTGTGGCGGATGGCGCGCAGGCATTGACAGTGTTAGAGGGTGAGGAATACGATATCATTCTTCTTGACATGTTGCTGCCGAACATGAATGGCATTGAATTTCTTGAACAATTCACCAATCGCCCTCCGCAAACTAAGATTTTTATCCTGAGTGATTTTACAGAGTCAAGCCGAATCAAGCGTGCTTATGAACTAGGCGCTACTGACTATCTGGTAAAGTCCGACTATCCACCATCGGAACTTGTCGCTAAGCTTGATGAAGTGACGGGCAAAACCCAACGGGACGAGACCGAGGAGTAAATGGTCATGGAAGACCCAACCCCGTTGTTTATTGAAACTGGCATCTACCGTCATACAAAATCTGGTAAGCGCTATGAGATTATTGATGTTGCACTGCACACCGAAACCAATGAGCAGCTGGTAATATATCGGCCATTGTACGAGTCACAATATAGATTGTTCGCCCGTCCGTACGCAATGTTTGTCAAAACTGTCGAGATTGACGGCCAGCTGGTGCCGCGATTTGAACGAGAAAGGTAATAGGGGACTATCATGGATGTTGACGCATACATCAATCAATTCAACGGCGAGGTGAAAAAGCGACTAGAAGTTGTACGTCTTCTTATTCGCACCACAGCGCCACAAGCAATTGAGTCGATTGCGTATGGTATGCCAGCTTATAAACTGAACAATAAGCCACTTGTTTATTTTGCTGGATATGCAAAACATGTTGGATTCTATGCCACACCTAATGGCCACGAGGCTTTTGTTGAGGAGTTTGCCAAGTATAAGCAAGGTAAGGGCTCGGTACAATTTCCAAATAACCAGCCGCTGCCGACCGATCTGATCAAGCGCGTCGTGGTATATCGAAAGGAGCAATTGGCATGACGCGCACGAATATTACTGAGCAAATATGGTACGACCCTGAGGTGAAGCACTATATCATGCTCGATGTGACGGAGCAGATTCCCGAGCAGACGATGCAGGTTTTTGACGGCACTGAATTATTCCCAAAAGATGAGTATCATGTGAGTTTGGTGGCGGCAGGTAAGCTGTCGGAGGACCCAGCGACAGTCGCGGGAATTGTCGATGATGTGCGCAGCTTTTTGCATGATAATCCAGAAGCCGTAGCGTTTCAGGGGTTGGGCGATGAGCGGTATGTCTGTAGGGATGGTGACGAAATGACCTTGATTGCACCAGCTCGTATCGTGGCGCTGGACGGTCTGCGTGGAGTGGTGCGTAGGCGAATACCAGAGTATGAGCCAGCGTTTTCACATGTAACATTACTCAAGAGCGCCAGCTCGCCCTATGGAATTGGTATCAATTCGGATAGTGATCTGGCGGCATACTGTCAAAAGGTAGAAGAGAAAGGAGAGTAGCGATGCAAAAAATAGTTCCAAACTTGTGGTTTGATGGCAATGCCGAAGAGGCGGTGAACTTCTATGCGTCGGTGTTTAGTGACGGCAAAATTATCAGCACCGAGCATTATCCCAATAGTGCCGACGAAGGCTTGGCGGACTTTCAGCAAAACCTAGCAGGCAAAGTGCTGACGATGGAGTTTGAGATTTTTGGTACGCGATTTGTGGCCATAAATGGAGGGCCAGAATTTACATTCACTGAAGCTGTATCATTTACTGTACCATGTAAAGACCAAGACGAAATTGACTATTTTTGGGACAAACTTTCCAGCGTACCAGAAAGTGAACAGTGTGGCTGGTGTAAGGACAAGTACGGTCTCAGTTGGCAAATTGTGCCAGAAAATATGGATGAGTTGATGAAAAAACCTGATGCATTCAAGACCCTGATGGCACAGCATAAAATCGTCATCGCCGAATATGAATAGTACGCTATAATCAGGATATGCTACGCTCGCAGATGTTTTTGATTAGTTATAAAATATTCTTTGCATTGCTTAGCTTTGGTGCTGTCGTCACAGAGATTGCAACGCTCGTAGAGCGTGGATACTTTACTCCACTAAATTTCTTTAGTTATTTTACAATCCAGACAAATATTCTTGTGTTTGTCACGTTACTTCTGAGTGCATTAGCGCTCGCCGCAGGTCGAGAGAGACGACTTGATGTGCTGCGCAGTGCGGTAACGGTCTATATTTTGGTGGTTGGTATTGGCTTTTCGTTGCTGCTGGCTAGGATGGAAGGGCTTGTACTGACGGCGGTGCCGTGGGACAACACAGTACTCCATTATATTATTCCGGCGGCAATGCTGGTCGACTTCCTGATCGACCGACCAAAGCGGGCACTGTCATTTAAAAAGTCACTTGTGTGGCTGCTTTTCCCTGTGCTGTACGTTACCTATGCATTAATGCGCGGTGCCATGACGGGTTGGTATCCGTATCCGTTTCTCAATCCGGCGACAAGCGGCTATGGCTCGGTCGCACTTACTGTCATTGGCCTATTTGTGCTCGGTCTGATACTCATCGCGGTGGTTACATGGTTAACAGTAAGCAAAAAGCGCTCTAAAGCATGAGATACGTTGCACTGCTACGCGGAGTCAACGCTGGCGGCAACCGCCGCGTGCCGAAGGCTGAATTTCAGGCGGTGCTTGAAGGTCTGGGTTTTCGCGATGTGCTGGTATATATCAATTCTGGCAATGCAGTGTTTACGAGTGATGGTGCTGCCGTGTCGAGCGATGTACAGGCTGCACTTGAGGGGCGGTTTGGTTTTGCCATCCCTACGCTTGTGTTGCGTGGCGAAAAAGTGCAGGAAATCGCTGCAGCAATTCCGCCCGACTGGACAAATGACGCACCGAAGCCTGACAAATCTGGGCAAAAGTCTGACGTACTTTACTTATTTGACGAGATCAATACTCCAGACATTCTCGAGCGATTGGGCTACAATCCCGATATCGAGACGATGTACTATGTCGACGGCGCGGTCATCGCCAATATCACTCGCGCCAACCAAATGAAGGGCAGCTTGCAAAAAATCATTGGCACAAAACTGTACGCAAATATGACCGTGCGCAATGTGAATACGGCGCGCAAGCTTGCTGAGCTGATAGAATAAAGCTGTGAGAACTGATAATTTTTCATGGCTTAATGTGCCAGCAGAAACGGCGGCACGGCGATTGTTGGGCTGTGAGCTGATCCGTGAAATTGATGGGCGCGAGATTCGTGTGCGGATCGTCGAGACGGAGGCGTATGATCAGGCTGATGAGGCGAGTCATACATTTCATGGGCGCAGTAAACGCAATGATGCGATGTTCAAAAGTGCGGGGCATCTGTATGTGTACTTCACCTATGGTATGCATCATTGCTGCAATGTGGTCTGTGGCAAGGAAGGGCTTGGGTCGGGCGTGTTGATCCGTGCGGTCGAGCCAATTGACGGGATTGATGTAATTGAGGAGCGTCGTGGTATGACGGGCGTCAATGTGACAAATGGTCCGGGCAAAATCTGTGCAGCACTTGATATCGACCGACGACTTAGTGGCCATGACCTTGCCGAGCCACCAGTGCGGCTTATTAAAAAGTCAGCACTTCCAGACAGTGAAGTGACAGTTGGTACACGCATTGGTATCTCAAAGGCAGTACATAAGCTGCGGCGTTTCTACCTGACAGGCAACCCGTATATTTCCAAAAAATAGGCGTACAATAGAGACATGACACAGTTTGTGACAAAACGAATTTACGATCCTGCAGAGGCAGATGATGGCTATCGTGTGTTGGTCGATAGATTATGGTCACGCGGTGTTAGTAAAGAGCGCGCAGCGCTCGACGAATGGGCAAAAGATATTTCACCTAGCACTGAATTGCGCCAATGGTATGGTCGTGACCCGGCAAAGTTTCAGGAGTTTACTCGTCGATATCAAGATGAACTGAAAGCAAATGCTAATGCATCAACTATTTTTGCTAATTGGCACACACATGACAGGGTTACACTGTTGTATGGTGCGCGTAGCGATGACAATGAAGCAGTCGTGTTGTGTAGTTACCTTGCCCTAGTTAGGCAGTGATCCTTTTCCTACGACTCTCAAGCACACTCGATATAATAGCTACTGAAATTACAATAAGGCCCAGTGACCCCGTAAACCATTCAGGTGGTTCAACGTGGTACAGTTTAACGAGCATCACGATACCGAGTGCCAAAATTGCCCAGTGAGCACCGTGTTCGAGGTAGCGATATTTACCTAATGCACCTGATCGCATCAAGTACACCGTTAGTGACCGCACCCAAATTGCGCCAGCACCCAGTCCGGCAATGATTAATACAATTTCATTGGTGATCGCAAATGCACCAATGACGCCGTCCAGCGAGAATGATGCGTCCAAAACCTCAAGATACATAAACGATCCAAATGCAGCCATGCCGACTAGTTTAGTGGCAGATGATTTTTGCCGCTTTTCAAAGAATGAACCAAATAAATCAAGTCCAATATGTAGCAATGTTCCGACGATTGATGCCACAAGTACAGTTACCTTATGGGCGTCATCGACCGTGAAATATAGAATCATCGCGGCTGCCAGCATAACAAATACAGTGAGGTTTTGATATCCGCCAGCACGCGCGAGATGTTTCTCAATGCGCGATAGCCAGTGAATGTCCTTTTTGCGGTCCATGAAATAGCTGATACCAATCATCATAAGGAATGTACCGCCAAACGCATCAATGGTTGGCGCGGCATGATGAAGAGTGTCACCGTATGCTTCAGGGTCATTAAGTGCCAGGTGAACGACTTCCATGAATCCGTGTCCCGACGTTAACATAACGATGAATATTGGTAGTAAGAATCGCACTACAAACACTGCGATAAAGATACCTACCGTCAAAAAGAGTTTTTGCCAAAACGGTGACATCCGTACTAATACGCGGCTGTTGATAACAGCGTTGTCAAAGCTGAAAGTGACTTCTAAGACGACAAGGATGGTAAAGAGCCATAATCCCATGATACCGCCATGTGCTAACATTAGTACGCCCAACGCGACAGTTATGAGGCCCGATACCCAGAAGATTCTTAGCGGATGTGTGGTTGTTGCAGTCATAACTTATCCAAGTGAAACACCAACAAGGTGACCGATTACGTAAGTGACTACCATTGCGCCAACACCCCATACGACGATGCGTAATGCTGCACGGGTTTTGTTGGCTTCGCCAGCGCGGGCGCTGAGTATTCCGGCAAGTACGAGGCTGACAAGGACGGCAAGAGTAGTTGCCGGAACTTGCCATTCAGTCGGAGTAAGCGCGATGGCTGCTAGTGGCACGGCCGCACCGATAACGAATGAAATCGCCGAAGCGATGGCGGCACTCCATGGATTAGTAAGATCGTCTGGATCGATACCAAGCTCTTTTTCAAGCTCGATCATTAACGTGCCGCTTTGTTGCAGCTCTCTGGCGGCTTGGATAGCAGTTTTGCTGCTGAGGCCCTTTGCCTGGTAGATTTCAACTAACTCGTCCAGTTCTGAGGCATGCTCTTTTTTGATATGTAATTTGGTACGATTCAAAAATGCCTTTTCACTATCACGCTGGCTGCTGACCGAGACAAACTCGCCCGCCGCCATTGAGATTGCACCGGCGACTAACCCGGCAAATCCTGCAAGAAGAATTGTTTCTTTTGACGCGGCAGCACCAGTCACACCGAGGACCAGTCCAGCGGTTGAAACAATGCCGTCATTTGCACCTAATACTGATGCGCGAAGTTTATTCAGCTGGTTATTTGAAGTAGCGATATGGCTTTTTTCTGACATGATTATAGCTTATCATTTTATACCCCAACCACGCCAATAATGCTATGCTGGGTATAGTAATTGAGAGGGGAAGACATGGCAAAGATAGTGGTTATTGGTGGAACGGGCTATGCGGGATCGGCAGTTGTAGCCGAGGCGGCGGCAAGGGGTTACGAGGTAATTTCATTGAGTCGTTCAGCACCGGTTGAGCGGATTGAATCGGTTGAATACATTGAAGGTTCGGCATTAGACGAGAGCTTGCGGTCCCAGACGCTCCAGGATGCCGATGTTGTTGTGCTAGCGCTGTCGCCACGTGGAGATATGCACGGCAAAGTTGCAGATCTGTATAAAGCTATCGCCGCTGAGGCTGATACTGCCGGCTCGAGACTGTTCGTTGTTGGCGGCTTTGGTTCACTCCGCCCAGCTGAAGGGCAACCGCGATTTGCCGAGGGCGATGACTTCGAAGAAGCATATCGTCCGGAGGCGCTTGAGTTGTTGAGTGTACTTACGTGGCTGCAATCTGATGCGCCATCATCTCTTGACTGGCTGTATATCAGCCCTGCGGCAGCATTCGGTGCCTTTAATCCTGGCGAAAAGCGGGACACCTATCGGGTTGGCGGTGAGGTTGCTTTCTTCGATGATAATAATGAGTCGAATCTATCGAGCCTTGATCTTGCATTAGCAATAGTAGATGAGATCAAGACACCAGACCATCATCGGGCGCATATATCGATAGCCTATTAGGCTATCTCGTTTAAACTGGTGATAGGCTAAGTTTTTCGTTATAATAACGTAATGGATTTTTCCTATGGCGCAGAGTAAAGGATGAAACGGATACTAAAGAATTATAAAATATTTTTATGGGCGCTTATTGCTGCCTTGCTGTCGCTGCTAGCCAAATATGCCATGCATTACTTTGGCTTTGAATTTATTGAACAGACATCTTTGCATAATAGCGTTGTGTCGAGTGTCATATTTGTGCTTGGTTTTGTGCTTTCGGCAACTATTGCAGATTACAAAGAGAGCGAACGTATTCCGGCTGAGTTTGCATCGAACATTGAGGACATGTATAACGACGCAAAAGAGACACATAAAAACTACCCAAAGTTTGATCTGGACCACTTTCGGCGTAATCTGATCGACATTTTAGGAACCTTTCGCGAAGGAACACGCGTCAGCCGTGGCAAGGCCCGCAAGGAGATCGCACAGCTACAGGCGTCATTTGCTGAAATGGAGCAAGCGGGCGTGCCGCCAAACTTTGTCGTAAAGCTAAAGACCCAACAGACACAGTTGATGCGTAACCTATTTAGGGTCAACTACATCCAGCGTATTCAGTTTATTCCTTCGGCGTTCTTTTTGATTAAAACAATCGTTATCTTGGTGATTAGTCTATTGATGTGCACCAATATCGATCCGTTTTATGGTGGAGTGTTCATTGTAGGCGCAATTACGTTTATTATGACGTATATGTTGATTCTTATTCATCACATCAGTACGCCGTTTCATCCTAGCGGTGATACCAAAGATGATGTCAGCCTGTTTCTCCTACGAGAAGCAAAAAATTATTTAGTTGCCGAAGGTAAGCAAAAATAACCAAGCTATGGCAACGTACGACGACTTTGAAAAACTAGATATCCGCGTTGGGAAGATTGTTGACGTGCAAGATTTCCCCGAGGCGCGTAAACCCGCGTATAAATTGACGATTGATTTTGGTGATGAGATTGGCGTCAAGAAATCCAGCGCGCAATTACCGCAAAACTATTTAAAAGAGGAACTGGCGGGCAAGCAAATCCTTGCCGTCGTAAACTTCCCGTCGCGCCAGATTGGACCTGTGAAGTCTGAGGTGTTGACGCTTGGTGTGCCAGACGGTAAAGGGAATTGTGTGTTGGTGACGGCGGATAGGGAAGCACCGCTCGGCGGAAGGCTGTATTAGCAAAATCTAATCTGTAAATTGAGTTTCAGAACTGAAGATAAAAATACCACCCGATTTTCTCGGGTGGTATTCCTTGCTAGAATATCTGGAAAAATATCCAGAGTGCGGCGGCTATTTCGATGAAAAATAGCCCCAGTCCGACCGGGCTGCCCCAGCTGAACCAACTACCCCAAGCTTTCCAAGGTAGGGCGGGAAAGTTTTCGCGAAACTCTCGCCATTCCTTGTAGTCTTCGGCTCGTTTTTCTTCCTTTGTCAATTTCGACATCGTCAGAACTCCTACTAGTGTTAATAAAAGCCCTTCGTTTCTGCAGTGCCGGTGCCGAGTTGATTCCTAAGGGTCGGGCTCGGGCGTAATCGCGGACTTATGTGCTATACAGAGTATAATACAGGGTAGTATGAACAACAACCAGCGTATCTATAAAATGCCCGTATCCAGAGTCTATCTAATGTATATCGAGAAGGTGGAAAAGAAAGGGCGGACGAAGGCCGAAGTCGACGAGGTCATTCGTTGGTTAACGGGGTATAGCCAAACGGAATTAGAAAAAGCGCTGGCGGATGAAACAAATTTTGAAGATTTCTTTGCGCAGGCGCCAAAACTGAATGCCAACAGAATACTTATCACTGGTGTTATTTGCGGTGTGCGGATCGAAAATATCGAGGATCCACTGATGCGTGAAATTCGTTATCTCGACAAGCTCATTGATGAGTTGGCAAAAGGCAGGACAATGGAAAAGATTCTGCGCACGGCACGGTAAGACTATTCCATTTCTTCAACAATTGGCAGTTCTTCTTCTGCCGTGTTGAGAATGCTGGCAAGCTTGTCGATTTTTTGAAATTTGCAGTATTTGATTGGCGTGCCGTCGTCGGCATAGATACGATAATAATGATCGTAGTTTACTGTTTCACCTCGAAAGTTATTGGCGCTGGTCGGCTCGTTGATACGCTGGATATACCAACCGTCCGGCTGTTTGGCAAGAATTCGTTTCATCTTTGCGTAGTGGTTAAATGCCATGAGGCTATTGTATACTAGCGACAGATGTTTTTGGCTATCAATGAGATACTAAAGGAGAAATCGCGCTTTGTTCTTATTACTATCGTGATTATCCTCGTGAGCTATCTAGTATTCTTTTTGACCGCGCTAGCATATGGGCTTGCTACGAGCTATACACAAGCACTAGACAAGTGGGATGCAAGTGGTATTATCCTTGCTAAGAATGCCAACAATGCCGTCGGCCGATCGTTGCTATTTGAGGATGATTACCGTGGTCAGTTGGGGGATGACAGGGCGTTACTTGGAGTGGGCGCGGCGACGATTGAGATTGACGGTTCAGAGGATGTTGCGATATTTGGTATCGATCAGACAAGTTTCTTGAGCCCTGAAGTTTCGTCAGGACGAGGCTTTACGGTTGATAATGAGGTAGTTGTTAGTGACGAGCTAAAGAGGATTGGCGTCGCTGAAGGGGATGCGATATCACTTCAAGGAGCGGAGACGACCTATACGGTGGTGGGATTCGCTGAGAAGGCAACTTTTCAGACAGCACCCGTTGTCTATATGACGCTACCTGCGTGGCGCATTGCAGCGAGCGAAGTGTCGGGCATGACAGCGATGCGTGATAATACAACGGTGAGTGCAATTGTTACGCGGGGCGATGGACATTCCGCACATACAACTGATCGTACCCTCTGGCAGTCGATGCGTGACTTTAGCTTTACGCTGCCTGGATATCAGGCGCAAGTACTGACATTTAGTCTGATGATTAGCTTCCTGATAGGAATTGCGGCATTTGTGTTAGCGATATTTATCTACATTTTAACACTGCAGAAAAAGAATATCTTTGGTGTACTCAAGGCCGAGGGTGTATCGACTGGGTATATTGGATGGTCAGTGATGGTGCAGGTGCTCCTGCTGCTATTGTTCGGACTTGCGATAGGCTTGGCGCTTGCGTTGTTGACTGGCTTTTTCTTGGCAGGCAAGGTGCCTTTTGCCGTAAATGTATCATTTTTCTTGGGGATTATAGGGCTGTTTGTGGTGTGTGCGGTGCTTGGCGGACTTGCATCAGTGCGCTCGGTGGCAAAAATTGATCCTGTGGAGGCGATAGGCTGATGACAAAGAATGCGGTACTTGCACTCAAGAATGTGAGTCGAGAGTATATCCAGGCTGGTCAGAAGTTGACTGCACTACAGCAAGTTGACTTTTCGATCCATCCAGGTGAGTTTATAGCGATTATCGGTCCGTCGGGATCGGGCAAGAGTACGTTCCTCACGATTGCAGGTGGGCTGCAGAATCCATCGACTGGATCGGTGATAATAGGTGGTACGGATATTACAAAACTATCAGTGAAAGAGCTTTCTCGGGTCCGATTATCTGAAGTAGGATTTATTTTGCAGGCATCAAATCTCGTACCCTATCTTACAGTCGAGAAACAGCTTCAGCTGATTGATCGTGTTTCGCGGCGTAAAGAGGACGCGAATGTTATGACAGGCCTGTTTAACGTACTCTCAATTGAAAGGCTTCGGAAGAAGTACCCGACTGATTTGTCTGGTGGTGAGCGGCAGCGTGTCGCGATTGCGAAGGTGCTTTATGGTACATCAAGCTTGATTCTTGCTGATGAGCCAACGGCGAGCTTGGACACAAAGAAGGCGTTTGAGGTCGTAGAACTCCTTGCAAAAGAGACACATGAGCGTGGCAAAGCGACCATCATGGTGACTCACGATGAGAGACTTTTGAAATATTGCGATGCAGTGTATGAGATGCGGGATGGCCGACTAACTCGACGAAGAATGTCGTGATTGTTGCGAGGAGGCGTGCATGACAACTTATACGATTGCCGGTGGATGTTTCTGGTGTTTAGACGCAGTGTTTCGACGGCTGACAGGGGCTGAAGTTTCTATATGTGGCTATGTGGGTGGATTGGCAAGCGATGCCAACTATAGCGCCGTTTCGACGGGTACGACGGGGCATACCGAAGCAGTGCAGGTAACGTTTGATGAAACGGTCATTCCAGCGGAAACTATTCTTGATATTTTTTTCTTGATTCACAATCCAACGACGAAGGATCGCCAAGGTGCAGATGTCGGGCCGCAATATCGCAGTGCGATGTTTTATGCGGACGATACGCAAAAGCAGTTATTTGAGATGGCGATTAAGCGTGCGCAAGTGCATTGGGATGATTTAATTGTGACGGAGCTGACGCCACTTGATGCATTTTACGAGGCGGAGCTCGAGCACCAAGATTACTTTAATAGCAACCCTGCTAATGGGTATTGCAGTGTTGTGATTGCACCAAAAATTCTCAAGGTGCGCCAGGCACACGCGAAATGGTTCACTGCAGAAAAGGTCTGACTATGACTGAGAACTGGTACGCATCTCTGTTATTGCGCGTTGGATGAGGTGTTTGACTGTTTGTGGCTTTGTTCGTGGGAGGTGATGACCAGTTGGTGCTGTCACAACTTTGATGTTACTTGGGATCGTGAGCTCCATGAGGTTGTCGATATATACCTTTCGATCGCGCAAGCCGGTCACGACAACAGTCTTGGTCTCAAGCTGTTGGAGGTCATCGATACCTTGTCCCTTAAAGACAATGTGGCGTATTGCTCCTTCGCGGGCTTTCGCGGTGTGTTTACCCCATAAGTGAAACCCGACAACCCGAGCAATAGCCCATCCAGCTGTGCGATAGCGAGAGGTAAGCAGAAAGTGATAGATACGGCTTGTTCCGATGATGGTTGACTGTGCTTCATGTGCGTTTGTGTAGAATGGTGAATTAAAGACGAGCAATTGGGATACGAGTTTTGGATACTTTCTTGCAAAACGCATCGCCACTAATCCTCCGAGAGAATGTCCCGCAAGTGTGAACGGTTCGTCGCCAATAACATCCTGAATAGTCGAGTAGATATGCTCGACATGCTCATCGTAGCTGTAATCTGATGCAGAGAGGTTGGCTGCATAGCCAAAACCAAGGAGGTCGATGGTAATCACATGATGACCGTCGCGCTGGAGCTGTCTTGCAATGGGGTGCCAGTAGCGTGCGGATGCGAGTAGGCCATGGAGAAGTACTATCTTTGGACCGCTGCCTGGGTACTCGTGAATGTATGCATGGTGAGAAGATTTTCTTGAAAAAGACACTTCACCATTATAGCACTAACTGAGGGCTGTGTCTGGGGGTAGAACTACGATATAGTAGATAGAGTATGAGTTTTCTGAGCGACGAAGAAAAACGCATTATTCTCGACAAGGGGACAGAGTTGCCGTTTAGCGGTAAGCTGCTTGACGAGTACAGGCAGGGTACGTTTGTCTGCCGTCAATGTGATGCGCCGCTATATCGATCGGAGGATAAATTCGATGCACATTGTGGCTGGCCAAGCTTTGACGATGAGATTCCTGGCGCTGTCAAACGAACACTTGACGCTGACGGTCACCGCACCGAGATTAGCTGTGCGAATTGTGGTGGGCATCTCGGACATGTATTTGAGGGCGAATATTTGACGCCAAAGAATGTACGGCATTGTGTAAACTCAGTGTCGCTAAAGTTCAAGCCGCAATAAGTTGCATTTACAAGTAATTATGGCATAATGGGAATATGAGAGAGCTGGAGATAGCACTGCCGCAGTGGCCTATTGATTTGATCCGAGAGCCTCAGCTTGAGATCGAGGATATTCTGGCGGTCCAAAGCCTAATGATGGGCTATTTGCGCAAGCGCGCCCGCCGACCGCGAACTGATCAGGAAACGAAGAGCCATTACTTGACAATGCTCGATTACAGCAACGAAGCCGATGACCCTGACGAAATGTATGATGGCAGCATTGATACGTATATGTCATGCAAAGTGCAAAAGCGCGACTATAACCAGTGGCGTATGCTGGTGAGTTTTCTTGAGGTGGCAAACGTTAGAGAACTAAATCAGACAAATACGCGTGAGATGTATCGTTTTGACTGGCTTAATAACGGTAACCGTCAGGCCTGGTATACTTCCGTGACAAAGCAGCGGCAAGAAGAGGGGCTGTATGTGCAGGTAAACGCGACGCATCCGATCACGAGTGACGAATGTCTGCGTCTGCAGGATAGGATGCTCGAGGTAAGTGAGGCTGTGAATCCAATTACAAGCGACAGCATCATGGTTCCGCGACTAGACGGTCAAAGCTAGCAATCTGGCAAGATGCTACAATTGTACGTATGACACGATATATTGCAATTGATGGCAAAGGTGGGTCGGGTAAGACATATCTGGCTCGTTTGTTGGCAGAGAAATTGCAGGCACGACTTTTCCATTTGGACGACTATGGTGATGACTACAGGCCATTTATTGGTATCCCAACACTGCGCCAATTAGCAGGCGAGGCGACGGAAGATATCGTCATATACGAGGGTGTTGGTGTGTTTGATGATCGCCTTGATGACCTGCGTCCATTTCGTGTTTTCGTACAAGTTCCCGAGGACATTCGCCATCAACGTGCCAAAGGACGTGACGTGCCACGGGATGATCGGACGGCAGATGACTGGAAGGACATTTGGGAGATTTGGGACAAAGCTGAGCCAGAGTATTTTACTGATGCCATCATACAAAAAGCGGACATGATCGTTGGTGCGGAGGATGGCAACTTTGATGTTGATGTGATCGCGGCACGGTTTGAGCCGGGCAACTGAGCCGCTATAATAGAGCTATGCTTTCGTTTCTCTCGTCATTCAGTACTTCGTTCCTGGCAGCTGTGTTGATATGGCCATTTCTCGCAGCGGCACTGACGCTGCCGATTCTCATCATGCAATACCGGCGCTATAACAAGGTATCGTTTGGTCGTTCGGCACTCATCTACATTTTTATACTGTACGCGTTGGTACTGGTGAGCTTTACGCTGTATCCAATGCCAGACGATCCTGTGGCATTTTGCACGGCGTATCAGCTATCGCCGGTCCTCAATCCATT
Source organism: uncultured Candidatus Saccharibacteria bacterium (assembly GCA_937859515.1). Taxonomy (GTDB): domain Bacteria; phylum Patescibacteriota; class Saccharimonadia; order Saccharimonadales; family Saccharimonadaceae; genus CALMAK01. The sequence goes on along the minus strand of CALMAK010000021.1, from coordinate 197,535 downwards.
GGTGGCAATCATGGATATTCGCACTGATGGTATGCGCGCAGTGTTGCAGCTGGCAATGAACGTGGCGTTCTTTGTACCGTTTGGAATATTAGCGCGGATACTATTTGGTTGGAAGTTCTGGCGCACGGTGCTCGGGAGCTTCTTGCTGTCGCTTGCGGTAGAGATAGCGCAATTGACGGGTGCATTTGGGCTATACCCATGTAGCTATCGCCTGTTCGACGTCAATGATCTAATAGTTAACACGCTTGGTGGGATGGTTGGATTTGGCTTGGCGATGCTGATTCCAAAGCGTGAGATTGAACGTGCCGAAAAAGACGCCGCGGTACGTCAGGCTGGGCTGCTACGCATGATGGTGGCACTGGTGATTGACCAGATTATTGCTATTGGCCTGGCGATAGCGGTGCTTGTAGCAGTATATCTCTTCATTAATAAAGATATCGCGATGGATGTGCGTGATTGGGTGAATGTCGGCGTATTATTGGTGGTTCACATAATGATACCGTACATAGCACGTGGCTGGTCGATTGGTAGCCGGATGGTGAGGTTTAACCATGACGATAAGCGGCGATCATTCATTAGGCGTACGTTGTTCTATGTGTTACGGGCGGCATATCTGTGGTTGCTGTTTTTGTCGTCAAACGGACTCATTACATTGCTCGTCGTGGTCGTGACACTTGTCGTATGGGCCAAGTGGAAGAGATTGCCGTATCAGATAATCTAGGTGTATGATTAGGCTAGTATGTCAGATAACAAAACCAAGCCAACCAATGTCAGCGTTGACGAGTTTCTCGCAACTGTCAGCCAAGAGCGCGCCGACGAAGCACGAAAAATCATCGTCATTATGGCACGAATCACTGGCGAACCTGCGGTGATGTGGGGTCCGAGTATCATTGGGTTCGGGTCCGTTCACTATAAATATGATTCTGGCCGTGAAGGTGATATGCCATTGCTGGGGTTCAGCCCGCGCAAGGCAAGCCTCACGATCTATTTCATGGAAGGATTCGATCAGTACGAGGGTGAACTAGCGCAATTGGGCAAGGTAAAGACCAGTAAAGGCTGCCTGTACGTGACAAAACTCACCAACATCGACCTTGGTGTACTGACAAATATGATCGAATCATCATACAAACTGTATGCAAAGACGTAGCTATTGACATGATGCTTATGCTGTGATAGCGTGGAGGTAGTAAGTTAATCTCTAAAAGAAACACTTACACCTGACTACGGGGCACATTCCGATAAACAATTGAGGAAAGGGCCGTGTAGGATTTCCACGCGCGATGGAGCAAAAATACCAGTCTGATCAACTGGTATTTTTTGTTTTTCGAGGAAGATAACTATTCGTGGTCTTTATCATGATGATTGTGTTCATGGTCATGACTAGCGTCGTGATAATGCTCGTGGGGTGTCAGACTGATGATCGTACTAATCGCTACAACACCGACTAACAGCAATAGGGCTTGAATATTACCCTCATGACGTGGTTTTTCGTGAATGTCTGGAATGATATCACTGGCAGCAATATAAATAAAGAACCCAGCCGCGATAGCGATAAGCGGGGCAGGGTTGAGGCCCACAGTGTTCCCTAGTAGATATGTTGCGAGAGCAGTCGCTACTGTTGCGAGGGCGCTGAAAAAGTTCACCAAAATAACATTTCGGGCGCGCATACCCTTGCCAAGAAGGATGCTGAAGTCGCCAATCTCCTGTGGGATTTCGTGTGCAGCCACTGCTAGTGCGGTACCGATGCCTGCCGCGGGGTTGATGAGAAAGGCTGCGCCAATCGCAACGCCATCGATAGCATTATGCAGGGTGTCACCAACGATCACTAGCCATTGGTGGGTAGTATTCCGCTTGCTGTCAGCAGAGTCATGATGATGCGACTCATGGTGATGAAACCAACCAAGTAATCGTTCAAGAACAAAAAATCCGAGGAATCCTCCTAGGCTGTACAGCGCGACGGTGTGGATAGTACTTCCTTCGACTGCCTCGGGCAGTAGCCCTAGAAATGCTGCAGCCAGCAGTGCACCGGCACCAAATGGTAGTCCAAACCGTATTGCCGTATCTCGCAATTTTTTGCTACCAACCAATAACACACCTCCGGCTAAAGAGAAGACACTGCCAACAAATGACCAAAAAATAACCTGTAAAATATCCATTGCGTCATGGTACCTTAAGATGACTGATATATGCAAATTTGTTGCAATTACAGGGTAATATGCGACAGTCTAGTAGTGAAAAAGTTCAGGTAACTGAGTCTCCTCGCGATGAATTGCTTCTAATTCATCAGCCTGTTGTAGCCACATAGCTTGTGTTTCAGGAGAGGTTGCGGCGGCTGCTTTTGCGCGCAGATCATTTACTGCTTGCTGACGGAGAGTTTCGCGGTAATAGATGCCACTCAGAACTTCATGAACAAGGTCTGTGGTGCGGTGTGGCGTTTCACCTGGGATGATCTGCTGTTCCATATGGATAATTATAGAGAATATGATGTGATATTACTACTATAAATGAGGCGTATAATAAGGATATGTCACAGCGCCAGCCAAAAAATCATACAATCGCTGAGTTTGGGCTCGATGTATTCTCGGGCGATCTCGATCTATTTCGTTGGTTTTTGCTGTGCTATCTGTTTGGCAAGCCAATCCGTGCGGAGACGGCGATCAAGACGTGGCAGCTCTTTGTCGAGCATAAAATGGACACGCCGTGGGCGATTCGAGATGTGAACTGGCGTGAACTGTCAGATATATTGTGCGATGGCGGGTACCGACGATATGATACCATCACGGCGCACGGGCTACAGAAGTGCACGGAGCGACTAATACGAGAATATGAGGGCTCGTTGACGCTGCTCATCGAAAGTAGTGTCGACCAAAACGAGTGCGCAAAACGGCTGCAAAAACTACATGGTGTGGGACCAAAAGTGGCGGAGATTTTCATGATGGAAGTCGAAGAGATGTTTGCGCGGCGGATCGAATGAGGCGTATACTAAAGACGAATGGAACGAGATACGATACGATCGAGCGGAGAAACGTCACAGGTCACTGGATGGTTTGTGCAGGTGATAGGCACTGTCGTAATGCTACTAGGGGTTGTGCTCGCATTAGGGGCGCTGCCTGAAGTTACTGATGGTCGATTCCCAGTGGGTAGCGACTTTGCGCCATTCTTTACGTTGCTCGTCATAGCACTTGTCGCCGGCTTTGTGCTGATGCTCGTCGGTGGTGCCGTCAGTATCGCTGGGCGTATGCGCGTCAAGAAAGAAGGCGGCGAGAGTCGACCGCTACGTGATGTGCTGAAAAAGCGACAGAAAGCAGTTGGACTCATGTTAATTTTTGTCTGTTTTGTGGCGTTACTCGTGACTCTTTTTCGCCTGCTCATGACGTTAAGGGCGGGTCTTCAATAAGAGTCAGATAGTCTGACTATACTCATACACCATATGTTCGGCAGGTACGAGAGAGTCATTTATTTCTTCACTTTTTTCTCAAGAATACCGCGTACTGACGGACTAATCTCTTTATCGGTACGATGTATGCAACCGATCCAGCAACAAGGCCGGCGTTTACCTGCAGCAAGGTCGTGGTCGGCCCTAAGGATACGCCGAGTGCGCGTTTCGTTAAGCTTGGCATTTTCGACCCAGCAGATCCATTCATTGCGTGCGAGGGGCGTGATATTTTCCCATGTTGTGCGGGCGGCAGTGTTGTCTGTAAGAATCTTTCGAAGATCAGTGGGAACTTTGTCGTGAATTGTGCCAGCCGAGAGGGTTGTCATGACTATATTTTACCATAGAAAGAGCCCGCACCTTTGGTGAACGATGGCTCCTAATCCACTGGAGGGATTGGGCTCTTTCGTCTCACTTGGGTGCGGGCGTGTGCCTGTCAAACAGAGCTGACTGTCCACAGTTCACTCGATACCAGGTCGCCGCTAGCCTGGATGCGCTTGGCCTCCTGGTTGATGCGTGCGAGCTTGGTGAAGGATGTCCATCCTGGGTGTTCCATCGTCCGGACGATGAAGGCTTCGTACTCGTCAAGAAGTGCAAGGCCAAGTTCGTACGGGTTGAAGGTGTAGGTCCATCCTGGAGTGAATCCAGCCGGCGCTTCTTGACGGGCGACCTCAACGCTGCGATGCAGCTTGCGGTGTGGTCGGTCCGGCAGGTGGTGGATGCACGTCGTCTGCTCGTGGTCAAGCAGCGAACGCAGGTCTTTGATTACCTTGCGTGCATCCTCGATCTGTCGGAGGATACTCGGCACTACCCAGGTAGGCTTGATGTGCTTGTGGACCACCTTCGGTACGAGTCGTGCCGGGATCCGCCACTGGAGGATTGCCGGAGGAGCAGACGCGTAGGCGCCCGCCTCGTGATAGGCGCGGTTGATGTGGTTGTGCAGTGGGAGGTGGCTCAGTGCATTGCTGAATACCCACTTTGGTCTGACTGTGTTAATGACCGTCGTCCTTCTCTTTGGTGTGTACCTGCGCGGTGCAGGGATCTAAGCTCAGAAAGCTGAAATCTCTGCATCGCATGATAATAGGGGCGACGGGGCGTGATTATGAGGTAGAACTGAGAGTTTTGCAAGCGTAAGAGGTACAAAAGGACGAAAAGAACTTTTCGTTTCCTTTCTTCGCTACGCCAAACCTTCGACTATTCTTGCCAGGACAAAAAGCTAAAGGCTTAAATCTCAACGCCGTGTTATAGAAAAAAGACTACCAAAAGGCAGTCTTTTTTCTATGGTCGGGGTGAAAGGACTCAAACCTTCGACCTCTCGGTCCCAAACCGAGCGCGCTATCAACTGCGCCACACCCCGATAGGTGTTTTTACCTAACAAATTATACCTCAAATGGTGTACAATTGCTAGAGTATTATCTAATGTTACGGATATTAATATGAGTTTACGATCACTGATCACGCGCATTACAAATAAAAAACACACCATTGGTCGCACTGATATTATTGCGTTGATTATTGGAATTAGTGTCTTTGCATTGATTAGCCTGGTGACAATCGCCAGCTCTTCAATTTGGTTTGATGAAGCATTTAGTGCGTATATCATCAGGTTTGATTTTCTTGAAATCTGGCAGTTCACGTCGGTCGACGTTCATCCGCCATTGTATTACTGGTTGCTGAAATTATGGAGTCTTTTATTTGGTACGACGGACATCGCACTACGGTCTATGAGTGTTTTGTTCGCAGGCGTAGCGATAGTGTTTGGCTATTTGCTGCTGCACCGGACATTTGGACGCAAAGCTGCACTGTACGGACTATTAGCAATGGTGCTTTCACCAATCCTTGTGCGATACAGCCAAGAAATGCGTATGTATACGCTCGTTCTTGCAATTGCGTTGGCAGCAACATATGTTCTGATACGGGCGGTCGAGAGTGGTCGACGTAGGTTGTGGGTGGTGTATGGTGTACTGGTGTCGCTGGGCATGTGGACGCATTATTTCGCAGCAATTGTATGGCTGGCACACTGGGTATGGCGCGCACTATCGGTGGCAAAAGATGCAAAACGTCGCCCTAAGAAATATATGGCTGCTTTCTTTACAAAGGATTGGTTGGTGGCGCATGCTGTTGCTGTCGGGCTATTTGCCCCATGGCTGCCGTATCTCGTCAAGCAGTTATCGATTGTTCAGGCGTTTGGTTTTTGGATTCCTCCTGTCAGCCCGGTAACCTTGACGAATTTCTTTACCAATACCGTGCTTTATCTAGACCAGGGTGGTTTGACGCCATGGCTTACGCTTGGCTTTGTCGTGCTGGTGGCGATCAGTATTTGGTTGAGCATCAGGGGGTATAAGGCACTTAAGAAGTCACAACGTCCAACGTACTGGTTGCTGGCGGCACTGGCGTTTGTACCGCCTACTTTGCTGTTATTGGCCTCAATGCCACCATTGCAGTCATCGTTTGTCGACCGGTATCTCGTAACATCATCGGTGGCTATCTCTATTTTACTAGGCTTTGTGTTGTGGTTTTCAACGCAGCATAAAAAGAAGATCGTGACAGTAGTGACTCACGTGCTGATAATTGGCGCAAGTATCATTGGAATTCTCAACGTGTATCATTATGGTAATCACAACAAGACTACAAATGAGTCAAGTGGTGCCAAGCAAATTATGCGGCAGATTACTGCTACATCAACCGTGGGCGATCCAGTCATCGCTGCCTCGATGTGGATGTATTACGATGCGGTATTTTATGCATCAGATAGTCACAGCGTATGGTTTGTTGATACGGGGTCATACGAATATGGTTCATTGGAAATGTTGCGCACACGTGACTATGGCAAGATTACTGACAAGCAGTCGTTTCTTGATAGCCATAAAACTTTCTGGTATGTCGCTCGATCAGGCGAGAGTATGCCGAATCCTCCGTTTGATAATCTTAAACAGCTGCAGATTCTTACGCAACCCGACCCATTCACAGGCAAGCCTGCCTATACAGCGATTCGATTTCAAGTTATCGCGGAATAATCTTCATCAATACTTTGTACCGGATCATCAGCCAGATGGTTGACACAATACCTGAGACAATGAGGAGATTCACAAGGTAGCCTTGCTTTGGCAGGAAGAGGTGGACAAAGAAAATGAGAATGCCATGTACAATGTACACGTACAGTGAACTGCCGCCAAATGATTGCAGTAGCCACCCCAACCGTTTGACAATGAACGGCTCGAACCTCCTGAATAGCCAGAATGACGCCCAGAACCACAGCATAAACAGTGATAGGCGTGCGAGTGGTAGGTTCTCTTTATCAAAGTATGGACTGAGAGTATCGCGGATTGGCGCTACGTATGCGTAGACATCAGGGCCGATTTTACCGCCAAATGCCAGGAAAATATTAAAGGCAAGGGTTACGAATGCCGTGCCAACAACTAATGAAACAATCGAGATACGCAGTGGTTTTTTGAGGCGTTGCCACCATTCGGAAATGTGCTTCCAGTGGAATCCGATGACGAGACCGCTAAAGAAAATCAGCTGCCAATTGTATGGTTGAGCATAAACATTAGCTGGCCAGTCGGGTTCAGGTGTAAAGTACCACAGGGATACGCTTACTGCCACCACCAACCACCACAGACCTCTGCGCAGTAGCCAAATTGCAAGAGGACTTGCCAGTAGGAAGAAGATGTAAAGGCGAAGGTAGTCCAGCCAACCGTACAGATAGCTAAAGCTTGCCGCGTTCCACAGCATTTCATGAATTGGTGTGTCGGGTGATGCGATACCAGATTTCAGCCCAGGATTGTCCATGAAAAACCACCAACCAATAAGAGTGAACAGTACGGTGCTTAAGAAGTAAATAATATATAGCTGTCCAGCGCGTTTCAACAGTAGACGCGCAGCCTCCTTGAATGGTTGATTAATCAATTTTGCGCCGCGAACGATTCCTAGCACAATACCAGAGATTAAAAAGAAGCCTTCGGCTGACGACACGAACAGTTCACCTTTCATCGTCAGGAGGCTTGCGAGGCTAGGATAATTCAGATGGTTAATAATAATCGCAATGAGAAAATAGCCTCGTAATAAATCAAATGCAGCGATGCGACTTGATTTTTTTTGTTCCTTTTTTGGCGACATATAACACCCATTGTACCATGGGATCCTGAGCTTAATCTGATACACTGAAGATATGAAACAAGTCATTCCGTATCCAGCGCCATCGTTTACCCTCCCTAATGATGAGGGGAAGTTACATTCATTGTCTGAGTATCGTGGCAAGTGGGTAGTGCTTTATTTCTATCCAAAAGATGATACGCCGGGGTGTACCGTTGAGGCGTGTGCGATGCGAGACGCACGTGATGAGCTGACGGCACTAGGTGCGCAAGTGGTTGGTGTGTCAAAAGATGATGCGACAGCGCATGAAAAGTTTAAGGCAAAATATAACCTTAATTTCACGCTATTGAGTGATGTGGATGGTGAAGTTATCACTGCATATGGAGCGTGGGGCAAAAAACAATTTGGTCGTGAAGGTATTTTACGTAAAACATTTATCATTAATCCAGATGGGCAAGTGGTAAAAGTATATGGTCGTGTGACGCCATTAGGCCATGGTGGGCAGGTTGTCGAAGAGGTGCGGCGACTCCAAGCGTCCTAGCGTGGTCGCTTTATAGCGACAGCGCGAGCCTTGTCGGCGAGCGAGTCATCATAGGTCTGTTCAAGGTTATTACCGTATCTCTTTTTGATGGCATGACGAATCAGATAATCTGCAATGGCAGGATTTTTTGGTAGCAACGATCCATGAAGATAACTCCCAATGACGTGGCGGTACATCGCACCTTCGTGAGCATCTTTCGTATTATTGCCAGCGCCAAGGATTACCTCAGCAAGTGGTGTGGCGCTATCGCCCAGGAAGGTTTGGCCGCTGTGATTCTCGTACCCAACAATATCTCCAAATAGGCGGCTGTTGGTATGAATATTGCCAATTAGACGCTCGTCTTTGCCGTATGTGGCTATGTCTAGAATACCGATACCGTTAATACGTGCACCATCACGGGTTTCAAAAAAGTGCCCAAACAGCTGATAGAGACCACAAATCACCAGCATTGGGGTGTCACTGTCGGCGAGGTCTTGGAGGCGTGGACCAATGGCAATTAAGTCATCTTGGATTTTACTTTGTCCACTGTCTTGCCCACCGCCACCAAGTACGATATCTACGTCCTCAGGGAAGGCATCCCCTGGATTGTATGAATAGACGATAGGTTCATAGCCATAATGTTCAAGCCGTCGTTGCAATACTAGCAGGTTACCAGTGTCACCGTAAATATTCATGTCTCGGGGATACAATTGCAAAATATGAATTGGTCTTGGAGGTTGCTGATTCATGAGTCGATGGCCTTTACAGGGGTAATCAGGTTAATTTCGCGACGCAATGCCAACATTGCAGTGTATGTGCAGAATATACGCTTTGGCTGATTCGGGTGTGTGGTGATAAAATCCTTTAATGATTGCTTAAGATCGGGAACGATGGCTGTCGTTGACACTTTGTCGTAATCAAGGCGCAATGCCATGTCATAAGCGCGAATACCACTGACCATTTCAACGCCGTTTACGCGCAGACTCTTGAAATCAACATCCCATAGCCAGCTCATATCCCGACCATCGGCATAATTATCATTGATGGCAATCATGGTGGCATATCCTTCGGGAGAAAATGAAGACAGTCCAAGGCGAAAGCCGCTTGGATTCTTGACGAGTACTAGCTCAAGTGGCTGGCCATCTATCTCAATAATCTCACCGCGGCCGAATGCCGGTGTAATAGTGCTGAGAGTCTCAATGAGCTTTGTAGTGTTGGCTGTATCACCTAGTATATTACGTACTGTTGCAAGAGCGGCTGCGGCATTAAAGACGTTGTAGACACCCGATAATTTCAGTGAGGTGGGGTAGACGACATCGTTAATAATGAATGAAGCTGATGAGGTACTGAAGGATTCTAGGATAACGTCTGCGGGTAGCTGTGTACTTTTTACACTCGACTGATCATGGAGATTATCATCGTTTGGAAATTGACTAAGCAGTTGGAGTGAAAGGCCAAAGTAGTGTATTGACACAGTGTTAGGCGCAAGATTGGCAATTCCGGCAATACGTGGGTCCTCGCGATTTAGCGTCAGGCTATCAGTGGTATGTTCAGCGATGGTCGTCAGCAGTTTTGTGGTGGTGTCAATCTCGCCAAAACGATCCAATTGGTCGCGCATTACATTCAACAATAAGGTATGGCGTGGGGCGATTGCACGAACAAAATGTACCGCGTGTGCTTCGTCCAGCTCAAGTACGGCAATATCTGCTGCTAGTTTGCCGCCAATACTAATTTCACTTAGAAGTGCTGCAGCAACGCCACGGCTAAAGTTGCTGCCGGTGCGGTTGGTAAAGACGCGAAGTCCTTGACCTTCGAGGAGCTCAACGATCATCTTGGTAGTGGTGGTCTTACCGTTGGTGCCACTAACCAGTACGACGCCGTGAGGCAGTTGGCCGAGTGTTTGTTTAGTAAAATTCGGGTCAATGCGTTCGACAAAAAGCCCAGGCAGTGCCGATCCGCTGCCGCCACGCAAGCGTGCAATGTGGCGAAGTGTTTTTCCAAGGATAATTGAGAGTGGTCGAACCATACGTCTTAGTATACAATATAGATATGTTTATAGTGGGACTTCTTGGGTGGTGGTATGGTGCTGGTTGGCGCGAGCGCGCACAGATGATTGGTGAACGCTTAATGAAGGCATATGACTTTTTTTCGTTGGACTTGCTGTTGAAGACATTATTTGCACCTTTTCGCCAGATCTCTGCTGGCAAGATTCGTGGCGGGCTCGATGCACAGATTCGCGCATTTTTCGACCGTTTATTGTCTCGTTGCATTGGTGCCACGGTTCGGCTGATCATGCTGATTGTTGGGACGGTATGGACGACGATACTTGCTGTCCTGGGTCTTATTGAAGGTATATTATGGTTGTTTGTGCCACTGTTGCCGATTATTGGTGCGGTGATGTTTGCGATTGGATGGGTACCTCATGCCGGACTTTAATTATCACTCCGCGCGTGCAGAAAAGGCGCGCATTAATGCATCGCTAACAACGTTGTGGCGTACTATGCTGGTGTTATCTGCTGTCGGACTGGCGTTCGCTGGTGCTGCTTTCTTTATTCTAGGCAGTACCTACGGGTGGTTGTGTATTGGGCTCGCGGCGGTGCCGATGATGATTGTCGAATGGCGCCGTGGCGAACTGCGTGATATACCACTGGGAAAGACTGACGACCTGTCCGATCAATTGGCATCAGATGTTCTAGGGCTCTTGCCAAATAAGCCAACGCCACTTGCTATAGCGCAGGCAGCGCTGATGACATCAGGCGGGCAATTTATGGCAGTGCGTTTTGGTATTACGATGAACTTCTTTACTAATTTATTACATGACGATCCTGATGCTTCGGCTGAGATATGGGCAGAAGCGCACACTATTCGTGAGCGCACCGGCAGTCATGCGATTACGGGCGCGGTCGTGGCGGTAGCATTAGTGCGTATCATTCCTGGATATCAGACACTGCTGGCGCACATGAAACTTGAGGATGCTGACCTTGAGGCTGGCGTTCGCTGGCACGACCACCTTAGGCAACTGGTGCATCAACATCAGGCGCCGCGACGCACGGGTGGTATCGCCCGTGATTGGTCATTCGGCTATATTCCGCTACTTGAAAGATACGGCCATAACATCAGTGCCGAAATTGCTGCGGGTGGATTATTGCAGGTTGACCTAGAGGCGCATAATCAAGCGCTTGATAAGATGATTGAGATGTTTGGGACAGGTGGTCGTCAAAACGTTGTGTTGGTGGGCGCAAATGGTGTTGGCAAGTCAACACTGGTTGCGGCACTCGCCGAACGATTATTGGACGCGGCGTCAGACTTGCCGTCGCATCTTAAGTTCCGACAGGTTTTTGTGCTGGACTCGGCAGCACTGATTGCAGCGGCACCTGGTCGTGGTGAGCTGGAAAACTTGATTATGGGTATTATCAGTGAGGCATATAATGCCAAAAATATTATCTTGTGCCTTGATGATGCGCAATTGTTCTTTGAAGAAGGAATTGGGTCGGTGGACCTTGCGAACGTGCTGCAGCCGATTTTGGAGGCAGGACGATTACGCATGGTGTTGACGATGGACGAACAGCGATTACTGCAAATTGCTCGGCGCAATCCAACGCTATATAATGCATTGAACCGTGTCAATGTTCCAGCGACGAACCGCGAGGAAACCTTGCGAGTGCTGCAGGACAAATTATTGATTACCGAGCATCAGCGGCACGTTATATTTACCTATCATGCGCTGACGGAAGCGTACAGTCTTAGCGAGCGATATATGCATGATATCGAAATGCCAGGACGCGCGTTTAAATTATTGGAGGCATCGGCAGGATATGCTGATGGCAAGTTAGTCACTGCAGAATCAGTCCAACATGCCATCGAAGAGACGATTGGCGTCAAAGTTGGCGTAGCAACGGCTGATGACGAGCGGGAGAAGCTATTAAATCTGGAAGCGTTAATCCATGAACGAATGGTCAATCAGACACGCGCCGTCGGTGTTGTTAGCGATGCCTTGCGTCGCGCACGTGCTGGCGTACGTAATCAGGATCGACCGATTGGCACCTTCCTTTTCCTTGGTCCGACCGGTGTGGGTAAGACGGAGCTGTCAAAGGCACTTGCTGATGTGTATTTCGGTGGCGAGGGGAAGATGATTCGTCTTGATTTGAATGAATATGTGCGCGCCGATGATGTCGCACGACTGATTGCCGATGGCGCCGATGATCCACACAGTCTGACTGCGCAGGCGATGAAGCAGCCATTTAGTGTGGTACTGCTGGACGAGATTGAAAAAGCGCATCCACAGGTGCTGACAACCTTGCTGCAGTTGCTTGATGAGGGTATTTTGCGTGATATGAAGAACCGTGAAATTAGTTTTCGTGACACGATTGTGATTGCGACCAGTAACGCTGGCGCCGATCGTATTCGCGAGTATATAGAGCGCGGGTACAAGTTGGAACAGTTTGAAGAACAGATCACGAATGAGCTCATTAGTGATGGAGCGTTTAAGCCAGAGTTTTTGAACCGATTTGATGAAATTGTCGTCTTCCGTCCACTCAATAAAAAAGAATTGCTACAGGTGATTGATTTGATTTTGGCGGGCATTAACAAGACGCTGGCGGCACAAAAAATCGAAGTTTCAGTTGAAGAAGATGCAAAATTGTTTTTGGTTGATCGTGGCTATGACCCTCGGTTAGGTGCCAGGCCGATGCGCCGTGTGGTGCAGCGGGCGGTCGAAAACACGGTGGCAAAATTAATGCTGGCGGGCTCGGCAATGCCAGGGCAGACCGTGCATCTTTCGCTGGAGGATGTACAAAGTGTCTTTGCTGGTGAAGATGCGGCACGCCAAATTATGGAATCTTCGGATGAAGTCTAAGATGCATTCTGATCATTTGCGGTGGTATACGCCAATGGCTTGGCTGATGGTAGCGTAGCCATCCTTCTTCAGTAGTGATACTAGTTCGCGGTTAATCTGTCCGACAATGCCTGGCCCTTCAAAGATCATACCTGTAATAAGTTCAACGAGGCTGGCGCCACATTTAATTTTTTCATACGCATCTTCAGCCGAGAACACGCCACCCACACCAATGATGGTCAGATGGTTACCGTATTTCTGGTAAGTCTTCTTAATCAGTTCGTTGCTAGGCGTGAAGGTTGGGCGTCCACTGATACCGCCTGGTGTTGCATCGCTCAGGGGGTCCTTAATGTCAACAAGTGATCGTTTTTTAACAAGATTAGCAATGGTCACTCCTGCAATATCGTGCCTGACGGCAACGCGCAATAATGCATCGAATTGGCGCCATGATAATTGGTTTGGCATCTTCAGAAATACAGGGACGGGCAGCTTGACTTTGTCGATGGCCGCCAAAAATATATCGAGCTCTTTTGGCTGAGTAAACGGCTCACCGCCTGTTGTATTTGGACATGACAAGTTAATGGTTATCATGCTGGCAACCTTAGATTTCTTGATTTTCTTCAGTCCCGTAACACAATCGGTAATCATTTTGCTGGTTGTGTCGACGCTCATGACATTTGATGGTGCTGTCGATATATTCAAGGGAAAGTCACCGCGAACACGCACAGGCATTGCCACGAGGCGCGGGAGGATCGCGTCTATGCCATGGTTGGGGAGGCCAGCATGAACGACCAGTGCCTGTGTATTGGGAAGGCGATGAAACCATGGGCGCGGATTGCCATCGCTGGGGAGGTTGGTGATAGTACCACCTTCCATTAGCCCGCAGCCAATTGCGCGTAACATTGGAAGCATCTCGATGTTTTTATCAAAACCTGCTGAAATGCCAATAGGATTATGAAAGGTAATGCCGTGCAATGTTTGTTCTAGTGCATCAGGATTTTTGTAGGCGAGGGTACCTGATATGATGGCACGCATCATGTGAGGTCTTTGCATAACCTTACTGAAAGACAGCATGCCGTTATGGACATTGTCGGGTTGCAGGCGAAACAAGACAGGCTTGGCGGCGTGCCGGTACAAGAATTTACTGGTATAGCTAAGCGGTGTAATCATATAAATAATTTTGGTACCCCGGGTTGGAATCGAACCAACGGCCAAAAGCTTAGAAGTCTCTTGCTCTATCCACTGAGCTACCGGGGCACGTATCTTTTATTATAGCAACTTACATATAAAAAAGAGTGATTGATATCACTCTTCCTTATCTTGGGGCGACTGATGGGGATTGAACCCACTGCCTTCGGAACCACAACCCGACGCTCTAACCAAATGAGCTACAGTCGCCATACTGTCGCCTGTAGCTCTTATTATACATTTGGTCAGAGCGTCGACGCTAGATAATATCTACTCGTCATTCGACTCGGACAGCAAATGAGCTACAGTCGCCATAGAACAGAGATTATTGTAACAGATAGGGGGTAGTATTTTCAATACCGCCAGGTTCTGGTATACTTTATGGAGTGCGCGGGTGTCGTATAGTGGCTAATATACCTGCCTTCCAAGCAAGTGACGAGAGTTCGATTCTCTCCACCCGCACCAAAGAAATATCCCCAAGATTTGGGGATATTTCTTTTTATGTCTTGACAATAGCGTAACCTTTATGGTATTATAAAAGTATAACACTAAAAAACAAACAACCATGATAGATATAAACAAGTATTCTGGCAAAGATGAATCAGAGATAAAAGCTGAAATCCTTCACAGTAGTGGGCATGCGCGTATTGGCCGTGGTGATCAGATTGGCTCGGCGGGTACACAGTCATTTCAGCAGCGTATCGAATTGGCACAGCAACCACGTACGATTGCTGATTATCAGCGGTCGGCTATTGGCGGACGCTTCGGTGTCCTTAAGGCGAAAAAAGCTGGTCCGCGGGTGTCACGTCTGAAACGTTCAACTGCTCCATCTGATGGTGATGGTGGTTCTGCGGCAAGTTCGCGTCAGGCATTTAACGCGGGCGATACACCTCCGGAGAAACCATCGACTTCCTTCAAGGAGCCGTCGAGTCGTGGTTATGACCCGTATGCCTAATTAAATATCTCGAATCGTCTCGATGTTCGCACCTATGCTATTGAGGCGATTGGCAAGGTCTTCGTATCCACGGTTGATAGAATACACATCGCGAAGGATTGATTTATCGGGGGCTGCCAGCATGGCGAGGAGTATGACAACTGATGGGCGTAGTGCTGGCGGTGCCACAACATCTGCGCCTTTCCACTTGGTGGGACCACTGATATAGACACGGTGTGGATCAACTAGTTCGACATTGGCGCCAAGTTTTGTTAGCTCGGTAAAGTAGATCGCACGGTTTTCGTATGACCAGTCATGGACTAGTGTGCGACCCTTAGCGACCGTGGCAATCAGCCCGAGGAATGGTAGATTGTCCATGTTGACACCAGGGAACGGCATGCTGTGCAATTTGTCTTTCGGTGCTGTCAGTGTTGACGGATGAATGGTGATATCAACGAGGCGGGTAGCTCCATTATTGGCGGCGTATTCGTCAGACAAGGTGTAAACAAGGCCCATACCGCGTAGGATTGCTAGTTCAATTTCAGTAAATTCAATCGGCACGCGGGTAATAGTCAATTCGGAATGTGTTACAACTGCCGCTGCAATCAGGCTCATCGCCTCAATAGGATCTTCGCTGGGGTGGTATTCAACATCACGGTTGATGCTGCGCACGCCGGTGATAGTCAGTGTGGTAGTGCCGATACCTTTGATGTTGACACCTAATTTTTCAAGGAAGAAACACACGTCTTGCACCATATAATTCGGGCTGGCGTTACGAATTACTGTTGTGCCGTCATGCAATGCGGCCGCCATGATGACATTTTCGGTGACCGTATCACCCCGTTCAGTCAGTAGAATTGCGCGATCGACTGTTTTTTCATGGACAGTGGCGTGATAATAGTCGGTACCTGCGCGGGCCTCGACGTCCATACCAAAAGCACTCAGGCCGACGAGGTGGGGTTCGACGGTGCGTGTGCCGAGGTTGCAACCGCCAGCAAAGGGCAATTTAAAATCATCATATTGATGCAGCAGTGGACCTAATAACATTATCACCGTGCGGGTACGCTTGGCGGCTTCAGTATCCATGTTTTCGAGGTCAAGGCGCTTTGGGGGAACGATTTCGAGATCGTTATTATTGTTCAACCAGCGGGTTTTGACGCCAATACTATCGAACACTTCGAGAATGCGGTTGACTTCCTCGATACGTGCGACGTGACGTAGGGTGGTCTTGCCTTTGTTCAGGAGCGAGGCGCACAGCAGGCCAACGGCAGCGTTTTTGCTAGTTTTGACCTCGATGCTGCCAGAAAGCTTTTTACCTCCGTTAACGCGAAAATTAATCTTATTAGAATTGCCCAAGGTAAGAATGTTAGTCGACAATACTTCGCTGATGCGGGCAACCATCTCAAGGCTGATGTTTTGACCACCCTTTTCGATACGGTTGATGGCGCTTTGACTGGTGCCTAGCATTTCTGCTAGTTGGGTTTGGGTTAGGCCTTTTGCCTGACGTGTGTCTTGAATGAGGGTGCCAATCTTTTGCTTGTAGGATTCAATGCTCATGTTTTAGATTATATCACATATGGTATAGACAAAAAATGGTACAATGGAGGAAAAGGGGAGAAAAAATCATGCAAGATACGCAAATTGCCGAGCTTATTGAGGCGGAGAAAAAACGTCAGCAAGAAGTCACCGAACTTATTCCAAGTGAAAACTATGTTTCAGATGAAGTTTTGACAGCACTAGGGAGTGTCTTTACTAACAAATACTCTGAAGGCTATCCGGGGCGTCGTTATTATGGCGGACAAACCAACACTGACCAGGTTGAGCAATTGGCAATTGACCGTGCTAAGGTATTGTTTAACGCTGATCATGCCAATGTCCAGCCTCACAGTGGTGCGCAGGCTAATGAGGCTGTGTATTATGCGTGGCTTGAACCCGGTGATACGGTGTTAGCGATGGATTTGGCGCATGGTGGTCATCTGACGCACGGCGCACCAGTGACGCGCAGTGCCAATATCTACAACTTTGTACGCTATGGTATTAAGGATGTCACTACAGGCGAGATTGATTATGATGAACTGCGCAAAATGGCATTAAAACACAAGCCAAAGATTATCATTGCTGGATTCAGTGCCTACCCGCGTGAGCTGGATTATGCTAAGTTTGCCGAGATTGGTAATGAGGTTGGCGCGCTCCTTATGGCCGATATGGCGCATATTGCCGGATTGATTGCTGGTGGTGTCGCCAAGAACCCATTTGATTATGGGTTTCATGTTATTACCAGTACGACGCATAAGACCTTGCGTGGTCCACGTGGTGGATTAATCCTCAGTAAGGGTAAGGTGGGAAATCCTCTGAAGGCACCCGAGAAGACGATTGAGAATATTCCAACCCTGATCGATCGTGCTGTCTTTCCAGGAACTCAAGGTGGCCCGCATATGCACGCCATTGCTGCTAAAGCAGTGGCATTTTATGAGGCATTGCAACCAGAGTTTAAAAAATATACCCAGCAGGTAGTAAAGAACGCTGCAGTCTTGGCAGATGAGTTACAAAAGGGAGGGCTAAAATTGGTATCAGGCGGTACCAGTAACCACCTCATCCTGGCAGATGTCTACGGTAGTTTCGGCATTGACGGTAAAGAAGCCCAGGAAAGGCTGGAGAGGGCGGGAATGACCGCTAATGCCAACAGTATTCCAAATGACACCTTACCGCCATATCGCCCCAGTGGTCTGCGCATGGGCACGCCCGCCGTCACGACTCGTGGCGCCAAAGAGACAGACATGAAGGATATTGCTGCACGCATCCTTGCCGCACTGAAAGAGTCATAAGGCACATCACTGCAAAAAAGAACTCGGGAAATCCCCGAGTTCTTTTACGAATAAAGATCTATACTAGTTAGTGAGTGCTGTTCCGGCGGTGCCTGAAATATCACCAGTATTAACAACTGCTACTGCACCTGCCTTGTAGTCCCAATAGGTAATAACGTAGCCTGCAATAGGTGTACCACGTGGCACAACCATTACCGTCTTAGGGGTAGTCGGTGCAGATGTTGGCGCCGTGCCTACGAAAGTAATGTCGCTAGGAAGCTTTGCGATCGCAGTTTCGGTGCTGCCAGTTGGCTTGCCTGCTAAGAATAGTGCTTTAGTCGTAGGGTAGCTGCCATGCGCACCATTGTATGCTTCAGCTACATCCCGCACTGACGATGCTGCAGACAGTGCCGCAGATGTACGTGCGTTATTTTGAATACCTGTGTATGCTACGATGCTGATTGCAGCAAGGATAGCGATGACCACGATAACGATGAGAAGCTCAACGATCGTGAAACCTTTTTGATTGTTTGTACGAAGATTCATTTTTATGAATGCCCCCTAATTAAAAATTACTTTATGATTGAAGTATATCCTATGGTGGTTATGCTTTGCAAGGGTTCGAAGTTGATGACGTGGCAAAATGAAAACCCGGTGAGTCCGGGCTTTCATCTCTCTTTACGATACTGCACTAATTGAGATTTGCTCGATCGGTGCCGCCATCAGTACCAGTTGTAACACCGGTAGTCACACTTGCGACTGCATTCTCTTTGTAGTCCCAGTAGTAGATTATGAAACCGTTAACGGCAGTCGATGGAGATGCTGGACCGCGAGATACAACGCGAACCGTCTTTGGAGTCGTTGGTGCAGATGTTGGTGCTGCTGTTACAAATGTGATGTCACCAGGAAGCTTGGCCACAGCAGTCTCAGTCGCACCTGTTGGGGCGCCAGCAGTGAACTCGGCTTTAGTTGTTGGATAACGACCGTGAACGCTGTTGAACGCCTCAGCCACGTCGCGAACCGATGCTGCTGCAGATTGTGCCGCAGATGTACGTGCGTTATTTTGAATACCTGTGTATGCTACGATGCTGATTGCAGCAAGGATAGCGATGACCACGATAACGATGAGAAGCTCAACGATCGTGAAACCTTTTTGATTGTTTGTACGAAGATTCATTTTTATGAATGCCCCCTAATTAAAAATTACTTTATGATTGAAGTATATCCTATGGTGGTTATGCTTTGCAAGGACTTTTTTATGGTACTGGCGTAACCTGTTCAGACAAAGATCCAACACGGGTAACGCGGATGCTGCCGCTGTACGACACTTCTTTACCGGCAACATAGCGTATTGCCTCAATAGTGATAATGGCGGTATCGGTAGTGCTGAGCGCCAGTTGCCGGCTGCTTGAACTAAGACTGGCGTTGGACGCATTTGTCAGTGGCGTGGTTGCCGCGGCAGAGGTGAGATACTCAATCTTGAAGTTAGCAGTACTAACCCCTTCAAGTACCTTCACATCTTCAGTGCGACACATTGTACCAGTTTGTCCTGGTGCGCAGCTGGGTTGTTGCCATGGGGTGCCACAGCCACGTGTCAGGTAATTGCTGGGCATTAAAGTGCGACGCCATAAAGTGTTATCACGGACGAAATAGACAATGTTGTAGGTCATAACTTGGTTTTGGCTTGTCTGGGTGGTATTGCACGGGTGGGGGAGGTTGGCCAGTGACAATAGCTTGCGGGTGGAGGTGTGGCCGTCAACAGTGACAGGCGCATTGATGATCAACATGCTACCTGTTGAGGCTGAAGCGTTCTGGAAGGCTTGTGCAGTGTTACCGTACCCCTGAGGGCTGGCAATGGTAACGTTGTTGGTGGCGAGGAACGCCCCACTAAGAGCGACATCGTTTTCGATAGTATCCAGTGAGTCTTGCACCGAGTATGCTAAGACGTTACTAGTGCGGGCGATCATGGTTTCGCCGGTTAAATAGATTAATACACCGATGAATGTGCCAATGGTTAACAGAACAATAGGTGCCACCACCAGCATCTCGACGAGAGTGAATCCATTGGTTATTTTACTGGGCGGTATACATCGCATGGACGACCTCCTGCGCATCTGATCCGTAGGTAACGCGTACCACAACTCGTGTTAATCCGAGCAGTGAAGATTGAGGACAATCATAAGTAATGGTGTGTCGGACATTTTTTAGATTGTCGGGAGGGTTGGGGACAAGGGTATTATTAACCGCTGTTCCTGGTGTGCAGACGCTAGGTGCGCTGTCGGCGTAGCGGCGGAGCATGTTGTAGGCGATATTGTTGGCCTGCGCACGCTGGCGAGCTTCACCGCTGTCTTGGACGATGGCATTATACAACTGGTGTCCTGCTCCAAGAAAGATGGCAGCAATGAATAATGCGATTAATAGTTCAACTGTAGTGAATCCTGATTGATGTGTATGATACATTTTCATCGGTATTTGCTCTTATAGGTACACATATTGGTCGGCGCAGGACAGTCGCTGGTTGCACGTTCGAGACGGTAGTAGATGTTAAATCGGCGACAAGGACTGTCAAGAATGAGGCACAGGTCGCCATTGGCAGTGAGGGGCTGGTAGACGTAGGTTTTTAGGGTTGGTGTTGGGGTAACGTTTGCAGCCGTGGTACTGTTGTTAGTTGCACTAATAAGGCTGATGGGTTCGTCTGACTCAACGCCGGGAGCACGCAAAGAACTTTCGTGAATATTGTTATTGATGAACTTGGTTACATAGGCGCTGGAGAAATCCATTGTGCCCGGATAGGTCTGTGAAAAGCCGCCGCTGTGATTTGCTGCATGGAATCGTTCGAAGGTGAGGGCGATGTTCTCGACGTCCACGGTGCGTTCGCTGTCTCGTGCATTAACCTGTGTTGACCTGACGTTAACCACGGCAAGGGTTAATAGGATCGCCATGACGATAATGACTACCAGTACTTCGACAATGCTAAACCCACGCATTTTCATATGTTTATAGCATAAGGTTTTTGGTGGTAATATGCAAGAAAACTACGAGGGGAGCTCGAGAGGTTCTTGACTGATTTCAACCCTAAACATGGCGCGAACCATGGTGGTGATTTCGTCACGTGCCTTGGCAAGGTCCTCGTAGCTGGTGGCTGATTCATTGATAAGGACGAGCGCGTTTTTGTCGTGGATGCGCATGCCATGCAGTAATTGCCCCTTAAGACCTGTCTTTTCGATCAGCCAGCCCGTCGGGATTTTATAGCGGCCGTCACCCATGTCGTAGGTTGGGACATCGGGGTCGATCGCCTGAATGTCGGGCAGCTGCCACGACTCGATAATGGCGTTTTTGAAGAATGATCCTGCATTAGGGCGCTCTACTGGGTCTGGCAGTTTCTCCTTGCGAATAGCAATGACTGCGTCGCGGATGGTCTGATGTGTATAGGTTGCGATGTTGTTTTCGTCGAGATATCGCTGGAGGGCGTCATAAAATGGCGGCGAAGGAAGGTTTTTGGACAGTTGCAAGGTGATAGACGTGATGATGTAACGTCCGCGCGCCTCGTCGCGGAAGATGCTATTGCGATACGAGAACCGACATTGATCGTTAGTGAGTGTAACAAAAGTATTCGTCTCAGTGTCGTAGACTTCGAGACTGACGAGGGTGTCGGCAACCTCTTGACCATAGGCGCCAACGTTCTGAACGGGCGCTGCGCCGGCAGTGCCAGGAATAGCAGACATGGCTTCTATGCCAGTGAGACGTAGATCAACGGTGTATTTAACGACATTGTCCCATGGTTCGCCGGCCCCAACCTTGATGGTGACGGTATTGAGATCTTCGGCAATGGTAGTAATGCCAGGTATGCGAATACGCAGTACTAAACCATTGTATCCCTCGTCGTGAACAATTGTGTTGCTGCCACCACCTAAGATAGCAACTGGCAGAGACTGCTGAGCCGCGGTGGCCAGTAAGTTTGGAATATCCTCGGGTTTTAGGATATCGGCCAAAAACCGCGCATTACCGCCCAGTTTCATGGTTGTGTAGTTTTTGAGAGGAATGTTGGTGTGAATGTCCATATAGGTCTAGTATACCCTTAGATGACAGAATGCGATATAATAGTACTTGTACTTCGCACCCGTAGCTCAGTGGATCAGAGCATTTGTCTTCGGAACAAAGGGTCGTACGTTCGAATCGTACCGGGTGTACCAATAAAAACAGAGGTCGTTTGACCTCTGTTTTTATTGCTCTGCGCCGCTTTTGAAATTGGCTTACTTGCCTCTATACATGCTTCTTTTGCGAGACATAACAAGTGTGATAAGTGCAAGCAACACGCCCGTAATGGCAAGAACTGCGAGTGTGTTGAGCTGTGCGCCGCTGCCGGCATTGGGTGCGCCAGGTATTGCAGCTCCGCCACTATCACTATCCCCGGTTGGGGTCGGGGTGTTAATTGTAATTTGTCGGATAAGCTGGTTATAGGTGTCTGTAATGAACAGATCGCCCGCTGAGTTGAGCACAATGCCAGTAGGAGCATTAAATTGAGCGACTTCGCCTGCGCCGTTGACAGATCCTGCCGTTCCAGTACCCGCAATAGTCGTCACAACACCTGCCGGAGTAATTGCACGAATGCGATTATTGAACGAGTCGGCAATATAGATTGTACCGCTTGGGTCGACAACAACACCAGTTGGGCTGTTAAACTGTGCCGCCGTACCTGTTCCGTCTGCATAGCCAGCAACGCCGTTGCCTGCAATAGTCGTCACAACGCCTGTTGGAGTGACTGTGCGGATACGATGACCGCCAAATTCTGCAACATAAATCATACCATCACCGCCAACATCGATACCCTGTGGATAGCTGAACCGTGCCGCCGTGCCCGTTCCGTCTGCATAGCCACCATTTGGCGCGGCCGCAACATCGAGAATATCGTCAAAGCCTGCAATAGTCGTCACAACACCCGCCGGAGTAATTGCACGAATACTATGCGCATATGAGTCGGCAACGTAAATCATGCCTGTGTTTGCATTGACGGCGATTCCAGTTGGGAAGAAGAACTGTGCCGCCGTACCTGTTCCGTCTGCGAGTCCAGGTACGCCGGAGCCGGCCAATGTCGTCACGACACCTGTAGGTGTTATGGCGCGTACACGCGGCGTATGATTACTAGGTTCAAGACTCGCTTCGGTAACATACATAATTCCAGTAGTTGGGTTGATGGCAATACTATGTGGACTGCTGAATTCTGCCGCTGTGCCAACACCATCTGCACCACCTGCAACGCCGGAGCCTGCAAAGGTCGATACAACACCACTTGGGCTAATAGCACGAATGCGGTTGTTAGAGGTGTCAACAACGTACATTGTACCTGCTGCGTCAAATGCGATGTCATGTGGATAGTTGAACTGCGCTGAGCTTGCTGGTCCATCGACGTAACCTACGGTTGATGCAGTACCAGCAAATGTTGTCACCTCAATTGTCGGTGCTGCATGAGCTTGTCGTGCTGATAGTGAAATAATTACTGTGCTTAGTAGTAATGCAAACGCGATCATGACCAATATGATGCGGCTTAGCAAGGTGTTGTTGTACGTGCGTGTTTTCATGGACCCATCCTTCTTTTATATTTTGCCTTGATAGTGGCGGTATCTCAAGGGACTTTTCTACATTTACAATAGCATTGTGCTTATGCTGGCGCAAGGTGTAAAATGGCCGTACTACGAAAAAAGACTTACTCTGAAGGTAAGTCTTTTTTCTTGGAGGGCCATCTGAGACTTGAACTCAGGACACCCTGCTTAAGAGGCAGGTGCTCTAACCAGCTGAGCTAATGGCCCGCAACCGATACTTACAGAGTATAACAAATTCTCCTAAGCGTTGTAAAGAGAAAATCTTACCCTTTCATTGTATCACATCATATGATTATTTGTCAAGAGGGGGATGATTTGCTACACTGGTTAGAGTATGAAATTGCTTAACGGGTCAGATATTGCGCTGTTTGTAAAAGAGCGCCAGGCTAAACAAGTTCGCAACCTTCGCCAGCAATGGAAGGTTGTGCCGCGTTTGGCGGTGGTGCAGACGGTTGATAATCCAGTGATTGATACCTATGTACGTTTGAAAGGGCGATATGCTGAGGATATTTTAGTCGAGTTTGAGCTGCACAAAGTTGCCTCTGCTGATGCTTTGGGAACGATTGATGCATTAAACGCACGCGATGACGTGCATGGCATCATCGTGCAATTGCCATTGAAGGACCCATCAGCGACTGAAGAGGTGCTGGCGCGCGTATCACCCGCCAAAGATGTCGATGGATTGGGTCCGGCGCCTGCATTTGACCCAGCCACGCCAATTGCGATTAGTTGGCTACTGGCGGCATACGGTGTTGATTTAGTGGGAAAAAGCATCGCGATTGTCGGCGAAGGGCGACTGGTTGGTGCTCCTTTGGTGCGTATGTGGCGTGCCAGTAATTACGACGTGACGGTATATAATAGCTCGCATACTGACATGGCGCAGCGATTACGCCATCATGATGTTATTGTAACGGCAACAGGTGTGCCACGATTGATTACATCAGATATGATTAAAGAAAAAGCGGTGATTGTTGATGCAGGGACGGCCAGTGAAGAGGGCGTCATAATCGGTGATATCGATCCAAGTGTGCGCCAGCGTGATGATATTACCATTACGCCAAACAAGGGTGGTGTGGGGCCGCTGACGATTGCGGCATTGCTAGACAATGTTATTACAGCGGCACGAAGGGCTGCTGATCAAGGTTAATCTTCTGACAATCCGAGCGCTTCTTTGACACGTGCGACAACCTGGCGCGGAGTAAGGTCGGCCTTCACGATGTAACTGTGGATGCCGAGACTACGAAGAGTTTTTGGTGCTTCTTCTTCGCCGAGGTTGGTAAGGATGATCACGGGCGTGTTTTTGCTGGCGGCATTTTTGCGAATTTTAGCCAGGGCCTCGTCACCCGTCATTTCAGGCATGCCGATATCTAGAAGGATGATGTCTGGTTTGAATGCTGCTACCATCGCAATACCGCGGGTGCCATTGTCTGCAACCTCAACTTTAAAACCTGCGGCCTCAAACTTCATACGGTACATTTGGTTGATGACGGCGTCATCTTCGATAATTGCAATCTTTGTCATATAGGCCCAGTATAGCACGGGTATGAGGGCAGATAGGGTAGAATAGGGATATGACAGAGAGACCGAACCAGCCGAACAAGATGCCGAATGCTGATACATTGCATGCACAAGAGATTCATACACGGGTGTACCTTGAAAAAGGATTTATTGATGAGGGACAGCTGAATGAGGACGGTTTGTTTGTTGATGGATATGCTGGCCGGTCGGCGTATTTCTTTCACGAAGGGTTGCACCGTGAGGTTGGCGCGCGCCTTATTTCGGCAACAAAAAAAGATAAATTGCTGTCACTGCCAACGGCAAAGCTATTTGCTGTTGATCCAGATCAATTGGCGGCGGCAGCAGGGGTGCACCGTGTGAGTGATTTAGGGACGAATGATGTTGTTGAGGTATCAGGGCTGGCGGCGCGTATTAAGGATGTGGCGGTTCAAGACAGTGATACGGACGAGTTGGATCCAGTCAGTGTACTGTATGCAAAGATGATTCGCCACTCGATTGAGGAGGGGCATAAGCTGTGGCTGCTGAACGCGGATCCGTTGTTGCTGCGTGATATGAAGCATCGTCTTGGTCATGAGCAAGTTATTGAGGTCGGTGAGAGGCAGCAATATATGGGTCCGCCAACCAAGCCTGCAGCGATTAACCCCAGCAAGGTTGTCGAAGCGGTGCTGACCGGCGATGACGAGCAGAACAAGCAGTTCATCGGGGCGGCATTTCATAATGTCGATCTCACTAATGCATCAAAAACGGTACGCCAGCTCGTGAAAGACAGCGGTATTTCTTATACTGAAGGAAGTCGTGCGAAAAAGGTACTGACCGATCCGCGTACTGCGGCGTATTCGGTGATTTTGGGCTATTCGGCGGCGCGCGCCTTGCCGGTGACGGCACTGGATGAGTTTGAGGGGAGTGTTCCTGCCTTGTGGGCGATCGACGTGGGCACGGCAATTCCGTATACGTGGGGTGTTATCGAGACATTTTCAAGTAATACGCCCCTGAGTCGCAAGGTCGGACGCGCTGCCGCAAAAGGTATTGGTGCAACAGTGGCGGCGAGCACCTTCGTTGCACCATATGCATATTTCTATGCGAACGGTCGAGAATACCCGGCCTATGTCAATGCGGTTATTGCGGGGTTTGTAGGTATTGCTGGGGTAAGTGAAGTCATGAAACACCGCAAAGAGACGCGAATTCGTGCCGCCCTTCAAGAGACAGATCTAAAAAAAGCATAGCAGTTATGCTTCTATCGTCGTATACTTGAAGCAAGATGTTTTTGAGTGTGGTGTTGCTGGCGATTGTGATGATAGTAGCCCTCGTGGTAATGCTTGTTGTTGGGCTTTCGCGTACGGTGCATCTGACATCACGGCTGAGTCTCATTGGTACTATCCTCAGTCTTGTCATTTGGCAGGCGATAATTCATCTGGCGGATTATGGCTCGTTGGGACACCAATTGGTGTTTAATAACTTGGTCTTTTTGTGGCCACCTTTTGCTATTATTTGTGTATATATATTTATTCACTCTTTGCGTGAGCTTAGGTCAAAAGAACCTCGGATGCCACTGCTGCTATTGGTGGTAGGAAGTGGCTTGCAATTCGGTGCCATATCGAGTGGTACGATTATTACCGCTGTAGCCTATGATGACGTAGGTATTGATATTTTGCGCGGCGGTGGATATGCTGTATTTTTGATTGGATTAGTGTTGGCATTCGTGGCACTGGCAATGAAGTTATACGGTGATTATACGTCAAGCTCGAAGAAGGGCACTGAGCGTCGTGCGCTCGGTATGATTATCTGGACGGTTGCTATTGCTTCGCTGTTCGGTATCTTTGCAAATGTTGTCATACCACTGGCGTTCCGGACGCAAGCATTTATTGAGCTTGGTGCACTGACAAGTGTGATTTTTGCAATCGGGTTTGCCGTTAGTGTACTTCGTGGGGGGCTGCTGGATATTCGCATGTATATTGTACGAACGGTCGCCTATGTTTTGACCTTAGCGACCTTGGCGGTGATTTACTATTTGCTGGCCTTGGTTATTTCCAAGACAATTATGAGTGTACAGGCCGAGCCAGTCACGATCGGATTGGCATTATTGTTGGCATTTATTTTTCAACCAGTGAAGAAGTTTTTTGATCGATTGACCGCACGGTTATTTTATCGCACACGGTACGACCGCACGGTGTTTTATAGCCAACTGAGTAAAATATTGGCGTCAAACCTTAGCCTTCGGGTACTGCTATTGCGTGCTGCAACTTATGTTGGCGATACGTTGCGTGCAGAACGAGCCTTCTTTTACATCAAAAAACCAGACGGCAAGCACATCACTGTGGGTTCTTCTGGGCGAGGACGAATCCCCGATGCTGACATTGCGAATCTGACGTACTATGTCGAGGCAACTGCTATGGAGTTGATTAGTGCCGATATATCATCGGATCCGCAGATTACGCGGATTTTGGTCAGTCATGGCATTGCTCTGGCATTACCCTTGGTGCGTGATAATGAGGTGATGGGCTATCTTTTCTTGGGGCATCATAAGTCGGGTGGGTATACAAGTCGCGACCTAGTAGTACTGGAGACAGTGGCGGATGAAATTGTCATTGCAGTTCAGAACGCCTTGTCGATTCAGGAGATTAGAGATCTTAATGATACATTGCAACAGCGTATCAGCGAGGCAACCAAAGAGCTTCGCCGTAGTAACGCCCAGCTGCGCAAACTGGATGAGGCAAAGGACGAATTTATCAGCATGGCATCGCATCAATTACGGACGCCGCTGACTAGTATCAAGGGCTATGTCGACATGATACTTGAGGGTGATGCGGGCGATATTACACCGATGCAGCGAAAGTTTCTGACTGAAGCATTTGTCAGCAGTGAGCGCATGGTTCATTTGATCAACGACTTTCTGAACGTGTCACGTCTGCAAACAGGAACATTCATTATTGATAAGCGCCCTGTTAATTTGGCAAAGATTGTTGGTCAAGAGTTGGATAGTTTGAAGATTAGTGCTGATGGGCGTGAGCTGGCATTCGCCTACAAAAAACCAGCTAATTTTCCAACACTGATGCTAGATGAGGGCAAGATTCGTCAGGTGATTATGAACTTTGCTGACAATGCACTGTATTATTCACGTCCAGGGACAAAAATTACAGTATTGCTGGCGATTGAAGGCGATGAGGTTGTGCTGCAAGTTAAGGACACGGGTATTGGTGTGCCAAAGAAAGAGCAGGCACGGTTGTTTACGAAGTTCTATCGTGCCTCAAATGCACGCAAGCAGCGTCCTGATGGTACTGGCGTGGGATTGTATTTGGCAAAACGGGTCATCATGGAGCACGGTGGATCGGTGATATTTTCGTCTGTCGAGGGTGAGGGCAGTACGTTTGGATTTCGCTTGCCACTGGGTCGGTTACGCGCCCGTAATGATACGAACTAACTCGACAACCAGCCAGACAATCAATAAAACGACTGCAGCAGTGATAAGAAGAGGTTTGGCGATACGCTTATGGTCATACCACCATTGACCTAGTTTACTGCGATTGACGGCTTCAACACGTGTAATTGAGGGTCGTGTCGAAGCAGCGTCGACACCACTATATTTCTTGGTACGTTTTTTCTTCTGCTTTGCCATAGTATTACTAGTATAACAAAAATGCCCCCTATCTTAAAACAGGGGGCATTGATGTGTCGAGTCTGCTGGTCTCTAGTCTGGGTGTGAGGCCCAGTGAGACGACAGTCGATCTTTAGGGGTGGAGGCTTATCTTTGAATTTATTTCGAGGATAAGCCGGGGGGGCGAACCCTCCCTTCAGTTAAGAGCGGTCAGACTCGGATTATGCACCTAGTGCACGGCGGCTTGCGATGTAGTAACCAAGGCTAGCTACAAGTGAGCCAAGTCCTACAAACGCCATGATTCCTTCAGAGAGACCAGTGGTTGGTAGCTCGGTTGGAACTTCTGGAGTTGGAGTTTGGGCACATTTTGAAAGATCTTCGGTGTGCTTGTTCTCGTCAAACTCAGACTTTTTGATGGTGATGATGGTCTTTGTTTCAACATCACATACCTTCATGTCGGTGTCGACAGGTGGCTTGGTGGTTGGAACTTCAACGGTTGCATCATCACAGTCATCTGGTGTGCCAGTGATTTCTGTAGCATCAACACACGCAGTGTTCTTGATGATACCTTCTACCTCTGTTAGCACCTTCGCCTTGATAGCAAAGCTTGCGCTTGTGCCAACCTTTAGCTCTGGGATGACGTAACTCCACTTATTGTCTTTAATCGTACCCTTGTCCGCAGAGATGAACTGAACATGTGCTGGTGCATTGTCAGTTACCGTTACGTTCTTTAGGTCTACGTTACCAGTGTTACGAACAACGATCTGATAGGTAAATGCTTGGTTTACGGCTACCTTCTTGTGCTCAACACCGTCAACCTTCTTGTCGATTGAAATACCAGGTGCAGGTGTTGGCGGCACAATGATTGTCGCATCATCACAGTCATCTGGTGTGCCAGCGATTTGTGGTGCATCAACACATGCAGTATTTACGATACCGGTAAGGCTTGTCTTAATAGCCTTTGCCTTGATGGTAGCAGTAATACTCTGGCCAACCTTAAGGGTTGGGATGGTGTATGACCATGTATCAGGTGTACCTTCAAAACCACGATCGGCCTTGATGATTTGACCTTTGTCAGCGCTGAGGAAGACAACGCCAGCTGGTGCTGTATCAGTTACCTTTACATTGGTAAGATCAACATTACCAGTGTTTTTGATCGTCAACTGGTAGGCAAACTCTTGATTAAGTGCGACAGTCTTGCGATCGACGCCATCAACCTTCTTGGTGATATCAACACCGGGTTTTGGCTCAACTGGCTTTTCGGTAACTTCAAACGCACCCTTACACGCTGCACTTGTGACAGTTTTGTCAGTGCCATTCACCGTAACGGTCACAAATGACTCGACGGTGTACTTGCCAACAGTTTGTGTGCTGAATGTGTTGTTCTGGCCACGGTATACTTCAGTACCGGCTGCGTTCTTTACGACATAGGTAACATGTTTGAACGTAGCGTTTGTGACGGTATACTTAGTTGAAAACTCAAACTTAGTTCGCTCAAGCTTCTTCACAGATAGACTGTCACAGGTATACGCTGGCTTTGGTGGACAATCTTTGGTTGTAATTGTCACGTCTGCTGTATCGCTCTTGTTGCCGTTGTTTGTCTCGGCAGTTGCACTGTTAACGAGCTTGTGCGTTTTGCCGCACTCAAGTGCGCTGCTTGCTGGCAGTTTAGCGAGGAATTTTACATATGCCCCGCCACCAGCTGCGTAGTTACCAATATTGAGGCCACCGCGGGTAACTTCGTTATTGGTTGTTGGCTGCCACTGGAAGTTTGACGCAGCATTTGATACCTGAGTGCTTCCGTTAACATAGGTAACTCCTGCTGGAAGAACGTCTTTGATGACAACGTTATTCTGGATGGTCGTACCCGTGTTCTTGTAGTGAATGCGGTATTCTACCTCTTCACCAGGATTAGCACTGATAGCATCTTGCCAATTTGTTGTACCCTTCTTGGCAACCTGTTTGGTTATTTCGAAGTTTGGTTGGTCAACCTTAATCTTGAAGGTGACGAAGCCAGCGTATTGGTTACAGCCAGGGAGCTTGCCGTCGAGCTTGTCATATCCAAGGTATGCACCTGTAGTGTACAAGGTGTCAGGCAGCTTTTGCCCATCGACAGCACCATTGCTGTAGATCGTCGCAGAGTCTGCTACGTAACGCAAGGCGATGTTGTTGCTTGCTTTGCCGTATGCCTCATCCCAGACTTGTCCGGGCTGTGCATTGTCGGCACTAACAAATCCCGTGATGCGGGCTTGCTCGCCAGCACGTACGGTGGCAGGCATCTGTACACGCATCTTAGTGTTAAGGGCAATGCCCTTATAGTCATACTCTGCACCGTTAAGGTGCGAAGCTGCATTGTTATGGAAATATACCATAACGGTATATTCTTTACCTGGTTGCAGATCAACATTATCTGAATAGGTATTGTTTGGGGCGCTCGCTTCTTTGATGCGAACAAAGTTTAACTCATTGCCATAGTTTGGCGTTCCAGTCATTGAGTTGAACGTCACGTGTGGCGCAGGGTTTTCATAGGTGTACGTTGGTCGGTCGCTTGGTCCCCATGCCCATAAAAAGGCAGGGACAACAACGGCAACAGCCAGCATTAAAATGGCTGCAGTCCGCTTTGGCGCGTTTACCAACGCGGCAAATAGTTTTTTCATAGTATCTCCTCTCTGTACTCCACATACAGAATTTATAGGGTAATTTTAGTTGTAACACTAGGGAAATGAACAAGTGGTTCGTCCATGAAGGACGACATAATCCTAATTGTTAAAGAAAACTGGACCAGAAGTAAATCAGATTATTACAAGACATGGGATAGCAGGGAGCTATCCTCGACTGCGAGCCCGTAAGGGCTACAAGCAGGAGTGACGGCTCCCTGATTGTAAGCGCAGTTTGTTTAGTTGGTGCCGGGGTATGACCCCGGGCGGTACATACGACTGGCTGTCGTAGCGGTACCGCCCGGAGGCCATGACCTTCAGGCGAGGTTACGCGTTCTCACGCAGCTTGCGCCGCGTGCCGATTCCCCAGAAGACCAGGGGAGCGAACGCGAGCGCCGCTGCGGCAGCAGCCGCTGCGTCCGGATCGACGTCACCCTCGATCGGAGACTCGTCCTCGTTGCCCGGAACATCGTCCGGAACATCGGGGATGGTGTCTTCGTCGCGAGGCTCCTCGCCAGTGCCGGGATCGACATCATCGGCAGGGAGATTCGTCACCTCGTCGCCTTCTGACCCACCGGGGTCGGAAGGCGCAGGTGCAGGGTCGTCCTCGACGGGCTCTTCGGTTTCGCCCTGGTCCGGGTCCGGGTCTTCAGCGGGATTCACATCCTCGTCCCTGATCCGGTCATCGTCCCCATCCTTCGGGGAGCATGCCGGGTCGCCGGGCTTCGGGTAGTTGCCAGCCTCGCCCTCGGGGACCGTGATCACCTTGCCGTTGTCGTTGGGGTCACAGACCTCGACGAGCTTTGGCTCCTCCGGCTTGCAGTCGGGGTGATTCGGCGGCAGGTGACCCTTGCCGGGCACCTCACACTTGGGCTCCGGATCTGGCTTGCAGTCCGGGTGCCCAGGTGGGAGATGGCCCTTTCCGGGGACCTCGCACTTCGGGTCCGGGTTGGGGGTCGTCTTGCAGTCCGGATGTCCGGGCGGCAGGTGACCCTTGCCGGGCACCTCACACTTGGGCTCGGGGTCCGAAGTGGGAGGAGGCGTCGATGTCGTGGGCGTCGGTTCGGGGGTTGGCTCCGGCGTGGGCGTTTCGCAGGTGAACCCCGCGAAACGACCGTCGCCGATGTTGATGCCGAATTCCGACCAGCAGCCCTCGTAACCCTTGTAGGTCACGCGGAAGACGACAAAGTCGCCCTTGTACTGCTTGGGCGACAGGGCGAACTCGGGGACACTGTCCCACGGGTTCTGCTCGTCGACCGCCAGGCGGTCCACGACGTGGAAGTTGTAATCGGTCTCGCGACCGTCCTCAACTCCCCCGTCAGCGAACTGCTCCACCAGAATCGCGATGAGCACGAGCTTGCGCGCGTACTCGATGCGATCTGCACCCTCCGATGCCATAGCCGCCTGAGCCCAGTCGTTCAGACCCTCGGGGTCCTTGAACTGAGCCAGCCACGGGCTGTGGTCACCCACCTGCTGGGTCGTACCGTCGAGCCCGATGATGGGCAGACGGTAGAGACCCGAGGCGACTTGCGCCGCACAGTCGGGAGACCCCAGGATCATGGCTAGAACAGCTTCACGATTGGCGACCGGGAGGCAGACGGCGTCTACCCAATCCTTTCGCTGATCGTCGTACCGCTTGGTCGACTTGGCCTGGAAGACCGGAATCTCCTGGCCGTCGATGACCTCAGTCGTGTACCCGTTGTCCCGAAGGATGTCGAGGTACCGCTGTGGGTAGACGGCCGGGATGTCGGTCTCGTCGGTGGTGACCTGCGTGACCGGATCCTTATCCGATTCCTCCGCCGAAGCGGTGGGGGTCGGGGTGGGATTCCAGCCGGCGAATGCCTGTGCTGCGGCCGGCGCCAGAGGCACCAGCAGCAGACCAGCGACCGCCAGAGTGACGATCAGATCCAGCCACTTGGACCGGCTGATCACGTAGACCAGCAGGCCGCCGATGGCGAGGATACCGAGCGACCACCACAGTCCCAGCCAGTGATCCTGAATGAACAGGAGGCTGAGACTGACGGCGAAACCGATCAGGCTGAACCAGGCGAAGACGCCCGGAGACCGGCTGAAGCGCTTGCCATTGGGGCGAACGCGCCCCAGCTTGCTCCACAGCACGAAGGACGTCACCGTAGCGACGCCCCACAGTGCGCTGAGCGCGATCATGACATAGTGGATGATATCCATCTGTGTCACTCCTTTCCGTGAGTGCCGCTAGCGGCGTTGTTGGTGTCGGTGGACGACTTCTCCTTGGGGGAGGCCTCGCTCCAGTACTTGCCCTGCGCGGGCAGGTCGGAGTCCTTGCCGGACCCCAACTTGAACACGTTGAGGATCCCCCGCAAGGGCCCGACCTTCTGGTCGGGCGCCTCGTAGCTGGCCCCCGCGGCCCGTGCCAGGGACTCCGCATCGGTGACGGGAGCCTCGGGCTTGGGCGGAACGGGGATCGGCTTGGTCGGGGTGGGCGTCGCCTTCTGCTCCTTGTGGGGAACGAAGGGCTTGACCTGCTCGCCACGGGTGATCGCGGCGAGGCATACCTCGATCTTGTCCTGACGTGCCTCGATCTTGTCCTGACGTGCCTCGAGCCTGTCCAGGCGCTTGTCCTGGGCCGTGTCTTTGCTCTCGAGTGCCGTGATCCGGTCGTCGAGTCCCTTGACGTACGTCCGGAACTCGGGGCTGATCTCGGCGAAGGCCTCGAGGCCATCCGTGACCTTGGCTGCCGCCTTGTTGGCTGCCGCCTTGTTGCCGGTCGCCGTAGCGGCCTGCAGCTCGGTCAGCGGCTTCTTGACGCGACTGAAGAAGTCGAACGCCGTGATATCGCGGAGCGGCTTGAGGTTGGCGAAGTACGCCTCCCGCGTGGCCGTGTCCGTGATGGTCATGGCGTAGTCGACCGCCGCGCCGAGGTCGGTGAAGTCGGCGGCTGCCTTGATCTCTGCAGAGACCTCGACAGCCTCCTCCAGCACGGCCTGCGGCGTGGTCGGGGTGGGCTGCTTCTTGGTGGTGTTCTTTCCCATGGTGATGATTCTCCTTGTCTGAGGGCTTTGCCCATTCGCGCTGTTGGTGGCGAATGAGTTGTTGCCCTCATGGAAGGGGCAACATGCTGCTGACGTTCAAAAACATCGGCAGGATGCTGCCTCTTCCGAGGAGAATGACAACTAGGGTGAATGTGTAACCAAAATAACTAAACAAACATGCACTTCTTCACTTTTACGGTGTGAGCCAGTGGCTCGAACACCAATCTTAAGTGGCGCTGCAAAGCAGCACGCATAACACGACAAAAGGTACGACCGTGTCGTACTCGTGCTATTCGTGCCACCTTGCAGCCAGAATTACATGTACTGTAATAATCTGACTTATCAATGATCCTCGCCTGTGCGATAGTCCTCACACCACCCACGGGCGATTACTTACAATTTATCACAAAATGCTTAAAATGTCAATATTGTATATAATTATATACGAAAAAGCACAAGCTATTTATATGACGACCACCAGATATAGCGTGAGGTGTGATTATGAATGCACTACTGCATCATATATTTGACAAAATGCAATATCAGGTGTATAGTGTCAATATTGTGTTATCTGGAGAATTTCCGAGGCACAATCCGTGGACCTATCCTTGGTTCATGGGCGTAATGTGTAGTCAGATACTACCTCCCCGACAGGGGTTGCATTCGCACCTTCCACCGATCAGAAGAAAGGGCATACCTATGCCGAATACTCAGTACACCAAGTCGCCCCGCCGATCCGCCTCGTCGAAGGTGAAGGAGCACTCCTTCACCGGCAAGCAGATCCGCGCGGCGTTCCGTCGCATCGCTGGCATCTTCAACGACGACCGTGACCGGACCATCCGGCCGCGGTACCGTGGTGCCAACGTGCACGGGGCGGTTCGCGACCTGGTGATCCGGCGCGCTCACCCCGTTCAGGGCCTCGAGCGCGAGGACGTGCACGGCGCGCTGTTCGGCCAGGCCTTCGACCTCTTGGTCGAGGATGGCTTCGTCACGATCGAAGGCGACCACGCCGAAATGGATGTCGTCTTCGCTCAGAAGCAGAAGGGCATCTCCGACCATCTCCGCAACGAGGCGAAGAAGAAGCACCCCGCATCGAAGACGAAGCACCGCGACAACGGACGTCGCGGCGTGAACCAGCGCAAGAAGTACAACCGCCGCCACCAGCTGGTGGCCGACTGATCGAACCCCGATAAGGGGAGCCGGAAGCGTAGATGAGGCAGAGCACCCTGGTGCTCCTCACACTACCACCGGTTCCCCTTATCGGGACAGACAAAACCTTTCACCTCTTTTCAAGAGGTTGTTTTTTTGCTAGAATGTGTCTCATGGCCTCATCGTCTAACGGTTAGGACACCAGGTTTTCATCCTGGCAATCGGAGTTCGATTCTCCGTGAGGTCACCAGAGAAAGAACACCATCATTTGATGGTGTTTTTTCTGGATGTAGACGAAGCAATACGGCATAGTAAAGTGACGTCTTTACAGTACTAACAAGTGTAAAATGGCGAGCTTAAGATGGTCAGTGGTACAATAACGAATATGAGTATAATTTTCAAACGAACAAAAATATTAGCGACCTTGGGACCTGCGACCAACACTCCCGAGATGATTGAGGAACTTCTGCTTAAGGGGGTGAACGGGCTGCGACTGAATTTCAGCCATGGTACATATGAAGAGCGTGACGAACAGTTGCCGTGGATTCGCGAGGCTAGCAAAAAGGTGGGCAAGCCGGTTGCGATCTTGCAAGATCTTCAGGGACCAAAAATCCGTCTCGGCGCCCTCGCCGATAACCGATTTGAGGTGAAAAAGGGTGACGAGATCATCCTTGATTTTGCCGTAGAGGAACATGATGGCAGTAGTCGATTGCCAGTACAGTATAATCTTGCTACTAAGGTAAAGGTGGGCGAGCCAATTTATATCTTTGACGGTAAGGTACGTACAACCGTGACAGATATCCCATCTGAGACAGCAATTGCCTTGCAGGTTGAAAATGATGGTATTTTGATGAGTAAAAAGGGCATTAATCTGCCAGATACCGATTTTGGTGGCGATATTTTGACTCCAAAAGATCTCAAGGATATTGAATATGGCCTTGATAAGGATATTGACTTTGTAGCGTTGAGCTTTGTGCAGAGTCCTGACGATATTCATAATTTGCGCCAGATTCTGACGGCTGGCGGGTCAACGGCGCAGATTATCGCCAAAATCGAGACAAAAGCTGCCGTAAAAGATGACGTTATGGAAGCAATTGTTGACGCAGCTGACGGTATCATGGTGGCGCGTGGTGACCTTGCAGTCGAGGCGGGTGCCGAGATTGTACCTATTGTGCAGCGACGCTTGATCTCATTGTGTCGTGAGTACAACAAGTTGGTGATTGTCGCGACGCAAATGATGGCAAGCATGGTTGATGCACCAGAGCCTACGCGCGCCGAGGTTGGTGACGTAGCGAATGCGGTGATTCAAGGTGCCGACGCGGTGATGTTGTCAGACGAGACAGCCAATGGATCGTACCCATTGGAAGCAGTGGCGGCAATGAAAAAAACGATTTTGTATACGCAAGACAATGCGCCAGTTGTTGAGGTAAAAGATCACACTGTTCCTGCTAATGCGCAGCGCGATGCAATCAGTGGTGCGGCGGTACATCTTGCGGAGCAGCTGGGTGTCGACGCAATTATCGCGGAAACAAAGTCCGGTGCAACGGCAACAAACATTGCGGGCTATCGTCCAAACCTTCCAATTATTAGTGTCACCAGCAACCCTCGTGCTGCTCAGCAATTGTCGCTGAATTATGCAAATCGTAGCTATGTTCGTCCTGACGGTGATAAGGCGGGTCTTGAGCTCGCTAAGGAACTCGCAGCAGAAGGATTCTTCGGTAGCAAGCCAGCAACTGTGATTATCGTAAGCGGTCGACAGCCAGGCCTTGAAGGCGCAACTGATACAATACGTGTCCGCGTTATTGAGTAGCGGTGAAATACCTGTTATGCTAAACGTAACGTAATATGAAAAGGGTGGGATGACATTTTTCAAGAAGACACTCCGGGATGTACCGCTTGACGGCAAGACTGTCCTTGTTCGTGCAGATTACAATGTGCCCTTGACGGACAAGGGAAAAATTCGTGATGATCTAAGGATTCGTGCGAGTATCCCTACTTTGAAATATCTGCTTGATCACGGATGTAAGGTGGTGATTATGAGCCATCTTGGACGTCCAGACGGTGCTCGTCAGGAGAAATACAGCCTTAAGCCAGTGGCTGATCGGCTAGCAGAACTGCTGAGTCGAGAGGTGCGCTTGGCAGATGATTGTATTGGCGATGGTGCGTATCAGATTGCAAAGAAGGCCACGCCTAACGTTGTGGTGTTGTTTGAGAACCTAAGGTTTCACCCTGAAGAGGAGGCAAATGATGAGGACTTTGCGAAGGCGATTGCGAAGGCGAGTGGTGCGCACTACTTAGTACAAGATGGATTTGGCGTAGTACATCGTGCTCATGCTTCGACAGAAGCAATTACTCATTTTTTGCCAGCAGTCGCAGGGTTATTATTGGAAAGAGAATATACAATGTTGACGCAATCGGTCGAGGGGCCGGCTCGACCACTTGTTGCTATACTCGGGGGCGCCAAAGTCAGCGACAAGATAACAATTATCGAGCGATTTGTCGAAAAGGCGGATACGCTGTTGATTGGCGGTGCAATGGCAAATACATTTTTGGAGTACCACGGCAAATCGGTTGGCGCCAGTAAGTATGAACCACATCAGCATGGGGTTTTAGATGCAATTTACGCGGCAGCGCGTCGCAAGGTTGGCGACCAATCGGTTGATGATTTTCTGTTAGTACCAGGCGATGTTGCGGTTGCACGCAGCATTAATAAAGATGAGCCACGACGGGTTGTCACTGTAGATGCCATTGCCGACGATGACATTGCTCTTGATATTGGTGATGCGACTATCGAACGATATGTCAAGATTGTAGAGAATGCTGGAACGGTAATTTGGAATGGTCCAGTGGGGTATAGTGAGCTCGATAACTTTGCTCATGGATCGGCACGCATTGCGCTGGCGTTGGCGACGCACCCTAACGTAGTGTCAATTGTGGGTGGTGGGGACACGGCAGATTTTGTATTGAAATGGGACGGGCATGGTGGAAAAAGCTTTACCCATGTCTCAACAGGAGGCGGCGCAGGACTTGAGCTGATGGCAGGAAAAAGGCTGCCAGGAGTTGAAGCTTTGCTAGACGCCTCACGGTAAATAGGGTACACTAAGCATAAGGATTATAACGAAAACTACATGGCACGAGACAAGCGACTTATCATTGGCAACTGGAAGATGAATATGACTGTTCATGATGCGAGTTTGTATCTACACAATCTCTCAAAGAAAGTCCGTAATCGACGCGATGTTGAGGTGGTAATCGCACCAACGATGCTGGCCTTGCAGACACTAAGTGTGCAGGTGAATTATCGCCAGTTCAAGTTGGCGGCACAGAATTTTTATTGGCGTGACCAGGGTGCGTATACAGGTGAAGTTTCTGCCTCACAACTACGTGGTATTGTGCAGTATGGTTTGGTGGGTCATTCTGAACGTCGTCATGTATTTCACGAGACCGACAAAGATACACGCGCCAAGGTTCAGGCAGCGGTACGTAATCATATTCGCCCAATCTTATGCATTGGTGAAACGATTCAAGAACGAACAAACGGTGAAACTGACATGGTACTGCATGACCAACTGATTGGTGGACTTGCAAATATTACCAGTGAAGAACTTGATCAAGTGGTCATTGCCTATGAACCAGTATGGGCAATTGGTACCGGTGTGAATGCAAAGCCGGTCGATGTAACGCGTGCAGCAAAAACAATCCGATCACAGTTAGCGCATTTGTATGGCAAGAAAGCCGCCGAAGAAGTGCAAGTTCTTTATGGTGGTAGTGTGACGGCTGATAGCGCGGCTGATTATCTTGCATTAATTGATATTGATGGACTATTGGTGGGTGGCGCAAGTATTGATGCCTTTGCGTTTTCAGAGATTGTTAAGAAGGCGCATCGAGGAAAGGATGTCGCCAAGTAGGCGAGGGGTGGATGACGATGAAAGATTTAGATTTTGATGAACTCGACCGAGCAGTAAGCTCTTTGCTGGGTGCGAATGAGACGGGCTCTGACGAGGAGACTAAAGGTACTGAAGTATCGAGCGAAGTAGCCGAATCAGTTGATACCTCGGATATAGTCACGACGCCAGGCAAAGAGATGTCATCCGATGAGCCAACCGAGAAGAAACCATTGGTGGAGCGTCGACCAACAGGTCGTTTTATGGATGTCATGCACTCCTCATCTGACATGAAAAGCCGTCCAAAACCAGTGACTGTCTCGCACAAGGCGACGACCGTGGCGCCTCTGACGAGTCATGATGATGAAAATAAGGCTGATAGTAATACAGCAGAGGGATCAACACCCATTGCACCACCAGACGTTGAGGACAATGTGCCACGTGATGCGAATGATGCCTCAGATGCGGATCAACATACATTTCCAGATCCGCTTGATTTTCATAATTTTTCCATGGAAGATACGGGAGAACCTGCTTTGGTAGAGTCTTCAGAGCAAGAGGCTGAAGATGAACAGAGTGATCACGACCTAGCCCTTGATAAAATGGCAAATGAGCTTAATGGTATTGATGGCTTGATTGCCAAGGATGAAGAGGCGGTATCGGTCGATACGCCATTCCTTAATGGGTCAACGATTGAAAAACGACCACTTGGTGCCTTTTCGGTGAATACTGAAGATACCGATGTGTCGCTTTTATCTGTCGAAGAGGCACCAGAGGAGCCTGCAGAAGAGGTCAGCGACGTACTGGTTGAGAATGACACCAGTCCTAATATCGAAGCTGCAATCGAGGAGGAGGTCGATGAGGGCGTACGTGGTGACGTGCTGGTTGAGCGTGACGCACAAACGTTGCTTGACGCTGATGTTGTGCCTGAAGAACTGAAGGGTGATATTGTTGCGGTTGAAGCCTCCCCGGTTGAGTCAACTACTGCTTCGTCGCTTGCGGGGGGGTCAATTCAGCCACAGTATACTGAAAAGGTACAATCGACCGATAGCGAGCCGACCCCTGTATTTGATACGACACAATATCATCAACCGCTTAAGCATGCACCAAAGCAGAAGTCGGGCTGGTTAGGCGTAGTATTGATTATCTTGTTTATCGTGGCAGGCATTGGTGTGGGTGCGGCGATGTATTTTCTTGATCCATTCGGCCTCCAATAGGGTTTCGTAGTATACTAGATGATAATGGATATTCTTGAGGGGCTTAATGATGCTCAAAAAAAATCTGTCACAACTACCACTGGCCCATTGTTGATTCTAGCTGGTGCGGGGAGCGGTAAGACTAAGGCGTTGACGCATCGCATCGCATATTTAATTGCGCATGAGGGTGCCTGGCCCGAGCAGATCCTGGCCGTGACATTTACCAACAAGGCAGCGCGCGAGATGCGTGAGCGTCTCAGTGGTATTCTGGGGCAGGAAAATTCGCGAAGTTTTATGCCATGGATGGGGACATTTCATGGCATTTGCGTTCGCCTTCTTAGGATAGATGGTGAGGCGGTTGGTGTACCTCGTAATTTTATTATTTATGATGAAGATGACCGCCAAGGATTGATCAAGCAAGCCATGAAACAATTGTCGGTTGGCGATAAGGAAATCAAACCACGCGCTGTCAGCTCGGCGATATCCAATGCCAAGAACGAACTGGTTGATCCGGATGAATTCGAATCAACGGCGCAATTCCCCTATCAAAAAACAATCGCAAAGATATACAAAAAATACGAAGAGATGCGCCGGACGGCAGGCGCATTGGATTTTGATGATTTGTTGATCGAGACAGTGCGGCTGTTTCGCGAATATCCCGACGTGCGCAATAAATGGCGCGGAAAGTTCTCGCATATCTTGATTGATGAGTATCAGGACACCAACGCTGCACAGTATGCACTGATTAAGTACCTCGTTAATGATCGGCAGAATATTGCAGTGGTTGGTGACGACTGGCAATCAATTTATAGTTGGCGTGGGGCGGATTTTACGAATATTCTTAACTTTGAACGCGACTTTCCCGGCGCTACTGTCATTAAGCTAGAGCAAAACTATCGTAGCACTGCTAGTATTCTCGATGCTGCACACAGCGTAATTCTGAAAAATACCCAGCGCAGTGACAAGAAATTATGGACAGCCGAAGGTGAAGGTACGCCTGTGCGTGTGCACGCAGCTGATGACGAGATGGCTGAGGCGGCATTTGTAGCTGAGGCAATTGCCTCGCAGATAGCGATCGGCGCACGCAAGTATGACGATGTTGCCGTCTTGTACCGCACTAATGC
Organism: uncultured Candidatus Saccharibacteria bacterium; assembly: GCA_937859515.1. Lineage (GTDB taxonomy): Bacteria > Patescibacteriota > Saccharimonadia > Saccharimonadales > Saccharimonadaceae > CALMAK01. Next base: position 155,996 of record CALMAK010000021.1, on the reverse strand, counting down.
GCAGAGCGCACCACTCGAGCGTGCCTTTATGCGATTTGGTGTTAAGTATCGAATTGTTGGTGGCGTACGGTTCTATGACCGTAAAGAGATTAAGGATATATTGGCGTATTTGAAATTAGCGGTCCAACCGCGCGACCGTATGAGCTTTAGCCGTATCGTTAACGTGCCAACGCGCGGCATTGGTGCGACGAGCCTTGAGAAGTTTCTGATATGGCAGGGCAGTACTGAATTTGATATCATTGCTGCTCTTGCTAATGTCGAGCAAACCTCGGTATTAACGCCGCGCGCCAAAACGGCACTGGCTAGTCTAGGAGAGGTTCTTCGCGGTATTCAGGCGTCAATAGTGAATGACGCCCCGGCTGAGGTTATTGAAAAGCTTATCAAGCGTACTGGATATGACACGTTTATTTTGGACGATACGCCCCAGGCTGAAGATCGCCAGGAAAATCTGGGTGCGCTGATATCTGATGCTAGTGCTTTTGCGTCGATTGATGATTTTTTAGAGGAGGCAGCATTATTGTCATCGGCAGACTCATCGGCTGATGATAATGAGGTGACATTAATGACATTACATGCCGCCAAAGGTCTGGAGTTTCCGGTTGTCTATATGGTAGGTATGGAAGAAGGTATTTTGCCACATGCCCGAGTATACGAAGCCGGTCCAGCTGAGCTGGAAGAAGAGCGCCGTCTTTGCTATGTTGGTATGACTCGCGCACGTGAAGAATTGCATCTTACTTACGCGTACAGTCGGCTGACATTTGGCCAGCGATCATATCAGCCAATATCACGGTTTATTGCTGATATGGGCGATCAGGTATTGCAGATGTCGGGTGGTGGGTCAGACCGTGGTGCAACGAATCACTTTGCGGCCGATGAATTTGATGACTTCTTTCCGGACGAACCATTTTCTAATGGCGATAGGGTGAAATCGCAGGCCTTTGGGCAAGGAACGGTGATCGATGTTGACGGCTTGGCACTGACAATTGAATTTGATGACGGCAAGACGAAACGCCTCAATGCTGAGTATGCACGACTGGAAAAAGTTTGATACAATGGAACGAGTGAAAAAGAATAGGGTTATGGCATTTGTCAGTGGAGTGACAACATGGTCATCAAAGCGAACAATACTGCTGGTTGCGGTAGTGGTCGCATCTTTGGTGGGTAGTATTGTGACGTCCCAAGTTCATGCCGATACTATCCAGCGTGCTGAGGGCGAACGTTTGATTACTCTGTATGATCGTGGAGTTGAACAGTCGTTTATTACGACCGCTGCAACGGTGGGCGGCGCTTTGATGGAAGCGGGGATTGATATCGATGATAGGGACCGGGTTGAGCCAGCGCTGGACGAACGATTGGTTGCAACTGAATATTCGGTTAATGTCTATCGAGCACGACCTTTGGTAGTGATTGACGGAGCTTCGCGAAAGAAAATCATGACCGCGTCGCAATCACCTGAGCAGATTGCTAAGGATGCCAAGATTACGTTATATCCTGAAGATATTGCAGCCACTCGCCAGTCTAGTGACTTATTGACTGACGGTGCATCCGAGCAATTTGTTATTACACGGGCGACGGTATTTTCGTTCACGCTGTATGGTGAATTGATTGAAGCGCGCACGCAGGCTCATACGGTTGGCGAGATGCTAAAAGAAAAGCAAATTACGCTTGGTGTCAATGATCGCGCGTCACTGCCACTGTCAACTCCGGTTACCCCCGGTCTCGAGTTGCGTGTCTGGCGCGAAGGCAAGCAAACGCAAACAGTCGAGGAGGAGGTTGCGTTTGATGTCGAAGAGATTCGAGATGCAAATCTTCCATCTGGTCATCGCGAGGTACGAACTCCAGGAATCAAAGGCCTACGTACGGCAACCTACGAGATAATTATTAAGGATGGCCAAGAGTCTTCGCGTACCGAAATTGCTAGTGTTGTTAAAAAGCAGCCAGTCAAGCAAATTGAAATTATTGGTACAAAAGTGCCGCCAATTACGGGCACGTGTGGTGAATGGATGGCGGCAGCCGGCATCACCCATCCTGATGCACATTTCCTCATAGGGAGAGAAAGCGGTTGCAACCCACGTGCGGTGAATCGTAGCAGCGGTGCGTGTGGTATTCCGCAGGCGCTACCGTGTAGTAAGATGGGTCCGGTAAACGCAGACGGTACGAGTGGAGCATCTCCTGAAGCCCAACTGCGCTGGATGAACAGTTACGTGTATGGACGTTACGGTAGCTGGGAGAACGCACGTATTTTCTGGGAAAGAAACCACTGGTATTAAAATGCCGAAGAAAGAACTGGGACAGCACTGGCTACGTGATCGGGATATCTTGGCGGCGATTGCTGATGATGCTGAGTTGACGAGCGAAGACACTGTACTGGAGATTGGCCCTGGTCTTGGTACATTAACCAGCGAGCTGCTACGCCATGCGGACAAGGTGATTGCGGTGGAATTTGACAGCGATCTAGCACGCAAGCTGCCTGGGCAATTTCCAGGGACTTCGCTAGAGGTGGTTAATGAGGATATCTTGTCGTTTGACTTAACAAAATTACCGAGCAGTTACAAAGTAGTGGCGAACGTTCCCTATTACATTACCAGTAAGATCGTTCGTGCACTGATGACCTCGACGAATCGTCCCTCGGTTGCGGTATTGTTAGTGCAAAAGGAAGTTGCTGAACGCATCGTGGCGGGTCCAGGTGATATGAGCATTCTGGCGATTGCTGCTCAAGTCTATGCTGAGGCTCGCTTGGGTGTTGAGGTGCCAAAAGAATATTTTACACCGCCGCCAAAAGTGGATAGCCAGGTTGTCGTTCTGAAGACGCACAGCCTCCCATTGATCGCTCCAGAGGATGAGAAGCAGTTTTTCCGTCTGGTCAAAGCTGGCTTTAGTGCTAAGCGCAAAAAACTACGCAGCAGTTTGTCGGGTGGATTGGCATTAGAAAAGCAAACAGTCGAAGAACTGCTGGCATCGGCCAATATTTCGTCTGACGCACGCGCTGAAGATCTTTCGATTGATGACTGGTGTCAATTAATGGGGCATATGGATGATTATCGCCGACCAACCCACGATATTTCCCAGTAATCTTCAAGTGGTAGTTTCTTCGGTCAGTGATGGCTCGATGAAGGACGGTGTTGACCTGATGACGCCCGACGCCATCCGTAACCGAGAGGTATTTTTGCATAGCGTTGGTATGTCTCCTGCGCGTGCCGCGGTGTTTTATGCTGATTATCAGACGGACGATTTTTGTCACTATGAAGTGGCAACTTCAGGGCTAATGCCCGGTGTCGATGGCGTGTTGACACAGCAGTCGGGACAACCGATTCTGCTGCCTATTGCGGACTGCGTGGCAACCGTATTGTATGATTCGGTGCATCAGGCGGTAATGATATCTCATCTCGGGCGTCACAGTACCGAACAGTTTGGTGGTCGTAAATCAGTTGAGTATATGACGCAAACGCATGGCACTAACCCAAAAGACCTGCTCGTATGGCTAGGGCCGTCGCCAAATGGTAAGGATTATCCACTACGTGCATTTGATGGTCGCAGCTTCACTGATGTCCTGGCTGAACAGCTGAAAGACTCAGGTGTGATAGCAGAAAATATTGAGATCAGTCTCGTCGATACCTCAACTAATCGAAACTATTTTTCGCACAGTCAGTTCCTCAAGGGGCAGCAGGTGACGGACGGACGTTATGCAGTCGCAGCAATGATTATCTAATCTGATATAATAAGACTCAATGGGAAAAAATTTATACATCACTACCGCGATCCCCTATGTTAATGGCACGCCGCACATTGGCAATGCACTTGATTATTTGATTGCTGACATTTGGACGAGGTACCAAAAGCAAAATGGTCGTGAGGTGCGGTTTCAGGTTGGTACTGACGAGCATGGTAACAAAATTGCTGCCAAGGCTGAGGCAGCTGGACTGACGCCACAAGCCTATACGGATTCAATGTACCCTAATTTTGAAAAGCTGATGAAGAAGGTTGGCGCAAGCTATACTGACTTTATTCGAACAACCGACGCACATCATATTGGTGCCACGCAATATATCTGGCAACAGCTGCAGCCGTATATCTACAAAGGCAGTTATGAAGGGTGGTACTGCGTAGGGTGTGAAGCGTTTGTGACTGATAAAGAAGCAACTGAGAACAATGGCATCTGCCCTGATCACAACCAACCCTATCAACGTCTGAGCGAAGAGAACTACTACCTAAGGACCAGTGCTTTTACTGATCAGATTCGTGAGGCAATTGAAAAGGGCAAAATGCGTATTGTGCCAGAGTTTCGTAAGAAGGAATTTTTGGAACTCATCAAAGATGGTCTGCAAGATGTCAGTATCTCGCGTCCAGCCAAACATCTTAGTTGGGGCGTGCCAGTACCAGGCGACCCAACACAAGTTATGTATGTATGGATTGATGCTTTGGCGAATTATATCACCGTTCTTGGATATCCTGATCGTCCCGAATGGCAGGCCTTTTGGCCAGCCGAAGTGCAGGTGATCGGTAAGGATATTCTGCGTTTTCACGCAGGTATTTGGCCAGCAATGCTGTTAGGCCTTGGACTGCCGCTACCAAAGAAGCTGTTAGTTCATGGTTTTATCGACAGCGGTGGTCAAAAGATGAGTAAGACGGTTGGTAATGTGGTTGATCCAAACGAGATTATTGACCAGTATGGTCTCGACGCATTCCGATATTATTTCTCTCGTCATATCCCAACATTGGATGATGGTGACTTTACATGGGAGAAATTTGAGAATGCCTACAATAATGAGCTCGGTAATGATCTTGGTAATGTCGTACAGCGTGTTGCTAGTATGATCATGCGCTATCAGGCTGGGGTGATTGGCGATGCGCGCCAAACTGAGCATGATACTAAGAAATATCATGACGCGATGAATAATCTCGAGTTTAACAAGGCGGTTGATGAAGTTTGGATTAGTGTTCGCGCCTTAAACCAGTACATTGAAAACGTCAAGCCATGGGAAGTGGCGAAACGTCTCGATACTGACCCTGAAGCAGAGGGCCATCTGAGCGATATTCTAGGGCACTGCGTTGGTGTACTGTTGCAAGTCGGTGACTTACTGGTACCATTCTTACCTGATACGGCGGCTAAAATTCATGCTACCTTTGAGACAGGTGTGGTGGTGTCGCAGGCAGGTGTGTTGTTTCCGAAGATTTACTTGCATACACCAGACCCACGCGCATCAAAACAACAAACAGCCTAACATTATGAATTTTATTGATACTCACTGTCACATTCATGACACACAGTTCTTTCCAGATGGACGAGAGGACGCATACCAAAGGGCGATTGATGCTGATGTTGCGATGTTGTGTGTGGGCACTAGCGAGGCTGATTCGCGTGAGGCAGTGCGATTTGTGGCTGATCGTGATAATGCGTGGGCGATTGTGGGCGTTCATCCTCATGACTCAAAGGACGGATGGCAAGATATTGGGAAGTTACTGGCAGAAAAGCCTCAAAAAGTCGTCGGAATTGGTGAAATCGGCCTCGATTATTTTTATGATAATTCTCCTCGTGATACCCAGGTTAAGGCACTAGAACAACAGTTACAGTGGGCGATGGACTACGGCTTACCGGTCAGCTTTCATGTGCGTGAAGCATACGAGGATTTTTGGTCTATCTTCGATAATTTTACAGGGGTGAGGGGAGTTCTGCATAGCTTTACGGACACTGCTGCTACGCTTGAATCTGCCCTGAGGAGGGGTCTGTATATTGGAATTAACGGTATTAGCACCTTTACGAAAGATGCTGCGCAACAAGAGATGTTCCGCCATATTCCGCTGCAAAAAATGCTACTCGAAACAGATGCGCCCTTCTTGACACCAAAGCCCTTTCGTGGTAAAGTGAATGAGCCAGCATTTGTGAAGCAAGTCGCTGAATTCCATGCCTACGAGCGAAATGTATCGCTAACCGAGGTTGCGGACACGACGACAGCGAATGCACGCGATTTATTCGCAAGGTCTTAAACACACATCTCACCTAAAACCACCCACTAACAACCATTAAGCGGGAGTGATTATGACGGGCCCAAAACCCCACCAATTCAATATTCCTAGCCATCACGAATATGATGGTTTTACAAAGGCTGAGCTTGAGGCCATTCTTAATGGCGGCCTTAAGGAGGCGGGTGTAGAGATTGAAACTTCACCACGAGAAGAAATTATTGATATAGGTGAGCGTCTTCGTGATGTTCGCCAATCAGAACTAGATAAGGCAGCGTAGACATGGTCCGCAGCCTTAAAATCAGCCAAGCCTTAAAGCAGCTGTTACGGCTGGCCGACCTCACGTCATTACAGACCGATACAAACCCACTGAAGGGATTGTCTGAGCGTGAGTTAATTCAGCTAGAAAGTGAAGTTGGACGTGAATTATTTGGTCCTATTGCAAAGGGACATCGTCGTGAGTTTTTTAATACCGATCCTAGGGTGTGGATTTGGCATGAAGAGTGGCGTGATATTAATGGGAAGCCGCAGCAAATCACTGTAAAATACGAGATTCGTGACGATGCCGTCTATAAAGTCTTGCCTGGACCTCGGTATGAAAAAGTCGAGGGTAAGGAATTGGTTAACCTGCGTGCTGCCGTTGGTATCTATTTCGAGCGTGTTATGCGCGAAGTCTATCGCCGTGACCCAGCCAGCGGACGTCCTCTATTATAGGTAATAATGATACAATGGTATCAGTGAATACCCCACAAATATATCTTGATTATGCAGCGGCAACTCCGCTTGATTCGCGAGCACTTGAGGCGATGACGCCGTATTTGTTGGATACTTTTTACAACCCCTCTAGTCCGTATAGTCCTGCAGTGCAGGTGCGCCGCGATTATGAAGAGGCGAAGGATGCAATTGCGCAGGTGATTGGTGCACGTGGTAATGAGATTATTATGACGGCTGGTGCGACGGAGTCGATCAATCTCGCATTCACGGCTGCGGGTGACGGACATGTGGTGACGTCAGCAGTTGAGCATCATGCGGTACTGGCAGCGGCATCACAGTACGATGTAACATATGTTGGCGTTTCACGCCATGGACGGATCGATATGACGCAGCTGGTTGATGCCCTAGGCCCCGAGACCCAATTAATTAGTATCGCGCTGGCCAATAACGAAATTGGCACGTTACAGCCTATTCGGGATGTCGTTGAGGCTGCCAAGGTTGAGCGCATAAGACGACAGGCGACAGGTGAAACGCGACCATTATATGTGCATACTGATGCATCCCAAGGACTTGGGTTGATTGATATTCATGTGTCACGCTTGGGTGTCGATTTAATGACGCTGAATGCGGGTAAGGTGTATGGTCCCAAGCAGGTTGGTTTGCTATGGGCAGCGAGTCATGTCAAGCTGCAGCCCGTGGTGGTGGGTGGTGGACAAGAGCGAGGGTTGCGTAGCGGTACCGAGAATGTTGCAGGTACAATTGGATTTATGACAGCACTGGTGCGTGCCGAAAAGCGACGCCGCAGTGAAGCCGAACGGCTATCTGTGATCCGTGATGAAATGAAGGCGACACTTGTAGACCGATTCCCTGAAATAGCCATTTCGGGAAACCCTAAGTTTCAATTGCCAAATTTTTTGCATGTGTCATTCCCTGGTGTTGATGCTGAGCGTGTTCTATTCGCGCTGGAATCTAAAGGCGTGCTGGTGGCGACTGGTAGCGCATGCGCAGCAAACAAGGGCACGCGTTCACATGTACTGACGGCGATTGGCCTTGCACCCGAAGAAGCTGATGGCAGTATACGCATTTCGCTAGGGAGGGACTCAAATCAGGAAATGTGCCAACAGGCTGCCGCGATGATTGGCGATGTAGTTGCGTCGGAATATAGGCGGATGAGGGGTGCACGATGAAATGGATACTATCGACAATCGTTATTCTAGCAGTGATTATTGTAGGACTGAGTTTGTATCTTCAGCCGAATAGCTTTGCACTCTGTCCGTATAATCAAGGTGAGCCTGTGACCCGTGAAGGATGTGGGCCGGCCGAGGCAATTGTGGCCATAAGTGGTGGTGATACGGCAGCGCGCACGAGAGCAGCGGTTGAGTTATATAAAAAGGGCTGGGCGCCAACATTGATTTTTTCTGGTGCAGCCGAGGATAAGGACGGACCAAGCAATGCCATGGCGATGCGGGCCGATGCAATTTCACAGGGAGTTCCTGCGAGTGCAATTCTAATCGAAGAGCAATCAGAGAATACCAAGCAGAATGCCGAGATGACACGCGACCTTCTGAAGAATCGTGGCATTTCAGACATTATTTTGGTGACATCGGGGTACCATATGCGCCGCGCGATGTTGGAATTCACTGCATTGACACGCGAAGACAGTGTAACGGTTCGCACAGCACCAACCGATGATAGTCATTGGGGCTGGTGGTGGTGGCTGACGCCGCGTGGCTGGTGGCTGGCGGGTAGTGAATTTGTAGGTGTTATGGCCTTCTATCTTGGAGGATCGAACTCATGACACGTGTCTATGTCGGAATGAGTGGTGGTGTTGATTCATCGGTTACGGCGGCGTTATTGGTCGAGCAAGGTTACGAAGTGACGGGTGTCTATATGAAAAACTGGACCCAGGATTTACCTGGCATGAAATGTCCCTGGGCGGATGATCTGGCTGATGCCAAGCGCGTGGCGGTACAGTTAGGGATTGATTTTAAGGTGTTTGACTTTGAAAAAGAGTACAAACAGCAAGTGGTTGATTATATGATTGATGAATACAAAGCTGGGCGTACGCCAAACCCAGATGTAATGTGCAATCAGGAGGTGAAATTTAAATTATTCCTCGACACAGCACTTGCAGATGGTGCCGATATGATCGCTACGGGACATTATGCGCGAACAGAAAATGGCAAATTGTTACGTGCAAAAGATGAGAACAAAGACCAGACGTATTTTTTGTATCGTGTCACCGAAGTCGCACTACAAGCAACACTTTTCCCGCTAGGTGGTTATCTAAAGTCTGAAGTGCGTGAACTTGCGAAAGAGCGAGGGTTATATACGGCAAGCAAAAAAGAGAGTATGGGTATTTGTTTTGTCGGGAAGGTTGGTATTCGTGATTTTCTCAGTCAGTATGTCGAAACAACACCGGGAAAAATTATCGATAAGCAGTCTGGTGAGACGCTAGGGTATCATGACGGGGCAATCTTTTATACGATTGGGCAACGACACGGTCTCGATATTGGCGGGGGGCTGCCGTATTACGTCGCAGGTAAAAACATGGACAAAAACGAGGTGTATGTGACGACGCAGTTAAATGATGAAAATCTATGGAAACAGCAAATTGAATTGCAATCATTACATTGGATTAACGAGGCGCCTACGGATGGGGAGTATCACGTTCGCATTCGACACCGTGCACCACTTGTTCCTGCAAAACTTGAGGGCTCAATTCTCACACTTACTGATGCTCAACGTGCGATTGCTGCCGGTCAATCGGTTGTGATATATGATGATACGACCTGTCTAGGCGGTGGTATTATTACATAGCAAGCGATACATCATATCTGTTATAATACATATATATGAATGCTCAAGAAATCCGCAACTCCTACATCAAATTCTTTACCGATAAACAACATGCTGCGATTGCGCGTGCACCGCTCGTGCTAAAGGACGATCCAACGACGCTGTTTACGGGCAGCGGCATGCAGCCAATCATCCCCTATCTCTTGGGCCAACCGCATTCGGAAGGCAAGCGTCTTGTTGACAGCCAAACGTGTCTTCGAGCGCAAGATATTGAGGATGTGGGTGACAATCGCCATACGACATTTTTTGAGATGTTGGGTAACTGGAGCTTTGGTGATTATTTTAAGGATGAGCAAATCCGTTGGATGTTTGAGTTTCATAAGGACATTGTCGGTCTTGACCTCAGCAAACTTTACGTGACGTGTTATATCGGTGATGAGCGCTATGGTATCGCCAAGGACACTGAGGCGGCTGACGTATGGGCGGGATTATTTGCGGGCGAGGGCTTGAGTAGCGGCATGCAAGACATTGGCAGTGAAGAAGATGGCTACGCTAAGGGCATGGAAGACGGCGCGCGCATCTTCTTCTATGATGGCAGCAAAAACTGGTGGAGTCGCAATGGTGCGCCGGAATCAACGCCAATTGGTGATCCATGTGGTCCGGACAGTGAGATGTTCTATGATTTTGGCACACCGCATAATTCTGAATATGGTGAGTATTGCCACCCTAATTGCGATTGTGGCCGCTTTATGGAGATTGGCAATAATGTTTTCATGGCGTACAAAAAGGTTGCCGATGGGAAATTTGAGGAGTTGGAGCAGAAGAATGTTGATCATGGCTCGGGTCTCGAGCGCATAGCTGCTGCCAAACTAAACGATCCAGACGTCTTCAAAATTAGTCTGATGTGGCCGATTATCGAAAAATTACAAGACCTGAGCGGTAAAAAATACGAATCGCACACCGAAAGTATGCGTGTGATTTCTGATCACCTGCGTGCGGCAACATTCCTAGCAGTGGATGGTTGTATACCAAGCAATAAGGAGCAAGGTTATGTGATGCGCCGCCTCCTTCGCCGAGCGATTCGCTATAGCTTTGATTTGGGCATCGAGCAGAATTTCCTTGAGGAAGTCGTGCCGGTGATTGCCGATCTCTATGTAAATGATTTTCCGGAAGTGAAAGAGCAGCGCGAAATGATTATCACGACGTTGGTTAAGGAAGAAAAGACCTTCCGCCAGACACTGCGAAAGGGTCTCAAGCAAATGGAGAGGTTTGCGGCTGACGGACTGACGGGTGCTGAGCTTTTTACTCTGTATGACACCTACGGCTTTCCGGTAGAATTATCAACCGAAGAGGCATTCAAACAAGGTATCGCATTATCTGAGAACTGGCGCGAAGAATACGATGCAAAATTAGACGAACAGCGTGCCCGTAGTCAAACTGCAGCCAAGGGTACGTTTAAGGGTGGATTGGGTGGTAGTACGATGGAGCACCGCAAGCTTCATACCGCTAATCATCTCATGTATGCTGCGCTAAAAAAGGTTGTGGGCGAGCATGTGACACAGCACGGTAGCAACATTACCGAAGAACGTTTGCGATTTGACTTTAATAATGACGGCAAGGTGCCGCGTGAACAATTGGACGAAGTTGAGCGCCTGGTCAACCAGTGGATTGAATGGGACTTGCCTGTTAGCTTTAAGGAATATCCAACTGAAGAGGCTTTCAAAATGGGAGCCATCGGTGCCTTTGGTGATCGCTATGGTGACGTGGTAAAGGTGTATCAGATGGGTGAAGGCGATCGACGTGTTTCGTTTGAAATTTGCGGCGGTCCGCATGCTGACCATACGGGGCAGCTAGCTGACGGTGGTAAAATATTCAAAATCACCAAAGAAGAGGCATCAAGCGCAGGTATCCGCCGCGTTAAAGGTATCTTGACGGTGTCGTCTTAGTTCCATTCGTCATCAAGATGAGCATACTTTTGAAGATCACCTTCAATTGCGGTTAAGAATTTGTCGCATATAGCTGACCACTGTGCATAATCTGATTCGGGATCAATAAATATCAGCTCGTCGGCAATATGCTGTTCGGCAAAGCGTTTTTCGAGTGTCACGGGACGTTGATGTTGAAGCGTGTTTACGACATTTTGATGAAGATCTGTCTCGGTCGATTCATTAATCGATATAAGCTCGGCGAGTCCAAGTTTACTTTGGATACTACTGAAAGCAGGGTATTCACCCTCACCAAGGCGCGCCATCAACATATCACCATTTGGGGTGTGAAAAAGCGATGTTGTCGTGATCTTCGAGACACCGTCATGATGTCCAAGTGTCATAATGAGTTGTTCGATAAGAGAATGCTCGGGGTCGCGAGGCAGATCAAGTTGGCTCTCTACGAATCCAATTGATGCATTTGGGTCGCGTGGGTCGTACTGTCGTGCGTACACGAGGGCGGCGAGTAGTTTTGTGGCAATATCAGAGTCAAGTGTGCGAACGATGTCATCAATTCCGTACGTCTCAACAGTATACGTTAATGAATGGTCGCTGTTGGCGCTGAGGGTGTGTCGTTTTCCATCGGCAGTAAAGTCTATTTCGACATGTCCTGGTGTATCCAGAGAGTCATCGATGCTCGTGCGGAGGTTGTCGACAACACATCGTGAAGAAGGGAAATATTGAGCAACTTCTTGAGGGAATCGAGTTGGTGTTTCGACAAGCTCAGGAAAAAGGTAAATGGGGTGTGCCATAGTGTGTTCGGCGTGACGCGAGATGCGATTATCATACATGGTGCGTTCGAAGGCGTGGCTAAAAGGGAGGTGCTCAACAATTTGAACTCGCTCCATGGCGGTGTCATCAAAGGCGCTGTTATCTGATCGTGGAATATCAATGCCCATATATTTATATTATATCACAAAAATACATAAAACACAATATTTATGACCATAAGCGTAGTTGGTATATAATAAAATGTACATATGGTTTTAGAAAAATTACGTTCCACACGCAAGACTAAAGTTGATAATTATATCGTTGCCCTTGATATCGGAACAGAATTTGTTAAGGCGCTGATTGCCGAGGTAAAGGGTGATTCACTGGAGATTATAGGGGCGGGTCGCACGCATCAAGATTTATCGGACATGCATAGTGGTGCAATTGCTGATATCAGCGGTGTAGTACGTAATTGCGAACAAGCTTTGGCTGAAGCAGAAGAGCAGGCTGGGTTGCAGGCAAAACGTGTCGTGATTGGTATTGCTGGCGAGCTGGTCAAGGGTGTGACCAATACGATTCGCTATCGTCGTCCGCAGCCCGATCGTCCATTGGACAACGCCGAGATGGAGTTTATTATCGAAAAAGTGCACGAGCGTGCTCAGGTAAAAGCGCAAAAACAAATTGCGCTTGAAACGGGCAATGAGGACGTTGAGGTAAAGTTGGTTAACTCGGCACTTGTGAGTATTCATATTGACGGCTATAAAATCTCGAATCCGATTGGCTTTCAGGGTCGTGATGTGGCGGTGCAGATTTATACTGCATTTGCACCAATGGTGCATATTGGCGCGTTAGAGCGTGTGGCAGACGAATTATCTTTAGAGCTGTTGGCGGTTGCTGCAGAACCGTTTGCCGTGAGTCGATCGGTATTGGGCGACGATGCCAGCAGTAATTTCACGGCAATCCTTGTTGATGTTGGTGGTGGTACAACTGATATCGCCGTGGTGAATGACGGTGGCGTCGAGGGTACGAAGATGTTTGGTATCGGTGGTCGCAGCTTTACTCGTACCATTGCCTCTGATATGGACCTTGGTTATAAGGACGCTGAAAAGCTGAAATTGAATATTGAGAATGACAGTATCAAGCCTCAGGTAAAAAAGCAGCTTGATGAATCAGTAGAAAAAACACTAGAAGTCTGGATTAGTGGTGTCGAGCTGGCGCTTAGTGAGTTTGACAGCGTTGATCACCTGCCCCATCGCCTGTTGCTGTGCGGTGGTGGCGCCAGTCTCAGCCGACTGGTTGACGCACTGGGTGAAGAGGACTGGCATAAAGAACTGCCATTCACGCGCAAACTTAGTGTGCATCGTATCAAACCAGAGGATGTCGTTGGTATCGTGGACGAATCTGGCAAGGTAACCGACCATACGTTTATTACTGCAATGGGGTTGCTGAGAGTTGGATATGATACAATGATAGGTAGTAGTGATACTAGTATCAAGGATAAAATTAACAAAATCCTGAGAATATAAACATGAATAAAGACGTAGTATACATTGACGTAGAAGATGACATTACTGCCATTATTGGCAAGGTAAAGTCGAGTAACGAGAAGATTGTCGCTCTTGTGCCACCGAAACGCATTGGGGTATTGCAAAGTGCAGTTAATCTGCGCCTGTTGCAGCGTGCCGCGACGCAGGCTGACAAGCGAATTGTTTTGATTACTAATAATCAGGCACTATCTGCATTGTCTGCGGCTGCCTCAATCCCGGTTGCTAAAAACCTACAAAGCAAGCCGGAGATTGCTGAAATCCCAGCGCTTGATGTTGATAATGGCGAAGATGTAATTGATGGATCACAACTGCCAGTCGGCGATATTGCGAAGGCGGTTGATAAAAAGGATGCCTCAAAAGAAGATGAAGAGCTTATTGAGGGAATTGACATCGGTGAGGCCGAAGAGAGTGCAAAACCCAAACCAATTAAAAAATCCTCAGCCAAAAAAGTTCCTGATTTTAATGTCTTTCGCAAAAAGCTGCTTCTTATCTTAGGAGCAGGTGCTGTCCTGATAGGTGTACTGATATGGGCATTTGTGTTCGCACCTGCTGCAACCGTTATCATTACGGCGCGTACTACAACAGTGCCAGTCAGTGGTGTCGTAGCACTCGGTACGACAACTGATGCTGAGGTGGGTACGATCAAGGCAGATACTCAGACAATTGAGCGCGAGGCGAGTGTTGATTTTGAGGCAACGGGTGAGAGAGATGTAGGGGAGAAGGCAACTGGAACGGTAAAATTCTCTAACTCGACACCTTCCTCTCGCACGATTGCGGCCGGTACGGAACTCTCTTCTACAAGTGGTAAGGTGTACGTGCTGGATACTTCGGTAACGGTTGCCGGTGCATCACTTTCGTGGTGCGGTGGAACTCCATGTGCAAGCCCGGGCACTGCTACGGGTTCGGTGACGGCAGCGGAGGCTGGCACAAGCTATAATGCTGCGACTGGTTCGGTAAGTGGTGCAGGTGTTAGTGCGAGCTTTGTTGGCGCAACCAGCGGTGGCACAACCAAAGTGGTTCCGATTGTGCTGGCGGCAGACGTGCAGGCGGCAAAAGAAAAACTCGTTGCCGAATCAACTGATGATGTACGCCGGGAGTTAAAAGGAAAGTTTGCTGATTCTGTGCAGGTAATTGATGCCAGCTTTGTAGCTGATAGGCAAGATGCTACCTCTGCTCCTGCGGTTGGTGCCGAGGCACCCGATAAGAAGGCAAAACTGACCAGTAAAGTGACCTATCGTTTGAATGGTGTTGAAAGGTCTGAGATTGATAATTATCTGAGAGACGTCTTGAAGAAGCAAATGCAAGATCAGACGACACAAAAAGTATACAAAACAGGTGTTGATATGGTGAAATTGAATGATTTCGTACGATCTGGTGATGCGGCGACGGTTCGACTAGTCACTACGGGTCACATTGGTCCCGTTATCAATGAGGATGATATCAAAGAAGCGGTTTTGGGCAAGCGATTTGGGGATATCCAGAATGAACTGACCAAGGTTGATGGCATCAGCGATGTTGAGGTGAAGTTCTCGTATTTTTGGGTACGTACCGTGCCGAAGAATGTTGACAAAGTAACGATTGAGTTCAATGTCGAGAATGCCAGCGAATAAAACTCTGCTTGGTCTTGACGTCGGCAAGAAGTACACCGGTGTTGCACTGGCAGATACGGGTGTGCGAATTGCTGTACCGTTTGACACGGTTGATATGAGCGACGATCCAGCAAAAGCAATTGGAGAGATAATTGTCGCCGAAAGAATCGATACGGTGGTGGTAGGATATCCGCGCAATCAATCCGGGCTTGCTACAACACAAACCACATATGTTGAGAATTTTACTCGCCAGTTGGAGGCATTTGATGTGCCAATTGAATTTCAAGATGAGTCGTTGACGAGTGTTATGGCCGAAGAGCGATTGAAAGCGCACGGTCGCCCCTACTCAAAACAGGATATCGACGCACAGGCTGCAGCCATCATACTGCAAGACTTTATTGAGGTGCATTATGGATAATCGGCCGACACTCCAGCCAAAGCCCATCGAGGATCATATCGGAGGCATTACACCTAGTATGAAGAAGAAGTTTCCGGTATGGCGTATCCTCGCGGGTATTGCAGGGCTTATTATTGTGGCGGTAGTGAGTGTCCTCGTGATGTATACTCAGGCGTTGCGCCCAGTAGATGCGAGTGACGAGGCTCCTCGTTCGATCGAGATTGTCAGTGGTATGATGCCGAGTGAGATTGCGCGCCACCTTGAAGAGAAAGACATTATTCGCAGCCATACAGCCTTTGACATCTATACAAGACTGACGGGTGTTCGCAACAAGCTTCAGGCAGGAACGTATCAGTTTGCTCGTCATATGTCGACGCAAGAAGTAGTCCAGTTGTTAGTAAGTGGTCCTGCTAATGAAGAGTTTGAGGTGACATTTTTACCTGGTGCAACACTGGCAGATAGTCGCAAAGTGTTACTGAAGATAGGATTCAGCGAGACGGAGATTGATGAAGCACTATCGATGTCATATGACCATCCACTGTTCGCGGGTAAACCTAGTACTGCTGATTTGGAAGGGTACATCTTTGGTGAGACACATCGATTTACCAAAGGAACGTCAGTCAAGGAGGTCCTACAGCGTTTCTTTGATGATTATTACGAAGTGATACAGCGCGAAGATCTTGTTGCAAAGTATAAGGCGCAAGGTCTCAGCTTGTACGAGGGCATTACCTTGGCGTCAATTATCCAGCGAGAGTCAGGTGGCGACGACAAAGAGCAAATTGCACAGATTTTTCTACTACGTCTCAAGACAGGTATGGAGTTAGGTTCGGATGTGACATACCAATATATTGCCGATAAAGAGGGAAGGCCTCGTGACGTGAACTACGATTCGCCGTACAATACGAGGCGCTATCCGGGGTTACCACCAGGGCCAATTGCTAGCCCGGGGGTCGGCGCCTTAACAGCAGTAGGCAGTCCAGCAAAAGGTGACTATATCTATTTTCTGAGTGGTGATGATGATAGGACATATTATGCACGAACTCTCGCCGAGCACGAGGCAAACATTCGTAATCACTGCGAAAAAAAGTGTCAAATTATATAGTTATAAAATGAATTGACACGTATGACAATGATTGTTATACTAAGAATTAGCACATTCGCTGCTTTGTCTGCATGCGCCAGTAATGGCGTACGGTGGGCCTAAGATAAAAGTACGTGAATGGGCCTACCGACAAATGTCGAGACGAATACAGCACACTAGCTATTGAAATAATATTATTAATGAAATAGGTCGATCATGTATTCTGTTCCTGCGAGAAGAAAGACAGAGTAAGGTAGCCGTCCTTGTAGCAATACGAGCGACAGGAGAACCAGAATTAGTATTCAAACTCAACAACGTAGTGCGAGTCTCAATGTAGCGACGGCCGCAAAACGCGTTGTCAGACGAAAAAAGGCGGCGATCAAACCTTCGACGGTTGCGATTTATGCCAGTATGTTTGTCGCTGCGATTGCCATCGTTGCGATGAGCTATAAAAAGCCAGAGTCAATTACAGCGACAGCGAGTGTCAGTGACGTTTCGCGCCAACAAGGTACATCAGATACTTCTGTTAATGAGGTGGTCGCAACATCAATCGCAGCTAATGTCGCCGAAGCGGCAAATCTTCCTGTTGCAAATAATGTCGCTAACCTCTCGGTGTCATTGGCGGCAAAAAATGAAATTACGCCATCAAGCACTACTACGAGTGTTAGCAAACAGCAGATCGTTCAGCCTACTGGTGACCGACGCGAGCTTGTTACGTACGTGGCGAAAACTGGTGATACGGTTGATACGGTATCGGCGCGTTATGGCGTGTCAAAGGATACTATCAAGTGGGCAAATAACCTTACGTCTGATGCGCTGGACGTTGATAAAGAGTTGACGATTCCTCCAGTGGACGGAGTGGTGTATACCGTCAAAGATGGCGATACAGTTGCAAAGCTCGCCGAAAAATACAAGGCTAGCGAGGCTCGCATTATTGCCTTTAATGATCTTGAGCTTCAGGGTATTGCAAAAGATACTAAGATCATTATTCCAGGCGGACAGCTGCCTGAGACCGAACGTCCGGGATACGTTGCACCTCGACCGGTATGGACGGGCGGTGGCGGGTCATCAAGTAACACGTCATCACTCGGCAACTTCATGAGTGGATCTGTCGGTAACCGCTATGTGTACGGATACTGTACGTGGTATGCCTATGAGCGCCGCGCACAGATGGGTCGTCCAGTTGGTAGCTTCTGGGGTAATGCTAATACGTGGGCAGCGGCAGCACGAGCTCAAGGGTATGTTGTTAACAGTACGCCTGCACCAGGCGCTGTCTTCCAGACTTCGTATGGTGGCGGTGGTTATGGGCATGTTGGCATTATTGACAGCGTTGATTATGCGGCTGGTACAGTGACGTATCGAGACATGAATGGTATCGCCGGCTGGAACCGTATTGGATCAGGAACGGTATCAATTGCTGACGCTCAGTCTCGATGGACGTTTATTCATTAATAGAAATATACTTTACAATAAAATCACCTCTATGAAAATAGAGGTGATTTTGCTATAATAAAGCTAATTATGTTTGTCGATACCGCTAAAGTATTTATCCAGGCAGGAAAAGGCGGCGATGGCGCGGTCAGTTTTCGTCATGAGATTTATGTTGATAAAGGCGGTCCGGATGGCGGTAACGGTGGCAAGGGTGGCGATGTTATTTTTCAGGCAACTGATAACTTGAATACCTTGATTGATTTTCGCTACAAACCTGAACTAAAGGCTGAAAATGGCGTTAACGGCAGTAAAGCAAAACGACAGGGCCGTTCTGGTGCGGATTTGATTGTTAAGGTGCCGGTGGGCACGGTCGTGCGCCGCGACGGTACGGTAATTGCCGATCTCACTCGTCACGATCAGCAAGTCGTTGTCGCGATGGGCGGTGATGGTGGATTTGGTAATGCACATTTTAAATCGTCCGTGCGTCAAACCCCGCGTATTGCTGAAATTGGCGAAATGGGTGATTCCTATGAGGCCGAGCTAGAGCTGAAGTTGCTTGCGGATGTTGGATTGGTTGGATTTCCAAACGCTGGTAAGTCGACATTCCTTAGCGTGGTGTCAAACGCTCGTCCAGAGATTGCCGATTATGCATTTACGACATTGACACCGAACCTTGGCGTGGCTGATATTGATGACGGATCGTTGCTGATTGCTGATATTCCAGGGCTGATCGAAGGTGCGAGTGATGGCAAGGGGCTTGGCGACGCCTTTTTGCGTCACGTCGAGCGAACATCTGTACTGCTGCATCTTATTGATGCATATACTGATGATATCGCAGCCGCCTACACGACAATTCGTCGTGAGTTAGAGCTGTACAGTCCCGAACTAGTTGACCGACCAGAAATTATTGCGCTGACCAAAACGGAAGGCCTTGACGAAGAGATTGTTACTATGCAAATCGAGGCAGTTCATGCGGTTGCGGCATCAGACGCCCAGGTGTTTGCTATATCTGCCACGGCTCATAAGGGTTTGAAAGAGGTGTTGCGCGCGCTCCGACAGAAGGTCACGCAGATGCGTGTGGACGAAGCCGAAAAAGTCGAGGATGATGATATTGATGAGCTACCAGTAATTGGGCTGACGGATGCGCAGCGAGAAAACGCATGGTCAGTTGAAGTCCTTGATGAAGACGGCGTAACGGTATATGAAGTGTCTGGCGATAAGATCGAAAAGTTTGCTCGTCGTACGAATGTTGATAATTTTGAAGGTCTTAATCGTCTTCGTGACATTATGAAGAAGATGGGTATTACGCACCAATTGGTGCGACTTGGTGCGGTTGGTGAGAGTATGATTCGTATCGGAGCCACAGACTTTACGTTTGTTGAGCAGTAGGTTTTGGTTATGCCTATGCTACAATAGGACTAGATTTCCCCATCATGAAAATATAAACAGTATCTCCACTACAGAAGAGAGATGACACTATGAATTCAACTCCATTACATCATCGGCGACATGGTCTGCATGTGAAGATGGCTACCGTTGGTGCAGTGCTGCTGTCACTTGCAGTCGGTCTTGCTGCTGCTATCTATTTCTCCCGTCCCGTATCGGCTGCTGTTCCTCCGGCTAGCTGTTTCAGTTTCAACAGCGGGACGGGCATAATCAACAAATACTATGACTACGAGTCAAATAATCCTGCGAATCCCGCCTGTCCAACAGAGGTGGATATTCCACATACGATTGGCGGTGCGTCAGTGCTTGGATTTGGCTCTTTCGCATTTCAGAATACGCTGGCGACATCGGTGACGATTCCAGATTCTATCACGATGATTGGCGACTATGCTTTTTCTCAGGGCAATCTCACTTCCGTGACAATTCCTGATTCGGTAACGTCTATCGGTAGGGATGCTTTTTATCATAATAACCTTACCTCAGTTGTAATCCCTGATTCCGTAACGACGATAGGCTATATGGCCTTCTCCAGCAACCAGCTGACATCGGTTCATCTCGGTGCTGGGGTCGAAAATACAGGAATGAGTGCCTTCTCTGGTAATCAACTTACGTCCATAACGATTCCTAGCACGGTGACGACGATCGATGCCTACTCCTTCCAGGATAATCAACTTACTTCCATTGTTTTCCCAGATGTCGGCACTGTCGCCATTGAAGTTAATGCTTTTTCACTTAACAACTTTGATTCGCTCACCATCCCTAGCTCGGTTGTCGCAGTAGGAAATGGTGCCTTTTCGTACAACAATCTATCGAGTGTTACTGTCGAGGGTAATCCTATGTTCTTTTATGATAGCGGAGGAGCCGGGATAGAAGGTGGTAATCCATTTACATTTAACGGCATTGACTGGTCGGCGACGCCGTATACGTATTGCAGCGGTGATAAAGCGTGTCTGGCCTACTACGAGGAGCATGCGCAGATTGTGCGTATCAATGCGACCGACCCAGCGTTTATCGCCGCGCATCCCTATGGTCTCGACATCGAAGAGTTTTTGGATGATGACTGGACGGCGCGAGAGGGATTCCGAGTAACGGGTGCATACGTGACGAACTCTACCTCTGTGACGGTGCGGTATCATGATGAGGACGGGACTTCGCTGCGACCAGACGCGACACTGATTGGCATTGGTAGCGACGGTACGCCGATTACAGGGTATGGATTGGGCCATGTTGTTGATACGCTCAATGTTACCGATCCAGACGTGTGGCCGTATGAGTTTTCGACTGACATGAGCGCGTATTTTAGGGCTGGAGTGTCGACTCATTTTACGCCGCCTAGTATTCAGGGGTATCGCGTGCCAGCGGCGCAGACGATAGTGCTTGCTGCGGCGGATAACGCTGTCACGTTTGTTTATCTACAGAATAGTGATATAACTAACCAGGGTGGCGGTAGTCCAACACCGCTTGCTCCAGATTCGGGTGTCGGAAATAAACTAACCCTCATACTTCTGTGGGTTGTCCTGGGTATCGTAGTAGCAGGTGTTTCCGTTGTTGCGCATCCAGACCGACGCGGATAGACATGGCGTTGTAGGCTTTCCGATATCCCATCCTGTGTAATTTTGGTACACTAGGTATATGACACAGACCTTCTTCTTTTATGACCTTGAGACGTCAGGTCTTAGCGCACGCGACGATCGGATTATGCAATTCGCAGGGCAGCGCACTGACATGGATTTTAACCCCATTGGTGAGCCGGTGAACGAGTTGATTCGATTGAATGATGATATACTACCTAGCCCTGAGGCGCTGTTCGTGACAGGTATCACGCCACAGCAAACAGTAGCAGATGGTTATAGTGAGGCGGAGTTCGCGCGAATGGTAGTGCAAGATATCTTTACGCCTGGCACTATTGCGGTGGGGTTTAATAATATTCGCTTTGATGATGAATTTATGCGTCATATTTTATGGCGTAATTTCTATGATCCATACGAATGGACATGGCGTGATGGTCGGTCACGCTGGGATATTCTTGATGTGGTGCGTATGACGCGTGCGCTTAGACCTGAAGGCATCCAGTGGCCGGTGACGGAGGACGGTAAAGCGACAAATCGGCTAGAACTGCTGACAAAACTGAACGGAGTTGATCATTATAAGGCACATGATGCCCTTAGTGATGTGATGGCAACTATTGAGGTCGCAAAGCTTATTCATGGCAAGCAGCCGCAATTGTTTGACTATTTATTGAAGCTACGCGACAAGCGCGAGGTGATGAACTTGGTAAACTTGGATGATAAGCGACCTTTTGTTTATACGAGTGGTCGCTATGACGCCGAGCACGAGAAGACAACCGTTGCATTTCCATTGACAGTTGGACGTAATGGCAATGTGGTGGTGTATGATCTTCGTTATGACCCAACGCCGCTTGTTAATCTTGACCAGAAACAGCTGGCAGCAAAGGTATTTGCCGGCTGGGAAGAGCGTAAAGCTGAGGATTTCGTGAAAGTCCCCGTCAAGGAGCTGCAGTATAATCGCGTGCCAGCGGTGGCACCGCTGGGTGTGCTGGAGCAAGAAGACAGCTGGAGTAAAATCCACCTTGACATTGCAACGATTGAAAAACACAAAAAGATATTATTGGGTGCGCCACATTTTGCTGAGAATATTCGCTCGGTCCTTGAGGGTAGGCCTGAATTTAAAAAATCAGCCGACCCTGAGGCACAGCTGTACGATGGTTTTGTTGGCGACAGGGATAAAATTCGAATTGAAACAGTTCGTAATGCATCCGAGCGCGAACTAGTCGATTTTCATCCGCAATTTGATGACGAACGCTTGTCGCCACTACTACTGCATTATAAGGCGCGTAATTATCCAAATACGCTGAGTGAAAGTGAAGTTGCCGAGTGGGAATCATGGCGCAGCGTTAGAATTGGTACAAAGCTAGCGCCATTTATGGCGTCATTGGCAAAACTCACATCGACTGCAACAGATAGCCAGCAATTTATCTTGCAAGAATTACAGTTGTGGGCCGAAAGTATTGCACCAATGAGCGATGATTAAAGCTCTTGATAACGACGACGAGGCAGTTCTGGCTGTGTATCGCCACTTGGTTCATTGTCTTTTTTCTTTTTAATGCCAAAAAATGCATCATACAGATCAAGAGAGCTTTTGTATATTTCATGACGATATCGTAGAGTAGGGATCAAAATCGCACTGGCGACCATCACGGCCAACATGGTTGTCGGAGGAATCGAGAAATTTGTGCCAGGAATCAATCCTGAAAGAAGAAAAACGAGAATCTGATCAAAGAACATGATGCTAAGAATAATAAGCATGATGATGGTGAGCGTCAGTGACTTCTTCATAGTGGTTGAAGTATAGAGGCATAAGAGAAGATTTGCAAGCATAGGCAAAATGTGTCATTGAATGGTGGAAAAAAGTAATAAGACAGAGTATAATGGACCGGATATGTCAGAGGTGATCCGAGTTCGTGGTGCGCGTGAGCATAATTTGAAAAATGTCGATGTGGAGATTCCACGCGATAAGCTAGTGGTTATTACTGGTTTATCGGGTAGTGGCAAATCCTCACTGGCGTTTGATACGATTTATGCCGAAGGACAGCGCCGATATGTTGAAAGCCTCTCAAGTTATGCACGCCAATTCCTTGGTATTATGGATAAGCCCGACGTTGATAGTATCGAAGGTCTCAGCCCGGCGATCTCGATTGACCAAAAATCGACCAGCCGCAACCCACGTTCGACCGTTGCGACGGTAACGGAAATATATGATTACTTGCGCCTCCTGTATGCACGCATTGGCGTTCCTCATTGCCCGATTTGTGGCAAGGAAGTGGCGCGTCGCACCCCACAAGATATCATTGATGAAATCATGAAGCGACCGGCTGGCACGCGTGTGATGATTCTCGCACCAATCGTGAAGCAGAAGAAGGGTGAGTTTGCGCATATCCCCGAGCAGTACCAAAAGGCTGGTTTTGCAAGGGCACGTGTCGATGGCGTTGTCTACGCGCTTGATGAATTTCCTGAGCTTCAAAAGAGTTACAAGCATGATATCGAAATCGTGGTTGACCGTATCGCGCTCGGCCCCGATATGGCGAGTCGTATTACGCAATCGGTCGAGCAAGCGCTGGAGATTGCTGATGGTGTGGTGGAGCTGCTCGATGCAGAATCGGACGAGCTGACGACCTACAGTCAGCGCTATGCTTGTGTTGATCACCCGGGCGAAGATATTCCCGAGCTTGAGCCACGACTCTTTAGCTTTAACTCTCCCCAGGGTGCGTGTCCGGTATGTACCGGTTTGGGTAGTCGCCTTGAGGTTGATCCTGATCTGGTATTTAACCCTAATCTTACAATTGCTGAAGGTGCGATTCGCCCGTATAATCGTGTTAACAGTGACGCATGGTATATGAAAAAGTTGTCGCAAGTTGCCCAAGCGCATGGCTTTAGTGTGCATGTACCAGTGCGAGATTTATCGTCTGAAGATTTAGAAAAGGTGCTATATGGCACCGGTAATCAAAAATATACCGTTGAAGTAGGCGCGGGCCGCAGCTATGAGTCAACACATGAGGGGGTAATCCCGAATCTTGAGCGTCGCCACAAAGATACTGACAGCGAGTTTATGCGCAAAGACATCGAACGATTCATGCGCGAGCGTAAGTGTCATGCATGTCAGGGTGCTCGTCTCAAGCCAGTCGTGCTGGCGGTGACGGTGCATGGACTGAGCATTATGGATATTTGTGGACTGGGCATTGATGCGGCGCTGGATGTATTCGCGGAGATGAAGCTGACCGAGCAGGAAGAGTTTATTGCACGTCAGATTTTTAAGGAAATTACTGCACGCCTTGGTTTTATGAGTAACGTCGGCCTTAGCTATCTTGAGCTTGGCCGTGCAGCCAATACTCTTAGTGGTGGTGAGGCACAACGTATTCGTTTGGCAACACAAATTGGTGCTGGCTTGCAGGGTGTATTGTACGTACTGGATGAACCGTCAATTGGCTTGCACCAACGCGACAATGACCGTCTGATTGCGACATTGAAGAATTTGCGCGACCTTGGCAACACAGTATTGGTGGTCGAGCATGATGAAGACACGATTCGTGAAGCAGACTACCTACTCGATATTGGACCAGGTGCTGGTGTGCATGGTGGACAGGTGATTGCAGCAGGTACGCCAGACGAAGTTGCGGCGAATAGCGATAGTATTACAGGACGCTATCTCAGTGGTGCAGAAAAAATTGACGTACCCAAGAAGCGTCGTGCTGTGGATGCGGATCGTAAACTCATTATCCGTGGCGCCAAAGAGAACAACCTCAAAAATATTGATGTAGCATTTCCTCTTGGTGTTATTACGGTTGTATCGGGTGTGTCGGGAAGTGGCAAGTCGACGTTGGTTAACGACATTTTGGCTAAAGAGCTTTCAGCACGTTTGCACCGTGCGCAAACGGTACCAGGTGCACATGAAAATATCGAAGGCATAAGCCAACTCGACAAAGCAATTATCATTGACCAATCAGCTATTGGGCGTACACCACGCAGTAACCCTGCTACCTATACGGGTATTTTTACGCCAATCCGTGAGCTGTTTGCTGGCACCCCTGAAGCAAATATTCGTGGCTATAAGGCAGGACGCTTTAGTTTTAATGTCAAGGGCGGTCGTTGCGAGAACTGTCAGGGTGACGGTATGATCAAGATAGAAATGCACTTTTTGCCGGATGTGTACGTGACCTGCGACGTCTGTAAGGGCAAGCGCTACAACCGCGAGGCACTAGAAATCAAATACAAGGGTGTGACTATTGCCGATGTACTGGAAATGACCGTCGAGCAAGCTGCTAAATTCTTTGAGAATGTTCCAGCAATTGCGCGAAAACTCGACACATTGGTTGAGGTGGGCTTGGGCTACATTCGCCTCGGCCAGCCCGCAACAACGTTTAGTGGTGGTGAGGCGCAGCGTATCAAGCTTGCGACCGAATTGAGCCGACGCAGTACGGGTAAGACGCTATATATCTTGGACGAGCCGACGACGGGTCTTCACAGCGCTGATGTGAAGAAGCTACTGCACATTTTGCAACAGCTGGTTGAAGGTGGTAATAGTATGATTATTATCGAGCATAATCTCGACGTCATTAAGACAGCTGACTATATTATTGATATGGGTCCTGAGGGTGGATTGGGCGGTGGTGTCGTCGTTGCCGAAGGTACGCCAGAAGAGATTACTCGAGCCAAGAAATCATTTACGGGACAATATCTTAGAGCACTATTGTAATAGCTGGCGCGCACGAACACCAAGAGCCTGGCGTACTTCTGGTGCAACCGACATCGGTGGCCTTGTATGGGCCGATTCGATAATCTGAGCCTCATGAAGTAGTGTTTTTGTTGGAATAGGATTTGGTGCGTCGTCGTATGACTCGTAAAGGTAGTGAGGTTGAAGCATTTCATTCATTGCACGTGCTGCTTCGTAGTCGCCGTGGTCAAGTGCGTCGTACATAGACTGCATACGGTTACCTATCCAATGACTGGCGACGGAAATTGCACCGACTGCACCCACCTCTGCAAGTTCAAGATTTCGTCCATCATCTCCACTGTACACGACAAAATCTTCTGGCAAGTCGCCACGTCTCAGCAGGTCATGTATGTCCGCGGTGCTGCCTCCGGCATCCTTGAGGCCGATAATGTTTGTATGATTCTGGGCAAGCCGGACAATTGTATCGTGTTCGATTGCACGACCAGTACGGCCGGGAATGTTATACATGATAATTGGTAAGTTTGTTTCATCTGCAATAGCATGAAAATACTCCTCAATGCCGTATTGCGAAGGACGATTATAGTATGGCGATACGACCAATAGGCCATCGGCAAGATTTCTTTGCGTAACGTAACGTGATAGTGACACCGCCTCATCCGTGCTGTTTGATCCTGTGCCTGCAAGTATCGTGTCGGTTGTCGCTCCACGTATCCGCCAAAATAGCTCGTGCTGTTCTTCGTGTGATAGTGTTGCGCTTTCGCTGGTTGTACCGGCAATAGCCAGCGAGTCAGAGCCGCTTTCTAGTAGGTGACGGGCCAGGGAAGAGGCATTCTCCCAGTGTACCCGACCGTCTGGGCGAAATGGTGTTACCATTGCGGTGATGACGCGACCGAATTTTTGAGCGTAGGGTGACTCGCGATGTTGATGATACGCTTCTAATTTTTCCGACATATTTTCTCCTTTGTAATTAAAAAACTCCCTGCCGAGGGAGTGATGTTGATTGGGTACGAGCTAAAAATCACCGCCTGGCGTTAGGGATTCCTATCTGCTTCTTAGTGACAATGACAAAGCTCATGTAACAATACTGACATGATGTTGCTGAATGGTCAAGTTATTTTTTCTTGCTGAAGATTGATTGGACTTCGCGTTTTGTGCCTTCCCAAAGGGCTGTACGATTCTTCTTATCTTTAAGGATGTGAATAGCGGGCGGCGCGACCGAGATAAAGATAATCAACAGGATAATCGGCAGGAGTACGTGGTCAATATCAAGACCAGCAGCCTTGAAGGCGGCGCCGATAGAGTAGCCGAGTGAAGTGACGCCAAACGTCCAGACAAAACCACCAACCAGATTAAAGGCAAGAAATCGTTGGTAGTTCATTTTTGCTGTGCCGGCAACAATTGGCGTAAACGTGCGAACAATTGGCACAAAGCGGGCGATGATAATTGTTTTGCCACCGTGGCGCTCGTAAAATTCTTGCGCCTTTCGGATATGACCTTGCTTGAAGAGACGGGCATCAGGTTTCTTGAATATGTGCGGTCCAGTCTTGCGGCCAAACCAGTACCCGACGGTGTCGCCAAGAACGGCAGCAACAAAAAGAAGAATCAGGAATAGCCAAAACGGGATAGGCACATTGCCAGGTAGGATGCCCGAGTGATAGAGGACACCAGCAGTGAACAACAGGCTGTCGCCCGGTAAAAAGAAGCCAATCAGAAGGCCAGATTCGGCAAAAATAACAAAAATAACGGCAAAAATGCCAAATCCAATGATAACGTCAACAAGGTCCAGCCCGGGGATTGACCCAAAGGTCAATACACTAGTAAAAAGAGTTTCAATCATCCCTATTAGTATAGCACGATTAGCGTTAGCTACAACCTTTTGATATACTAGATATACAATATTATTTCCGTAAGGGTATCCAAACGAAAAGGAGGAGAGACATGGGAGATAAGATTAACTTAACACTGCAGCCGCGTGAGCTGCAAGGCAAAAAGGTGGCGCGACTTCGCAAGGAGGGTATTGTGCCAGGAGTCGTATATGGACAGGGGATTGACCCGATTATTGTTCAATCACCGTACCGTGAGATTGAGGTAGCGGTTCGTGATGCTGGCAAGCATGCTCCGGTACAACTGACGGTGGACGGCAAAAAGAAGATTGCCATGATTAAGGATGTCGATAGAGATCCTGTCAAGGCCCGTATTCGCCACGTGGCATTTCACGCGGTGAAGGCGAATGAGGTGGTAACAGCAGAAGTGCCAATTCGCCTTATTGGTGAAGGTGAATCTGAAGCTGAGAGGGCAGGATTGGTTGTGCTACAGGCAATCGAGCAGATCGAGGTAAAGGCAAGGCCTGCTGAACTGCCAGAAGCGCTAGAGGTATCGCTGGCTAGCCTCGTGACGACCGAAGACAAATTGACATTGGCTGACATTACATTGCCGCGTGGTGTTGAGTTTGCCGACGCTGAATTGGACCATGAACTTGTCGTAGCAAATGTTTACGAGCCAGCAGCATTGCAGGCGGCAAATGATGCGGCTGGTGGAGATGCTGAAGAAGCAAGCGCCGAGGATGTGCCTGCTGAGAATGGCGAGGATGTGCCTGCTGCCGAAAAAGCAGAGTAGCATACTGCTGTCATCTCAATAAATACCCCCGTAACTCTGCGGGGGTATTTGCTAATACTCAGTTGTATCGTAGGTGTAGTTTTGTGCATGATAGGGGATACCCTGGTCGTGATAGGTAACGAAATCACGCGCACTTTCAAAATAGTGATCTTGGGCAACCAGTTCTTCTTGGGTCATCCAAAAGTTTTTGCCACCTTCAAATTCTTCCATCATCGTGCCGGTAGTTTCGTTGCAGTGCATAATGACAAATATCTTGTCTTCTAGCAGACTACTGTCTGACTGTTTGTAGTCACGCTTGTGAAAGACATGACTAAACGTAAATGTTCCTTGAAGACCAGTCTCCTCTGCCAGTTCGCGCGCTGCTGCCTCTTCAAAACTTTCACCCCAGCGTACCTTGCCGCCAGCGCGTCCATAAAATCCGTACCATGGTTGTTTGAGACGTTGTTGCGTGAGAAATTCGCGCCGGTCACCATTTTGGCGCTCGACAAGTAGCACGACAGATACTTTTGGTTGCTTTTCTATCTCGTTTTCGTCGGTATCCATGCGATTGGCATATTCTTTGCCGCGGGGTGTCAGGCTGTAACTGGCATCCTGTTTTTGTACGTAGCCGACTTCCACTAGCTTTTTGATATGAAAGTTAAAATGGTCGCTGGTCAGACCAGTACGTTTTTGTAACTCGGCAAACCCCGCATCCGGCACAAACAGCAGGTGCCGTAAAATCAATGTCTGGGTCTCGTGAATGGTTGGTTCGTAACTCATAAATCTCCTTTATTGTATGAGTCATAGCGTAACAAACGCAAGCGTAGGCAACTAGTAAAGTCGACTTTACCTACTCTTCAATAAACCCGCCCGACTGGTGGTGCCAAAGAGTAGCATAGGTGCCGTTTTTCTTCAGCAATTCTGCATGCGTGCCGTCTTCGATAATGGTGCCTTTATCAAGTACAACAATACGGTCGAGCTTGGCGATAGTCGAAAGGCGGTGCGCGATGACGATACTGGTGCGACCTTTCATGAGTTTCGCAAGCGCGTCCTGGATGAGTTTCTCGCTTTCGCTGTCCAGCGCGCTGGTGGCCTCGTCCAGTATAAGAATCGGCGCGTCTTTGAGGATGGCGCGGGCAATCGCAATACGTTGGCGCTGTCCGCCAGATAGTTTGACACCGCGCTCGCCCACCAGGGTGTCAGGCCCTTTTGGCAACTGCTCGATGAACTCCAGTGCGTTGGCTTGTTTCGCGGCCTGAACAATTTCTTCATCGGTTGCGCCGGGCTTGCCATAGGCAATGTTTTCGCGCAGGGAACGATGGAACAGTAGAGGTTCTTGTGGGACATAGGCGACTGAGTGATGAAGGCTCTCTTGAGTCACCTCTTTGATATCCTGTCCATCAATGGTGATTGATCCAGCATTGACGTCAGCAAAGCGCATCAGTAACGACACTAAGGTGCTTTTCCCGGCGCCGGAATGGCCGACCAACCCGACGCGCTGGCCAGATGGAACTGACAGGGAGAAGTTTTCAAAGAGGCTTTCATTGTTATCCTGGTGGGCAAAAGCAACATCTTTCATATCCAAGTTACCCTTAGTGATGGTAATCTGTGCTGCATCGGGTATGTTAATAATCTTTGGCTGAACCTGCTGATACTCGACAAATAATGATGCGTCACTCAGAGCGTCTTCTAAGCGGCGGTAAATGCTGTTAAATTCCCACATAAAGCGTGAAATATTGAGGAAATAGTTGAAAGCAAGGAACAGACCCGCCTTGGTAGAGGCGTCAATGCCGGCATGCATCACGATGGCAAGCGCCAGAACATTGGCACTGACGTAAAATGGCGAGATTAGCATGTCAATGCGGGTATTGTGGTACTGCCATGTTTCGTAGGCGCGCTGGGCGTATTCTTCGGCATGCTGTTCATGGACGCGCAGTTCGCGCTCTTCAGCGCCAAAAGCTCTGACGGCAGCAATGTTGCCGATGACATCGGACACGTGGCCCGACATCTCGGCATGTTTTTCCTCGCGTCGTTTGACAAGGCGTGATCGACGGGCAATCAGCGGGCGCACCAAAAAGAATACAGCCAGTGTAATCACAAGCAAGGTTGCGGACAGTACGGGAGACAAGAAGGTCAGGACGATAAGACCAAAAATAATTGGTCCAACCTGCGAAAACACACCAAATGTCAGCGTATCGTAGTATCCCTCAAAGCGACGCGCATAGGCCAAGATGTTCTTGGTGATACTGCCAGCAAAACGATCGTTAAAAAACGATAGGTCTTTATAAACAAGTTCTCGTAGCGTATGACGATACAGAGTCTCAAGTGCCCTAGCTTCAAACTTTGCCATAATGTAAAAGGATAGTCGCCAGAGCATCTCGCCGGCCAGCCACGCACCACCAAATACCAGCAGATAGACGCCGCCATTTGCGAGGTTGATGGTTTGCTCGCTGGCAATAATCTGTGCAATGACAAGCGGTGGCACGTAGAAAATCAGAATAGTACCCAGGATAACGCTGAGCGTAATCGGCAAAGTTTGTCGCCAGCTACGCACAATCACGCGGTTGTAGGCACGGGCTGTCTCGCGCAGATATGTCTTTTGTTTGGTCAAAATAAGTCTCCTTGGATTTTGTTTGGTATTAATAAGAAGAGGTCGTCAGCGGTTCGGCTCGTCCGAACGTGAACGGATAGAGGATTCTAACGAATCATAGTAGGTGTAAGTGTACCTAATTCTTCGCAGTGATGCAACCTAGTTAGGCGGCGAGTTGAAAATTATCCTGAGTAACTTTTTTGCCGAGCTTTGCAGCACGCTTTGCTTTCATGGTTTCGTATCCATCTTTGAGGCGGTCAGTCATGGCGAGTCCCGCGATGCTACCTCCGGTTGTCAGTGCACCAAAGGTGACAACTGCGGGTGCGGCAATAATCGAACCGACGGCGGCGATACCAAGTCCTGCTGCGATGAGAACGTGATTAGCGCGCTTATCGAGGTCAAACCCCTTATCGATAAGATTCTTCTGGTTCTCGGCTGGCAGATTACGATTCATACTTTTATTATATCACACCTCTGTTGATATTGCAAATAAGCGTATCCATTCATCAATGTCCAGTTGAGAGGGACGTTTTTCGGGTGAGATGTTGGCGCTGGCACGGTCAGTTGCCTGAAAGGTTGTTTGGTGCTCAAAGCATTTTCTCACAAAAGCTCGATAGTTGGCTGCCTGAGACCCATCAAGCAGCGGCTCTTCGCGCGGTTTGATTTCTAGCAGTACTGTATCAACGGCAGGCGGCGGTGTGAAGTCGGTTTTTCTGAGGGGTTTGCGGATACGAACAGTAAACCAAGGGGCGATTTCGGCCGACAGCTGGCTGGTGAAATGATCGTTGCCTGGCACTAATTTGCGGGCGAATTGCTTTTGAGCGATAAGGTAGATACTTTTTGGAGGATTAGTCGCTTCTGCCAGCTTGCGAACGATTGGCGCCGATAAGTTGAATGGAATATTGGAGAAGACTTTGTAGGGCGTAACTGGGAGCGGGAGCGTCGTGATATCTTGCTCGAGAATCGTGACATTGTCGACGTGTCCTAGATTGTTGCGGAGCGTCTGGAGTGCCATTGGCTCAACCTCGACGGCAACCACTTGTTTGCATCGTCCTGCAAGAACACTGGCGATAACACCGCTTCCTGCACCAAGGTCGTAGACGGTGTCGTTTTTGCGGATATTCGAGTGGCCAACAAGTTCAGCCACAAGTCGGGGAGAACGGAGGAAGTGCTGAGCATAGGTGTGATGACGGGCCATGACTCTACTATACAACAGGGGTGAAAAATGCTACAATACAAAACATGCAAAAGATTCTCCTTTACTATAAATTTACCCCCTTGACTGATCCAGAGGCGGTGAAATTGTGGCAAAAAACACTGACAGATAGCCTGAACTTGCGTGGGCGTATTCTCGTGAGCAAGCACGGACTGAACGGTACAGTTGGTGGTGAGATGGACGATCTGAAGAAATATATCAAGGAGACGAAAAAGCTCGAAGGCTTCAAGGGCATTGTCTTTAAATGGTCAGACGGTGGGCGCGAAGATTTCCCGCGCATGAGCGTCAAGCATCGGCGTGAGCTGGTTGGCTTTCAAAACAGCGAAGACGAATTTGATGTCAATATGGATGGCGTGATTGGTGGCGGCACGCACCTCAAGCCCAAAGCCGTGCATGAACTGGTTGAAAAATATGGCGATGATGTGGTGTTCTTTGACGGACGAAATGAACATGAGGCGCGTATTGGCAAATTTAAAGATGCGATTGTGCCGAATACAAATACCAGTCGTGATTTTATTGCTGAATTAGAGAGCGATAAATATGATGATATCAAAGATAAAAAAATTGTTACCTACTGTACGGGTGGTATTCGCTGCGAAGTCATCAGTGCGATGATGAAAAAGCGCGGCTTCAAAGACGTGTACCAAATCGACGGTGGTATTGTGAAATACGGTGAAGCGTACGGCGATGATGGGTTATGGGAAGGTTCGCTCCGTGTATTTGATAATCGTATGACGGTTGATTTTAGTGACCACGCGAAGACGATTGGCGAATGTACGCACTGCAAAGGTAAAACGTCCAATTTTGAAAACTGCGCACTTGCGGAGTGTAACGATTTAGTGTTGATTTGTGAAAACTGCAAAGAAAATCCTGACCTCCTGTTCCATACAGCCGAGTGCAAAGTACGGCACGAGGCAAAGCTTGGGGTAGTGGCGAGTGCGTAAAATACTGCAGCCGTATATAATTTCTGCAGCCATCACTATCATTACTATGTCACTTATTGCGATAGCCATTTCTGATACATCGCAAGCTCACGGTACATTTATCGCAGGGTTGATAGCCTTCTTTGTGATACTGGCGATGCCGATTTATAGCATTGATGCATGGAGCGTGCGAAAACGCACAATTGTGCATATAGTTGCCATGCTTGTAACAATTGTGCCGTGTTTGGTGGTGAGTGGTTGGTTCGATGTAACAACAGGATGGGGTGTCGCGACCATGCTACTAACGTATGTTGGATTTGGCATTGCGGCGTGGGCTGTCGGCTATGTAGTGCACAAGATCCGAGAAAAGAAGCCGTGAGCTTCATAGTATAATGAGCTGATGAAACATTTCTACCAAGTACTTGTGAATACGCTGATTGCTAATATCACGACCAGCTTTTTATGGTTTGCCCTTATTTTTTGGATTTATCTTGAAACTAAATCGGTGCTGGCAACGGGAGTTATTGGTGGTATGTACATGCTGCTCGTCGCGATATTCAGCATTGTGTTTGGCACGATTGTCGATCATCACAAGAAAAAGAGCGTGTTTGTCTTTTCCAGTACATTTACCTTAGTGGCATTTGCTGCTGCGGGCATTATGTATATGACGCTGCCGACAGAGAGCCTGCTGAGTATCACAAATCCGCTGTTTTGGCTGTTCATCGGGGTCATTCTGGCAGGGGCGGTGGTAGAGAATATGCGTAACATTGCACTCTCAACCACAGTAACGCTGTTGGTTGACAAGGACAGGCGGGCGAACGCGAATGGACTCGTTGGAACAGTCACAGGGATTGGTTTTATTATCACCAGCGTATTTAGTGGCCTCGCCATCGGGTTACTTGGCATGGGATGGACACTGGCAATTGCCATTGTTTTGACGGCGGTGGCGCTGGTTCATATTTACTTTGTGCAGATTCCAGAAGAGGGCATTGCGCATGATCCTGAACTGGCCAATAAGAAGGTAGACATTAAAGGTAGTATCGCGGCTATTAAGGTAGTGCCGGGATTGTTTGCACTGTTGATCTTCTCGACCTTTAATAACCTCATTGGCGGTGTCTACATGGCGTTGATGGATCCGTACGGTCTGACGCTCTTTTCGGTCGAGATGTGGGGTATTCTGTTTGGCGTGGCGGGTATCGGATTCGTGGTCGGTGGTATATTAGTGGCGAAGTTTGGGTTAGGCAAGAATCCACTGCGCACATTGCTGCGTCTGGCGATTATCATGGGGCTCATTGGAGCGCTGTATACAATCCGTGAGTGGCCGTGGTTATTTGCGCTGGGTATTTGGCTCTACATGGTGATGATTCCGGCGATGGAGGCGGCCGAACAAACGGTGATTCAAAAGGTTGTACCATATAAACGCCAGGGTCGTGTGTTTGGGTTTGCGCAAGCATTTGAATCGGCAGCGGCACCTGTGACAGCATTCTTGATTGCGCCAATCGCCGAGTTTCTTATTATTCCGTACGCCAATTCCGAGGCAGGTGCTGCGCAGCTGGCACCACTGCTAGGTACGGGCGAAGCGCGAGGTATTGCGCTGGTGTTCTTGGTCACTGGCATTATTATGGCAATTGCAGCTGCGTTAGCGTTCCTGACAAAATCGTACTATCGATTGTCGGCATCGTACGCTAAATCCTAAAATTGAACGTTCATAGTCCATGGAATTTGCCTTCCTGTCAAGGTCAGCGTATACTGAAACCACAAACTATATTCATCTTAAGGAGGTGATGTATGGCAAAGAGTGAACTAGAAGTAAATGTACGCAACAGCTTTGCGGGGTTGTTGGTCGCACAGGGAGTATTGGCGGTACTATTTGGTATTGCAGCATTGTTCTGGCCGGGATTAACTGCGGCACTGTTCATCGGGTTATTTGGTCTCTTTGCACTGGTGTGGGGGCTGATACTCGTTATCAACAGTTTCCTCGGCGTTGGTCGGAAAAGCTTATGGTGGCTGGAGACAATTCTCGCAGTGCTACTGGTAGGGCTTGGTGTCTACCTGCTGCGAAACCCTGAAGTCACGGTGGCGGTGATTATCCTGTTGGTCGGTTTTACCCTCATCGCGAAGGGTATCACCGATGTCATCACAGGACTGTTCTCGAAAGATAAGGAAGTTACTGACAACAAGTGGCTGTTTGTGATTGGGGGCGTACTAGGACTCGTACTTGGTGTCGTGGTACTGGCGCATCCAGTAACGACAGGACTGGTCTTCGTCTGGGCACTTGGCCTGTACGCAGTACTGTACGGTGCACTCAACATTGCGCTGGCGTTTCGTGTCCGTGCATAGGTGAGAAGAGGTATATCTTGGGTAGTAGAGGGTAGCATGGAAGCTACCCTCTACTTTTATAACCCTTCCCCTGCTGTATTACGTTGTTTTTTATGCAACGTTTCTATTCTGGTTGTGTAATATGGGGTGCAGCCGAGCAATCTAACGAGGCTGCATTCCCCTATTCAGTCGAAAAATTTGAACAAATAAAAAAACTGCGCTATGATGGATAGTATGAAGCAAGATTGCTATGACGAATTTGAGCAGACTGTTACCCTGCTGGCACACAACCAGCCCTTATTCTTTGCTCTTGGTGATATGGCGCGGCAAGAAATTATTATCTTGCTTGGGGAGCATGAACGACTAAGCGTGGGTGAACTGACAAGCTATACCAAGTTGTCACGCCCAGCAGTGTCGCATCACTTGAAGATTCTTAAGGAAGCTGGGTTGCTGCGAGAGACGCGCGAGGGCGTTCGGCGGCATTATCAGCCGGCATTCCGTGGAGCGATCGAAAGTGTAGAGCAGTTGGTGCAGCACGTAAGCAAAATAAAGGAGTTATTGTAAGAATGAGCGAATGGTTAGGTAGGTTAGGACAGGCAGCGTTTACGCGCAAGTGGTGGATACTAGGTGGATGGATCGTCGTACTGGCAATCCTTGGCACGTTGGCTGGACAATTCTACAAGCAGCCGAGTGATGCAATTAGTATTCCTGGAACAGAGGCTCAGGCGACGCTTGATCGTTTCGGTGAACTCTTCCCTGATGCGGGTAAAGGCACGGGACGGGTCGTGGTTGAGGCACGCCAAGGCACGATTACGGATCAGAAGAATGCTCTTGATGACGTGGCAAAGAAACTGCGCGATGTTGAGGGTGTCAGTCAGGTGATTGATCCATTTATGGTGGATGGCATGATTTCCAAAGACGGGAAAATTGCATTTATGACGATTAGTCTGACTGAAGAGGCTGCGGCAATCGACAAGCAGACAATGAGCGATATTGAGACGATTGTGTCGGATGCCCGATCTGATAAATTGGCAGTTGAAATGGGTGGTGACGTGATTAATAAAGTGCCGGGAGACATTCTTGGTGTCGGTGAGATTGCTGGCGTGGCTATTGCACTGATTGTGTTGGTGATTACACTTGGGTCGCTGGTAGCGGCAGGATTGCCGATCATTATTGCTATTGTGACGGTGATTGGCGGTGCGGCGGGATTGTTCGCGCTTAGCGAGGTGGTTGAGATTACGTCTACAGCTCCAGTGTTGGCGATTATGCTGGGTCTGGCGGTTGGTATCGATTACTCATTATTTATCGTTAATAAATATCGCTATTATCTTTCGCAGGGGTATGGCTATAAGGAATCTGCTGCTCGTGCTGTGGCAACAGCAGGAAATGCAGTAGTCTTTGCGGCCACAACGGTTGTAATCGCCCTGTCTGCGCTGGCAGTTGTGGGTATTCCATTCATGACCAGTATGGGACTTGCGGCAGCGGCGACGGTAGCACTAGCGGCAATTGTTGCGATTACCTTGTTACCTGCACTTTTCGGAATCGTCGGGGGCAAGATTTTCGGGAGTAAAACCAGAAAAGCAATTGCAGCCGCACAGAAGAAGGGTCCGCACGAAACACATGTAGCCAGTCACAAAACCGTATGGTATAAGATAGCCCAATGGATTACAAAACGCCCCATGACGATTCTTCTCGCGGCAGGCATAGTTGTTGCGGCAATTGCCCTCCCGATTAGATCGCTGACGTTAGGGCTCCCGACTGATGAGTATGCGGCGGTTGATACGACCGAGCGCAAGGCATATGAAATGCTACAGCGAGGCTTTGGCGAAGGCTTTAACGCACCGTTGATTATTGTTGCTGAAAATATTACGCCTGTGTCTGATGAAGATAAGCAGGCGGTACGCGCACAACTGACGGCGCTATTTGAAAAGAACCTAGCAGATGAAGCTAAAAAACAAACGGAAGCAATGGAGCAGCAGATTGCTGCCGTGACAACTCAGGAGCAGCTGCGAGCACTTCAACAGGAGGTGGCGGCAAAACAGCAAGCGGCTGCCACGCAGGAAAAGGTGGCTCGTGCTCAGCTTGAGGTGCAAATCGAGGCATACGAAAAGTTGTATCAATTAAATAAGATTGCTGAGTCCATCGCCAATCGAGATGATGTTGATGCGGCAACCCCGTTGCTGGCAACGAGCGATACGACAAAGGGTGTAATACAGGTAATTCCAGTCAGCGGTCCATCTGATGAGGCGACAAAGGCATTAATCAATGAATTTCGACACGATGCGGTTGTTGCAAATCTGACGGGCAATGATGCGACGACATTCGGTATTACCGGATCAACTGCCTTGCAGCTTGATATTGACGACAAACTAGCAAGCGCGCTACCGCAATATCTGATGGTTGTCGTTGGACTCTCATTTGCCCTACTGGTGCTTGTATTCAGATCAATCCTTGTGCCGCTCAAGGCAACATTAGGCTTTCTGCTATCGGTCGCGGCGATGTTTGGCGCGATGGTGGCGGTGTTCCAGTGGGGTTGGTTTGGTATTGCCGATGCACCAGGCCCGATTGTCAGCTTTATTCCAATCATTGCGATAGGAGTGTTGTTTGGGCTGGCGATGGATTATGAGTTCTTCCTTGTCTCCAGTATGCACGAGGAATATGAGCGCACAGGCAACGCCAAAAAAGCAGTTGTCGATGGCTACGCGCTTGGTAGCCGGGTTGTTGTGGCCGCAGGAGTGATTATGGTGGCAGTATTTGCGGGCTTTGTCACGAATCATGACGCAACCATTCAGGCGATGGGCTTTGGTTTAGCTGTTGGCATACTGGTTGATGCATTCATCGTACGCCTTCTTATCGTGCCAGCGGTTATGACGCTGCTCGGTAAGTATGCATGGTGGCTACCGAAATGGTTAGACCGCATCTTGCCGCGTGTATCGATTGAGGGCAAGTAGCAGTAAGGCGTAAGGACCATATGGTACACTGAAGGTATGAAATCACTTACACGCATCATCACAGGGCTGCTGATTGTAGCTATTGGACTCTCGTTTCTTCTTACTAACCTTAAAGTCTTGCCATCTAGCGTGGCGATTGGTGACTGGTGGCCGATATTCGTTATTGTCGGGGGTATCTTAATCCTTCTGAACGATAGAAAGAATTATTTATGGGCGCTGCTCGTGATTGCACTGGGCGTGGTGTTCCAGCTGAAACAGCTGAGTATTATTGATATCAATCCGTGGCAGCTATTCTGGCCAGCAGTCATTGTTGTCGTTGGGCTCTCGATTATGACCAGCCATAAGGTACCACGCAAGAATATTGCTGCCAGCGAACGCGAGGATGTGACGGCGGTATTGAGTGGCAGTGAAACGAAGGTGCAGTCAAAGGACTTCAAGGCAAGTCGTATTACGGCAGTGTGTGGCGGCGTTACCTTGGATCTGCGTGAGGCAACTATCAAAAAAGAAGCGACGATTGACCTATTCTCGCTGTGGGGTGGCATCGAGATTTATGTTCCAAAGAATGTTATCGTCAAAAATAACACATCAGTGATACTGGGCGGTGTTGAAAACAATACGGCGGTAGATGCTGGTCGTGATGCGCCAGTTCTGCATGTGGTCGGTGACGTTGTTATGGCGGGTGTTGAGATTAAGAATTGATAGTAGGATGGGTGGTAGTATGTTTGACCAGCTTGTCCATCGCTATCTACGCGTTCCCTATCGGCTTCATATGTCGGTCATCAAAAAAGGCCGACAACCTCGTCAGACGGTTCTCTTTATTCATGGTATCGGTAATTCTGGATTAGCGTGGGGTGAGGTGATACGTCAACTACCTGACGATACTCGCGCTATCACTGTTGATCTATTGGGGTTTGGCCAGTCGCACCGGCCATCATGGGCGGCGTATGATGTTGCAACGCAGGCGCGTGCGGTACTGCGGACATGTTTGCGGTACGGTGTGACGGGTGATATGGTTATCGTTGGACATTCGATGGGTGCGCTGGTTGCGATTGAGTTTGCTCGTCGCTATCCTTTGTTAGTGCGCTCACTGATACTATGCAGTCCACCGTTGTATCGACAAGAAAATCGTCGGCTGTTACCACATAGTGAGGCGGCATTGCGTCGTTTGTACCGTGCTGCCCGTCAGAGTCCCGATCAATTCGTACGACTCTCTGGTCTGGCGATGAAATATGGCCTGATTAATGCATCATTTAATGTAACAGACGAAAATGTCGACAGTTATATGAATGCACTTGAAGCAGCAATTATTAATCAATCATCACTGCGGGATATTCGTCAACTGACACTACCGATTCATATTATTCGGGGGTCGCTTGATCCGGTGCTGGTAGCAAAGCCAATCAAACAGCTGGCAAGTGAGCGGCCAAACGTGACTATATCTACTGTCGCTGCAGGTCATGAAGTGCGAGGAAGATTCATCCCGAAAGTGATAGAGGCGATCGCGGCTACGCGGCAATAGCAACCAGTTCAATATCAAACACAAGATCACTATTTGGCGGAATGTTAGCGGCTGCACGCACCGATCCGTATGCTTTGGCAGACGGAATCACGAGGCGACGAGTACCACCGACTTTCATACCGGGGACGCCTGCGGTCCAACCGGCAATCACACGGTCTAGCGGGAAAGTGACAGGGTCACCAAAATCGTGGCTACTTTGAAAGATGGTTCCATCTTTGCATAACGCTCCGGTGTAGTGTGCAGTAATGGTTGCTCCAGGCTGGACTTCGTCACCCGTGCCAACAGCCGTATCGATGATTTGTAGTTCATTAACCGAGTCAATGGGTATGAAGTTTAGTAGTTTTGTGCCTTCAAGTTTTTGTGAATCATTCATATAACCAGTGTATCACCTCATGTATACTAAAGAGGTGAATAAAATACTTGAAGATAAGTTGAAGTCGCTGCCTCACTCTCCTGGGGTGTACTTTCATAAAGACACTTCGGGGGAGGTTATTTATGTCGGCAAAGCTGCGGTGTTGAAGAATCGTGTGCGACAATATTTTCAAAGTAAGCGCGATATGGATATTAAGACGCTGGCACTTGTAGCTGAGATATACGATACCGATTGGGTCGAGACCGAAAGCGAGATCGATGCACTATTTCTTGAAAGTGAGATGGTCAAACGATATATGCCCAGGTTCAATATTTTACTTCGCGATGACAAAAGCCAGAGCTATGTTCGTATTGATATGAAAAGTAAATGGCCATGTGTAACTTTTACACGTAACCCGCTAGATGATGGTGCTGACTACTATGGCCCATTCTATAATGGATATGCGCTAAAGAAAGCATTGCGTTATTTACGCAAGACATTTCCCTACTATACCAAGCCACCACGCGAGGGTGACAGGCCGAGCCTTGACGCCCATATCGGTCTTGAGCCATTGAGCCTGACGAGTGATGAATACAAGACGGAACTGCGCAAGCTGGTGAGCTACATAAAAGGCAATCGTGTGCAGTTAGTGCGAGAGCTAGAGCGTGACATGAGGGTTGCCGCAGACTCACATGATTTCGAGAAAGCCGCACAACTACGTAATCGTCTGCAGAACCTGCGCGAGCTGAAACGACGAATT
Organism: uncultured Candidatus Saccharibacteria bacterium; assembly: GCA_937859515.1. GTDB lineage: Bacteria > Patescibacteriota > Saccharimonadia > Saccharimonadales > Saccharimonadaceae > CALMAK01. The sequence continues at coordinate 114,858 of CALMAK010000021.1, read as the reverse complement.
ATGTTTGGTGACAGGGAGTTTCTTGATATTAGTAAAGATAAGGCCTTGGTGCAACTGCGTGATCTACTGGGGCTTGAGGCTGTACCCGCGCGAATCGAGGGCTTCGATATCTCTCATATTAGTGGAACAAATGTTGTTGCCAGTCAAGTGGTGTTTGTTAATGGAGTGAGCAGTCGTAGTGATTATCGAAAATACAAACTAAGTAGACAGCAAAATGATGACTATGCCAGTATGTACGAGGTGATACATCGCCGACTGTCGCCAAAGAATATTGCCAGTTGGGGTCTGCCGAACCTTCTTCTGATTGATGGTGGCAAAGGACAGTTGGACGCGGCAATTCGTGCCGCTAGGAAGCGTGAAGTTGCGGTGCCGATTATTAGTATCGCCAAGCGTGAGGAAGAGATCATTATCCACGCGGATTTTTCATGTGTAAAAAGTACATATCTAGATGCCATATATAAAGATTCTCTTGACGGAATATTTGTCATGCGTGAAGGTGAGTACTATATCGTTAATTTGCACCCTGACCAGCGCAATGCTGGGTCACATTCAAAGAATTTGCGTGGTGGTACACTTAGTCGCTATGCCGATACAGTGAAGCTATTTCAGCGCATTCGTGATGAGTCACATCGTTTTGCTGTCAGTTATCATACTGTTCTGAGGCGACAAAAGCAAACTGCAAATACTCTTGAGGAGATTCCTGGTATCGGACCAGTCTCGCGTCGCAAATTAATAAAACATTTTGGTAGTATGCGTGGTGTAGTACAGGCGAGTAGTGAAGAGTTGACGAGTGTTGTAGGTAAGGACAAAGCGGAGCGGATTAAGCAGGTGGTAGGAGGGCAATAAGGTATGGATGCGCTATTTTTTGCAGGTAATCGAAGGGCGTTGATCGAAGAGTGTGGTAAGGGTGTGTTAGTGATGTCAGGATATACGGCGCTACAGCTCTCTGCCGATATGGCGATACCGTTTTGCCAAGAAGCAAATTTTTGGTACTTAACGGGTATTGAGGAGTCAGACTGGCAATTGATTATGACACCTGCAGAAAACTGGCTCGTGGCGCCAGACATTTCTGAGGTTCATCGCGTCTTTGGTGGAGGACTGTCAAACGAGCAGGCGACGAATATTAGTGGAGTAAAAAACATTATTACTCAGACCGAAGCACAAAACCTTCGGGTTCGTTTGGCTGAAGAATACGGCACTGCGTACAGTCTTGGTGATCATCCTCATCAAAAATATTTCAATTTTACAGTTAATCCTGCTGGAGGTAAGCTTTGGCGACAATTAAAAAAGCAATTTAGCGAGGTAAGAGATATCCGTCGTGATCTATCGCGCTTACGTGCCATCAAGCAGCCAGCCGAAATTGCTGCCATTAAAAAAGCGATTAATGTAACGGTGAATGCATTTGAGCGTGCGTATCAAAAATTTGATTCGTATGAATACGAATATCAAATTGATGCTGATTTTACGTATGAGTTTCGAAACGTTAATGCAACACATGCCTATGATCCAATTGTAGCGGGTGGTGTTAATGCCTGCACGCTGCATTATAGCCAGAACGCTGCCAAGCTGGAGAGGCCGAGCCTTGTGTTGTTAGATATCGGCGCGAAGGTTGACGGCTACCCGGCAGATATTACGAGGACCTATGCGACCGGTCGGCCAACCGATCGCCAAAAGTCCGTTCATGCAGTGGTTCTAGGCGCGCACCGCGAGATTATTTCATTATTAAAACCAGGTCTTACGTTTGAGAAGTACCAAGAAGAGGTTGATCGGATAATGAAGCGTGCACTTATACATCTTGGGCTACTAAAGACAGATGCAGACTATCGTCGTTATTTTCCGCATGCAATCAGTCATGGATTGGGCGTTGATGTACACGATAGTCTTGGTGGGTTCAATGAATTTAAAGAGGGTATGGTCCTTACGGTTGAACCGGGTATTTACATTCCCAAAGAAGATATAGGGGTCCGGTTGGAGGATGACATTCTTATTACGGGTTCAGGCCACAAAAATCTAAGCGAGGCATTATCACTGGAATTGTGATATACTGTGAGGAAGTTATGAAAAAACAATTTGGTGTATTCCTTCTGCGGTGTCTTCTTAATTCGTTTGGTTTATGGATTACGGTTCGTGTTTTTGGTACGGGCTATACTGATCAGGACCTTCAGTCGGGTTTTTGGGTGTTTATTCTTGCCGGTATTATCTTTTCGATAGTGAATGCACTACTTAAGCCACTTGTTGTCGTGCTGTCGCTGCCAGCGATTCTCCTGACATTGGGGCTGTTTACGATTATCGTGAATGGACTAATGGTATACATTGCACTCAAGCTGACGCCAGGTATTACGATGACGTTTTGGTATTCTGTTCTGGCAGGAATGATCCTAAGTCTGATAAACTATATAGTAAGTACGACGATTGAGATGAGAAAGACACGTAAGGAGACCGTATGACACTTGATTCTTTTCTACAAATTGTAACCGTTGCATCAGCAGTGCTGACTGTTGTGGCAATCCTTTTGCAGCAACGCGGCTCGACACTGGGTGCTGGATTCGGTAGTTCAGGCGAATTATACACAACACGCCGCGGGTTCGACAAAAACTTGTTTGATGCCACGATTGTTCTTGCGAGTATTTTTGTTCTTTCGATTTTGGCTGGTCTTCTTATTCCAAGTGTAGGCTAGGAAACTCGATAATATGGCAGGCGATAGTGATCAAGAAAAGCGATGGCGGCGATTTCAGAAGATCAGCTTTGACAAAAAACAGACCCTCAAGCGCATTCGTAAAGTTGAAGTAGTATCGCTACGTCATGCACATAAGTTTGTCTTAAAGCGGTGGCGTAATGTTCGCGAAGTGCGCCGAATCGTGATTTTTTGGATTGTGGCGGTGGGCTGCTTGATCGCTGCGGCTGGACTGCAGCTTGCGTGGGATCGTCAAAGTTATCAGGTAGAGGCGGGAGCATTGAATAGCACCTACGCTGAGGCGGCTATTGGACCAATCAATACACTTAACCCATTATTTGCTGATACCCCTGCCGAGGAGGCGGTGAGTCGTTTGTTATTTTCACGTATTTTCACCTATGACACGACTGGTAATCTGAACTATGATTTGGCAAAAAAAGTTGAAGTTAGCGAAAACAAACAAGTGTATACGATCACACTGCGGTCAGATGTTTTGTGGCACGATGGCAGGGTGTTGACGGCGGACGATATTATCTTTACGACAGACCTATTGAAGGATGCGTCAACACGTGCCCAAATTCGCGGCTGGGACACGATTGACATATCTAAGAAGGGCGATTTCATTGTGGAGTTCAAGCTAAAGTCGGCATATGCACCGTTCATGAGCGCCTTGACATTCCCTGTTCTGCCGAAACACATCCTTGGCGATGTTCCGCATGAATCAATCAGAGAGCATACATTCAGTAATACACCGATCGGATCGGGTCCGTTCGTCTTTCGCCTCTTACAGGATGTAGAGTCATCGGGTGAGCGACGGTTTGTTCATCTCAGCGCCAATAAAGACTATTATCGGGGCGCACCAAAGCTTGCACGTGTACAAATATTGGCCGTGCCGGACGAGGCGGCGGTCCTGAATGCACTCAAACTCAATGAGGTGAATGGCGCAAGTGGACTCAGCGCGACGGCGATGAAGACGCTCTCGCAAAATCACCGATACATAACAGTGTCGCAGCCGATCCAGGGAGGTGTGTATGCGCTACTGAACAATGACAGCGAGATTCTTGCTGATAAAAAAGTTCGCCAGGCGCTACAACGAGCCACGAATACCGAGGAGATTCGTCAGAAGTTGGGTGATAATGTTCCCGCACTTGACCTCCCATACACCGATTTACAGTTAGAGGGGGATATCCCAAAGGCACCAGATTTTGACCTTACTGAAGCAAAAAAAATGCTTGATGAGGCAGGCTGGAAGCTTGATGATAGCGGTATTCGCATGAAAGACGGCAAGGAGTTGCGCTTATCTGTCGTTACGACAAAGAATGAGGAATATCAGAAGGCGCTTGAGACGCTATTGGGCCAATGGCGTCAGTTGGGTATTGGCATTGATGAGCGAGTTATTGATGCAGCCGATCCTACCCAGAGCTTTGTTCAGTCAACCTTACAGCCGCGTGCCTATGACGTATTGATCTATCAATTGATGGTTGGTCGTGATCCTGACGTGTTTGCGTTTTGGCATTCATCACAAGCAGTTGCGCGCGGTCTTAACTTGTCAAATTATGCAAATGACTTGGCTGATGATATCTTAACTAGTGCCCGCAGTGCCCGCAGTGAGACGCTGCGAAATACCAAGCACCTTGCGTTCGCTAGGCAATGGCTTGATGACGCACCAGCAATTGGCTTATATCAATCAACGGTAAATTCGGTCGTGACACGAAGTGTTCGTGGTGTTGACGCAAGGGACGTTATTGTTTCTCCTGATGAGAGGTACAATAGTGTGCTGTACTGGACGGTTGGTGATCGGACCGTCTATACAACACCGTAAATAAAAAACCACTTCATAGCGAAGTGGTTTTCTATAAAAATCATACCTTGGTGCACTGAAGAGGACTTGAACCTCCACGAGCGCAATGCTCACTAGCCCCTCAAGCTAGCGCGTCTACCAATTCCGCCACCAGTGCATATTGGTTGATTCTCTAGTAGTGTATTATAGCAGTCCGATGCTGCTTTTACTAGAGGAGTTATATATAAATGCTTATGGTATAATGCAAGCTAAGGAGCATTAACATGAGCCACGAAGAATATAAACATCTTGTTCAAAAATACGAAGCTTCAGCCCGTAGCCGCTGGAAGACCCTAAAGGTAGATCGTAAGTTAAGGCGTAAGTCAGAGCCAATTACTAGGTGGTTGGCACTATACCGCGAAGATTGGCGCGATATTCATGCTTGGAAAAAGCGTATCAAGAATGTCAAGGACGACGATTCTCGTAAAGCTCAGAAAAAAGGCTACAAAACATTCAAGAAACTCCAGCGACGCAAATTTACGCTTGGTATTCCGCTGGTGATTTTAGTTATTATCCTCCTACTGTTTGCGCGTTGGTATTTTGGCGCAACCAAACCACTAAACGCTCAGCAAAAAGCGGCGCGTGAACATTCATTACAAGTGGCTCGTGATGTCCAGAGCGAAGGCATGGTGTTACTCCGCAATGAAAATAATACCTTGCCGTTGAATACCAAGAAGGTGAGCGTCTTTGGCGGTGGTGCAGCCCTACCAGTCTTTGGTGGCGGTGGTGCGGGTGGCATTTCTACTAGTGGTGCCGATGGTTTGTTTGATGCGCTGAAGGCTGAAGGCATTGAATACGACACGACATTGTACAATCTGTATAGTAATTTTGCCTATCATAAAACTGCAAGTGCTGAAGAATTTAAAAAACCTAATAAGGATTTTCTTGACACTATGTTGCCGAGTGTAAAAGGCTTTTTAGCTAGTGCGACACCAGAGATGCCGGTTGATAATATTTCAGATAAAGTGCTGAAAGACAGCGCTGAATTCTCGAATACGGCTGTCTATGTGATCTCGCGCGTTGGTACCGAGACTAAAGACCTCAAGCCTGAAGACCTACGCCTTAATGATGACGAGCGTGCCACGCTGCAAAAACTTGATACTAACTTCGACAGAATTGTCCTACTGGTCAATACGACTAATGCTATGGAGCTCGGCTTTGTTGAAGAATTTAATCATATTGATGCTGTGCTGTGGATTGGTGCGCCAGGTGAAGTTGGTATGCATAGTGTTGCTAAGGCTCTAACTGGTGAAGTTAACCCATCCGGTAAGTTAACCGATACCTATGCCTACAATATCGAGTCTAACCCTGCTGTCTCTAATACGGGTGACTTTAACTACATACGCAAGGACGGCACACCGACCGATCGCTATTTTGCCAAGTACAAAGAAGACATTTACATGGGGTATCGTTACTACGAGACTTTTGTAGCCGACAGTGATTACAGCAAGATAGTACAATATCCATTCGGCTATGGCCTATCGTATACCAACTTTGACTGGGATGTAGTGCATAAGGTTATTAATGACAATACGGTTACTCTCAAGGTTCGTGTGACTAACACCGGTACGGTGGCTGGTAAGGACGTCGTGCAGCTATATTATGGTGCACCGTACACTCCAGGAGGCATTGAAAAATCCGCTACTGTGCTGGGTGATTATACTAAGACAAAGCTACTGCAGCCGGGCGAGTCGCAAGATGTCACGGTGGCATTCGCTGTGGACTCGATGGCATCATATGACGCCAAAAATGCCAAGGCATGGGTGCTGGACACTGGGCAATATGATATTCGTTTGGCTCGTGATGTGCGAACGAGCGTTGCATCGTTTACCCATACAGTTGCCGAGCGCAAGGTAATTAACACCGATGTCTTTACGGGTGCAGAGGTGACTAACCGCTTTGATCATGCTGCAGGTAATGAGACTACTTTCCTGACACGTGCCAACCCAGATGTTACTAAGCCAGTTGCGCCAAGTGACGATGAAAAGGTGCTACCAGACGGACTGCTGGACAAGGATTATAAGCATGTTGTTTCTGGTGTTGCCGAACCAATCACTGGTGCAAAGAATGATCTAAAACTGAAAGACCTCAAGGGCCTCGACTACGACGACCCTAAATGGCAACTATTTCTCGACCAATTTACCGATAAAGAGCTGGTTGAAATTGCCGGTAATGGTGGGTATTGGTCAGCTGCAAATAAGCGTCTTGGTGTGCCAAAAACTACCATGTATGATGGTCCAGCCAGTGTCCGCAACTTCTTGCAGGCCTGGGCATCAGTTGCGTATCCCGTGCCAGTGGTGATGTCGGCAACATGGAATGAGGATTTGATCGAGGAGATTGGTCGCTCTATGGGCGCCGAAGCTAGGTCATTTAACGTTGATGCTGTGTACGCGCCATCCATTAATCTGCATCGTTCGCCACTGGGTGGTCGCAACTTTGAATACCCCAGCGAGGATCCCCTAGTTGCTGGTAACTTAGGTGCTGCATTTACGCGTGGCCTGCAATCTCAGAAGGTGATTGCCGTCATGAAGCATTATGCTGCAAATGATCAAGAGACGAATCGTGCTGCGATGGGTCTGTATACCTGGATGACCGAACAATCACTACGCGAATTGTATCTTAAGCCATTTGAAATCACTGTTAAACAGGGTCGCGTGCATGGTGTTATGACTGCCTTCAACCGCATTGGTTATGTTTGGGCGGGTGGAGACAAGGCACTTAATACTGACGTGCTGCGCGATGAATGGGGCTTTCAAGGCTTTGTAGTGACTGACGCAGGAATTGCTGGGCAGGGTGAGCACTTTGATGCGCTGCAAGCCGTCGAATCAGGTAACGATCTTATGCTGGCATTCCTGATTGACCTACCAAACGACAACGCTTTTGAAAAGCAGCTCAAAGCGTATCTTAAAGAGGACCGCGCCGGTACCCTTGTCGCCCTCCGCAACTCTGCACATAACATTTGTTACTATGTGCTACAGACGAGCAAATTAGATTAGGGATACGTACTGAAATATGTCGGATGTGTCCGTGTCTGTATGAAATGAGGAGCAATGAATCCAAGCCGCTCGGTGCTATAATAAAGCTATGAAGACCGCAAGTGGCCCGCGTAAGCATCAGGATATTATTGAGCAGCTGACGCTTGAGGAAAAGGCTGGTTTGATGAGTGGAGCGAACTTTTGGAATACCAAGGCGGTGGAACGGCTGGGTGTTCCGAGTATTATGCTGACCGATGGGCCGCACGGTTTGCGTAAGCAGGGTGGCAAAGCAGATCATTTAGGGCTAAATAAAAGTATCCCGGCAACGTGTTTCCCAGCGGCCGCGACGCTGGCGAATAGTTGGGATACGAGATTGCTGAGTGAGGTTGGTGAAGCGCTAGGGCGCGAGGCGGCCGCTGAGAAGGTGAGTGTGTTATTGGGTCCAGGGCTGAATATCGCACGTGACCCGCTGGGTGGTCGCAACTTTGAATATTATAGTGAAGACCCGTATATTTCGGGTGAGCTTGCGGCAGCAATGGTGAAGGGGGTCCAGTCGACGGGTGTAGCAGCGTGTCCGAAGCACTTTGCCGCTAATAGTCAGGAGCATCTGCGTATGTCAATTGATGAGATAGTTGATGAACGTACCCTGCGCGAGCTGTATCTGGAGGGTTTCCGTCGCGTAGTTGTAGGGGCAAAGCCACGTGTGGTGATGAGTTCATACAATAAAGTAAATGGCGTGTATGCCAATGAAAACGTGCACCTCCTGAACGATATTTTACGGAAAGAATGGGGTTTTGATGGTGTTGTCGTGACTGACTGGGGCGGTAATAATAACCGTGTGGCGGGACTAAAAGCGGGCAATCAGCTAGAGATGCCATCAAGTGGTGGTGTGACCGATGCCGAAATTGTGGTAGCGGTAAAAGCAGGCAAACTAGACGAGGAGGTTCTCAATGAGCGTGTTGATACACTATTGGACGTAGTGTTTGATGCGGATAAAGCCACGGATGCTTCAGTGTCAGCGGATCATGAGGCGCATCATACGTTGGCTGTTGAAGCGGCGCGCCATTCGGTGGTGCTGTTGAAGAATGATACGCATGCGTTACCGCTGAGTAATGGTGAAAAAGTTGCTGTCATTGGCGATTTTGCCGGAACACCGCGATATCAAGGCGCTGGCAGTTCGTTGGTCAATCCGACGCGGCTTGATACACCAATTGATGCACTGCGGAACACGAATCTTGAAATAATTGGTTATGAGCCAGGTTTTAAGCGTGCTGGTGGTCATAGCACTATAAAACGCACCAAGGCGGTGAGGCTGGCAAAGTTGGCTGATACGATTGTATTATTTTTGGGCCTACCTGAAGCCAGCGAGGCCGAGGGGTCTGACCGTGAGCATATGCGTTTGCCGGATAACCAACTGCGGTTAGTGAACGAACTTGCAGGACTTGGCAAGAAGATTGTAGTGGTGTTGGCTGGTGGTGCGCCAGTGGAGTTACCATTTGTTGATGGCGTGCAGGCGATTGTACATGGATTCCTGGGCGGGCAAGGAGCGGGTACTGCATTGGCAAGTATCGTAACCGGTGAATATGCGCCAAGTGGCAAATTAGCCATGAGTTATCCATTGATCTACGATGATGCACCAACTGCTGGTAACTATCCAGGTAAGGAGCGTACTGCCGAACATCGAGAGGGGTTATTTGTGGGTTATCGCTATTATGATACACGGGACGTGCCGGTACGATTTCCGTTTGGTCATGGACTATCCTATACGATATTTGAATATGGAGACCTAGTAATTGAAGATGGCAAAGTCTCTTGCAGTATCAAGAACATTGGCAACGTGGCGGGTGAGGAGATTGCACAGCTTTACCTGGGTGTGTCAAATGCCAGTTATGCTGCACCAAAACATGAGCTAAAAGGTTTTATTAAAGTCATGCTACAACCAGGCGAACAGAAGCATGTGACATTTACACTCGACGATCATACCTTCGCGTATTATGACGTGAACCAAGGCAGATGGCGGGTCGAGGAGGGCGAGCGCATCGTCGAAATTGGTGCATCGTCGCGTGACATTCGTCTGTCTGGCAAGTTGTGGGTCACTGGTGACAAAGGAGGAAAAAGACGTAACGATTTACCGCACTACGGTACCGGCGATATTAAAAATGTTAGCACTGAAGAGTTTACTAAGATGCTAGGTAGGGAATTACCACCTGCGACATGGGGTGCAGCCGCCCCACTCACTATGGACGATACGATTCGTCAACTTTCACGCCAGAACTGGATTGGTAGGCTGTGTTATGGATTGATTATGGGCGTGCGGAAGTTTTATTTTCTTTGCGGTCAGCCAATCAAAGCAAATAATGTTATGTTTATTGTCGATATGCCGTTTAATAAAATCGAACGTATGTCTGGTGGTCGCATTTCACGTCAGAGGGTTGAGAAGTTTGTGCGACTCACTAGTCGTCAAAAACACTAGTGATTGCCACTGGCGCTTATCTATGGTATGGTAAAAGAAAGGAAGCCTGCCGTAACGGAGGCATTATTTTTTCATGAAAGACCCAAAGAACATTCGCAATATTGCAATCATTGCCCACGTTGACCATGGTAAAACAACCATGGTGGATGGGCTGTTAAAACAAAGTAACACCTTCCGCGATAATCAAGCTGAGATGGCGCAAGAATTGATTATGGATAGTGGTGACCAGGAGCACGAGCGAGGTATCACGATTACCGCCAAGCAAACTTCAATTTATTATAATGACTATAAGATTAACGTCATCGACACGCCGGGCCACGCCGACTTTTCTGGTGAGGTGGAGCGCACGCTCAACATGGCGGATGGTGTATTGCTGATTGTTGATGCCCAGGAAGGTCCAATGCCACAGACGAAGTTTGTATTGACGAAGGCGCTTGAATTAGGGTTGAAGCCAGTAGTTGTGATTAATAAGATTGATAAGCCTGCACGCCGTATTGACGAGGTCGAAGATGAGCTCGCTGACCTATTTCTTGAGCTCGCAACAGACGATAGCCAGCTGCATTATCCAGTTTACTATGCGATTGGTCGTGAAGGTAAGGCGTGGGCTGAGCTACCAGATAACCCGTCTGAACATGCTGATCTTACCCCGATTTTTGAGGCAATTGTGAGTGATATTCCGGCTCCATCTGTTAATGCCGATGGTCCCCTGCAATTATTGGTAACGAGCCTTACGTATGATTCATTCCTTGGTAAGTACGCAATTGGTCGTATTACACGCGGCGTGGCCAAACGTGGCCCTGTGGCATTGATCAAACGTGACGGCACGATTATTAATAGTAAGATTGAAAAGATTTTTGGCTACCGAGGTCTTGCTAAGGAAGAAATTACGGAAGCAGGTGCTGGCGATATTGTGGCGCTAACGGGTATTGCCGATGCACACATTGGCGAGACGGTGGCCGATAAAGATACGCCTGAGGCGTTGCCGACCATTGATATCGAGGCGCCGACACTCAGTATGTATCTTGGTCCTAATACAAGCCCAATGAAAGGTAAAGAGGGTGAGTTCACGACTGGTCGTCAGATCGGTGATCGCCTTCGTAAGGAGCTGGAGACGAATGTCAGCCTTCGTGTTGAGGATGACGGTATCGGCTTTACGGTGTCAGGCCGTGGTGAGTTGCACCTTTCGGTTTTAATCGAAACAATGCGCCGTGAAGGTTTTGAATTTGAAGTTGGTCGTCCACAGGTAGTTACTATTCATGAAGATGGCGTTGAAAAAGAGCCAATCGAAGAGTTATTTATTGAAGTTGCGCCAGAGTTTGTTGGTGCTGTCAGTCAAGAATTAGGTACACGTCGTGCCGAAATGCGCGGACAAGAGCAGACGAGTAGCGGTACGGCGCGCATGGATTATATTCTGCCAACGCGTGCGCTGATTGGTCTTCGTAACCTCCTTCTGACGGCTACGAAGGGTACCGTCATTATGAACAGCCTTCCGCACGGTTACCAGCCAGTTGGGGGCAAATTACCACAATCCCGTAATGGTGTGCTGATTGCCTTTGAAGCTGGTACAACAACACCGTATGCACTACAAGCAGCTGAAGCACGTGGCGAATTGTATGTCGGTGCAGGTACGGCGGTATATGCCGGCATGATTATTGGATTGAATCGTCGTGGTGATGATATGGAAATTAATGTCTGTAAGGCAAAACACTTGACCAATATGCGTTCAAGCAGCAGCGATGGTGTCGTACAACTGACACCGTTTACTGATCTCAGCCTCGAACAATGCATTGATTTTATCGAAGACGATGAGTTACTCGAAGTGACGCCAAAATCACTACGCCTCCGTAAGCGTTATCTTGATCCGAATGAACGCAAGCGTGCTGCAAAACAGTAGCTCTTGACGATTTCTTACCTAAATACGCAGGGGATGGGCGTATTTGGAGAAAGGCATACAATAATGCAAGAAGATCAAATATCAAAGTATCCAAATACGTTTTTTCGCGTCTCGTTGAAAGCGGTCATTGAGAATGAAGAAGGCGAGATACTATGCGTGAAAGAGGCGGGTAGTGATTGGACGTTGCCGGGTGGCGGGCTTGACCATGGCGAAACTATCGAGAATGGCCTCCGTCGAGAACTCTTCGAAGAAGTGGCGCTCGCTCAGGATACGCCTTTTTTGTACCAGCCAATTGGACATGACATCATGTGGGTTGACTCAAGGCAGGCGTGGCAGTTGTGGGTGATTTTTCGTGTAACGTTTGACGTGCTGCCGCAATTTTCTAAAGGAGTCGATGCGGATGACGTTCAATTCATTAATCCGCAGTCCTTTAAGGACAGTCCGTATCGTGCTCAACAGTTGATATACAAATGGCTTGTAGATCCTCTCTAAAAGTAGGCTTGTAGCTGTCAGATAAACTGCTTATACTTAACAGTAGGGCATGATGAAAAAAACAATAAAAATAAGTATTAACAAAACTCGGCGATCAATCGCACGAACTGCGGGTCGTAGTCTTGATATTGCCAAGACGTCTGTCGTTAAAACAGCTGGTCGGGTCAAGCCTGTGCCTAAGAGTCCTGATGAAGGCCTGGGACAATTGTTTTCTGATGTTCAGCAACGACAGGTATATAGTGACGGTAAAACATTTGTTGATCTTGTGCCGCGTCGTCGCATGAAACAGATTCAACAAGAGTATCTGTTGGAGCGTAAGGATCCAAATTTTAGCCTTCATGAGTTTTTGAATCGACACTTTTACGAATTCAATATTGGAAAATCGAGCTATACTACAAAGCCAGATAGCACAATGCGTAATCATATTTCTGATGTATGGAAGGTGCTTGAGCGTCGAAATCGGGTGGATCGCGGGTCGTTGATTGCGCTGCCGCACAAATACGTTGTGCCGGGCGGGCGTTTTAGCGAGCAGTTTTACTGGGATAGTTATTTTATTATGCTAGGTCTTGCGGCAGATAAAAAGTGGGGTACGATTGAGGGTATGATGAAAAATTATGCCTATATGATTCGCAAGTTTGGATTCATTCCAACGGCAAATCGCACCTATTTCCTCAGTCGATCACAGCCACCGTTTTTTAGTCACATGGTAAAGTTGTTGGCACGACATAAAGGCCGCCGAACTATTGTGGAATATTTACCGTATCTCGTTGCGGAACATAAATACTGGATGAAGGGCAAGGCAAGTCTCGAACAGACCGAGCATGCAGCGTACCGGCGTGTCGTAAAGATGAAGAGCGGTATGTTGTTGAATCGATATCATGATGATAAGGTAGCGCCGCGACCAGAGTCCTTGCGTGAAGATATTATGACGGCACGTGAGGCTGAGGGTCGCGATCCAGACCGACTATATTTACATCTTCGTGCAGCGGCCGAGAGCGGTTGGGACTTCAGCTCGCGCTGGTTTCATGATCCATCAGACATCCGTACAATCCATACAGCAGACATCATCCCTGTTGACTTGAATGCGTTGATGTATCATCTCGAACAAACAATTGCCGAGGGGTATCGTTTATTAAGAAATGCGCCAACCAGCCGGAGGTACGCATTATATGCCGAGCGCCGCGCACGCGCGATCTCTGAATACTGTTGGGATGACGAACAAAATTTTTTTATTGATTATAACTTCCACACTAAACAGGCAACAGGCGTATTGTCTTTGGCGGGAGTATTTCCGTTGTATGCTAAAATTGCCACAACCAAACAGGCAGCAGCAGTGGCAGAACGCATCCGACAGGATTTTCTGAAGGACGGTGGATTGGTGTCGACGCTCATTGATAATGGACAGCAGTGGGACAGTCCTAACGGCTGGGCACCCTTGCAGTGGGTGACAATCCAGGGATTACGTAATTATGGCTATCATGAGCTTGCCGCCGAGATTAAGCTGCGATGGCTGCAGGTGAATGAAAAGGTATTTAAGACTGAAGGTAAAATGATTGAGAAATATGATGTTGTTGGTGAGTCGGGCCTCGGAGGCGGTGGTGAATATCAGCTACAGGATGGATTTGGCTGGACAAACGGTGTAGCGGCTGCGTTACTGGACGAATAGTTCTACGATTCTCTTATCTCGTTAGGCAAGAATCCCTTGTCATGCTTGAAATCTGCCTTCCATTCATAATCTTTCCCATAGCCAAGATCTTTCATGAGCTTGGTTGGTGCGTTTCGGAGATGGATTGGCACCTGTGCGTCGGGGTATTGCTTGGCGAGCGCCTGGGCGGCGTACATCAGGTTAGTTGTCTCGCGTGATTTTGGTGAGCGGGCAAGGGCGGTTGCGCAGTGATATAAAATATAGCTTCCTTCGGGCATACCGACACGCTCAATTGCCTGAAAGGTTGCGGTCGCAAGAGACAGGGCACCATTACCGGCAAGCCCAATATCCTCAGAGGCAAAAATAACCATGCGCCGAGCAATAAACTTTGGGTCTTCGCCCGCGTCAATCATCCGTGATAGATAATACAGGGCCGCTTCGACGTTGCTGCCGCGCATGCTTTTGATGAATGCAGATATGACGTTGTAGTGCATGTCGCCTTTTTTGTCGTATCCTGGGACTCTCTTTTGCGCGGCAGCTTTGACAATCTCGGGGGTAATCTTTTCACCGAAACTTAGCGATAGCTCCAGATTTCCCAGTGCAATACGGGCATCGCCACCTGATAATTCTGCGAGATATTCAAGTGCCTTTGGCGTGATGTTTCTAGTTTTGTTTAGCTGCTTTAACGCTCGTCTTAAAATAGCGATAACCTCTTCCTTGGTGAGAGGCTGTAGTACGAGGACACGCGTACGACTAAGAAGTGGGGCAATAACTTCAAAACTCGGATTTTCGGTGGTCGCACCGATTAGAGTGATTAGACCAGATTCGACATGTGGTAAGAATGCATCCTGCTGCGCTTTGTTAAAGCGATGGATTTCGTCGACGAACAAAATGGTGCGTAGCCCAAGGTTCCAGTTTTGCCTGGCGTGTTCAATGACTTTCTCAACATCTTTTTTACCACTAGTGACAGCGCTTAATTCGATAAATTCGGCGTTGACCTCACGCGCGATAATCCGTGCCAGTGTCGTCTTGCCCGTACCGGGTGGTCCCCATAAAATCAGACTAACGGGCTCTTTTTGCTTCACAATGCGACGTAAAATCTCAGCATCACCTAGCAGCTGTGTTTGTCCAATCACCTCGTCAAGGGTAAGGGGGCGCATTTGTTCGGCCAGTGGTACTCGCATATTCTCCATATCTCTATTTAGTATAACAGTGGTATACTAATATAAAGAATATAAGGAGAGTATATGGAAGTACTGTTGTGGATTATCATCATCACTGTCGTCATTTTTATCTTGGGCGGTATCAAGGTAATTAATCAATATGAGCGTGGTGTAGTTTTAACACTGGGTCGTTTCACCGGATTGCGTGACCCTGGTCTTAGGATTGTGATTCCAATTTTTCAGCGTTTGATTCGTGTCGACATTCGTTCGATGCCGATTGACGTTGCAAAGCAGGAAATTATCACAAAGGATAACGTGACGGCTGGTGTAGATGCAATCGTCTACTTTCGTGTTATCAATGCACCAAAAGCGGTGCTTGAGACGACGAATTATGTCTATGCGACGAGCCAGTTTGCGCAGGCTGCTTTGCGTGACGTGACGGGTAATTTTGAGTTGGATGAGCTCCTTTCAAAGCGCGAAGAGATTAGCCAGCAGATTAAAGAAATCGTCGATGCGCAGACGGACCAGTGGGGAATTGATGTCGAAGCGGTCAAGATCCAGAATATTGAACTGCCACAGGATATGAAGCGCGCCATGGCAAAGCAAGCCGAGGCTGAGCGCGAGCGTCGCAGTAATATTATTAATGCTGAAGGTGAACGTGCTGCAGCTGAGACGCTGGCTGAAGCGGCTAGGATTATTGCTTCAACCCCAGGTGCATTAAATCTACGTACATTAAATACAATTGAGCGTATAAGCACCGAGCCAAGTCAAAAGACGACGATGCTCTTTCCGATTGAGTTGATCGATGCGGTGCGTGACATCGGTACGGGACTCAACAAGAAGTAACTTGCCAACCGACGGTAACTCTAGTAGAATATACAGAGTTACCATCATGGCTCTTTAGCTCAGTTGGTAGAGCAGAGGCCTGAAGAGCCTTGTGTCCCCAGTTCAAGTCTGGGAGGAGCCACCAAAGAAAATATCTCAGTTCGCTGGGGTATTTTCTTTTTCTGGTGGTAGCGTCTTGCAAAAGAATGGGAAAATCGCTATACTCTACTGAGTGCGCGGGTATAGCTCAGTTGTTAGAGCGCTTCCTTGCCAAGGAAGAGGCCAGGAGTTAGAGTCTCCTTACCCGCACCAATTTAGTCCTTCTGTCAAATGCGCTGTACGGCGTATTTTTCATTTGATATAATTAAATTACTGATTACTTTGAAGTCTCTTCAACCTGATCGCCAAATAATTCATAAACTCTACAAAGGAGATGTTCAATGGACAAAAATGAAGCTGGCGTACAGGACGTCCTAGCAAAAATAGAAAATTTTAGTGACACTTATCACGCTGTCGGTAGGCAGCTACACGAGCTTATCGTTTCTATAGCGCCGCAACTGCAACCTCGGTTATGGTACGGAATGCCTGGTTACGCCCTAAAGAACGATGGACCAGTTGTTCTATTCTTTAGGGAAGATAAATACATAAGCTTTGGTCTTACGGAAAATACCAATCTCACGGAACTGGGTAGCCTAAAAGATGGTCCTGTTGGAAGTGCCTGGTATCTCACCAACCTCGATGCAGACGCCGAGGCAAAGATTGCTGATATCGTACGAAAAGTAGTCGCTTAGTATATAATCAGCTCTTTGCTGGTTTTACTATTAGGGATGGTCGGAATAGTGGAAATCCGACCATCCACCAAAGCTTCGAAAAGTTTAAGTAAATTCTGTAGCTCCGCACCAAATAAAATGTTCCAACCATAGTGTTGGAATTTTTATTTGGTATTCGGTTTAGTGCTAAACTTGGACCTCTTCAGGTAGATAATAATCCAGAGTAGCCCAACGAGCTTCAGCGAGCCGGGGTTAGAGTCCCTGTACCCGTGAGCGTCGACTTCTAGAGGCGGATTGTAGGCTTATTGCTAATATAAGGATTTATAGGCCTAAAAAAGATTGATTACCTATAGATAAAGTCTGCTAAGTTTACGTTGGTGAGCTTCTCGAAAGCTCCGAATCCTGGAGAGCGATTAACTTCCATTAAGAATAGCCCGTCCTCTTTCGTGTGGGCAATATCAAGACCAAGAACACTGAAGCTTGGCGCTTTTGCGGTAATCTTGGTCGCAAAATCAATTTCCTCTGCTGTAAGTTTACGGTAATTTATGGCAAGTGTTTTGTGTTCGTCTGTCATACTGCGCCGGATTGCTCCAATAGGATAAATATCCCCATTAATGGTGTAAATTCTTATCTCTTCAACTATGTCGAGCGTCTCTTGAATAATCCAGTCGTTTAAGTCCTCGGATACTTCACTTCTATTCCATGTCACACCGTTACCTCGCGATGAAAGTCGCTTCTTGTAGATAGGTACCATAAATTCAGGGCTGTCGCTATTCGACAGTTGCTTAGTCAATGGCATGAATTCGGCAAATTTTTCGTATTGCCTCCATTTGTCCTCAAACTCTACAATCGCGTCAACCGTGTTCATGTTGTCAAAAAAATAAACATCCTTATTTTTATCTAACACTTTTTTTAAAAGTCCTTCTATCTCTGTGCGATAATTTTGGGGTGAAAGTTCGGGTGTGCTGAAGTGACTTCTAATATAGACTGATTTGTAAGATTTCAACTCAGCTGGCATAGGGTCTTTGTCCAATACTATAAAGTCAGCGTATTCACCGAGGAGTTGTAGCGAAGAGTCTGCGCTGACAGTGATAACGAGATGATTCATGTAATAATTATATCAAGTTTGGCTCGTGAAGGTATTCTCGCGGTGAGGCGAGTTTAGGCACATCAATCCTGACAGTATCTAAAGTTAGAAATAGGCCTAAGAGCTGGCACCATAAAAAGCAGTTCAGCCCGCCTGGGCTGTTTTTTATTGATGAGATCATAATAGCTACGCTAGTCTAGCGATAAGACTACGCATCAATTAAAAGAGTAACAGTGCACGCGCCATTCTGGTATACTGGTACGGTAGTGGCGCGTTGGCGGAGCGGTTACGCGGAGGTCTGCAAAACCTTTTAGACGAGTTCGACTCTCGTACGTGCCTCCAAGCAATAACCTTGAAGATTCAAGGTTATTTTTGTTTGAGAATATTTAACAACTCGGGAAACGTTTCGTCGTTAAAGTGTCCACGATCTTCAAATACATGCGAGATGGCGCTTGGTATATCTGCCTGAAACTTAGCGAGTTCACTAAATGGCACGACAGGATCCTCTTTGCTGTGCAATAGATGTATTTCCTGTGCACTTTTTTCGAGTCCTTGTGCCGACCCTACCTTAAAGCTACCAAGCTCCTCATTGGTTTCGTCATCGTAGCAACCTGAAATAAGTATAAGGCGTTGTACGGGTGTCGCCAGTACATGGTTATGGAGATAGATAGAAAGAAACATCGCACCCAGGGA
Organism: uncultured Candidatus Saccharibacteria bacterium; assembly: GCA_937859515.1. Lineage (GTDB taxonomy): Bacteria > Patescibacteriota > Saccharimonadia > Saccharimonadales > Saccharimonadaceae > CALMAK01. Next base: position 96,327 of record CALMAK010000021.1, on the reverse strand, counting down.
ATGGCCAACTAACTGCACATTATCGCCAAGAAACGGTACAAGCTTTTCAAAGTATATCTTCCATTCATCATAATTTGCATTACGTCCATTTGGAAAGGTTGGTGTTAGTACGTCGTACCCTGTCGATGGTAGCTTCTCGGCGAGCCAGCTACTCCAGCGCTTGCGAGGCTTGAGGCGATCATAATCGACTGGTTGAGTTTTGAGGGCATGCAGATAGCTAGCGTAGCTATTAAAGCTTTCACCGCCGTGGACAATAAGAATCTGTTTTTTATTGGCTGGATGTGTCATACTTTTAGTATACTAGAGAGTGAGCGCGAGTGGCGGAACTGGTAGACGCGAGGGACTTAAAATCCCTTGGATGAATAATCCGTGCGGGTTCGATTCCCGCCTTGCGCACCAAAGTTTGTTTAAATAAAACACAAGCTGGTATACTAGTAAGTACAAAGTAATATAAGGGGAATAGCAGATTATGGAATTTCTATGGCTATGGATCATTATCGGCGTTGTCGCTATGTTGGCAGTGTTCGTATGGTCAACATATAACGGCCTTGTAACATTAAAGATTCGTGTAGACGAAGCATGGAGCGATATCACTGTTCAGCTTAAGCGACGTGTTGATCTTATTCCAAACCTCGTTAACACGGTTAAGGGCTATGCTGCACACGAATCAGGTGTGTTTGAGAAGGTAACCGAAGCTCGTTCGGCTATCCAAAACGCCAAGGGTGTTAAAGAAGCTGCTGCGGGTGAAAACATGCTGGAAGGTGCGCTAAAAAGCCTCTTCGCTGTTGCAGAGGCATATCCAGACCTCAAGGCTAACCAAAACTTCGCACAGTTGCAGCAAGAGCTTGTTGATACTGAGGATAAAATTCAGGCTGCACGTCGTTTCTATAACGGTGGTGTCCGCGATCTAAATACGAAGATTACACTCTTTCCTAACAATCTTTTTGCCGGTATGCTTGGGTTTAAGAGCCGTGAGTTCTTTGAGCTTGATAGTGCCGAGCAGGCAGTGGCTGAGAAGCCAGTTGACGTACAGTTCTAAGGCTTGTTGATAACAAGATTAGTAAAAACGCCCCTTATCGAGGGGTGTTTTTAATGATAAAATAGAAGTATGTATTCTGCTATTGCTAAGAACAAACGAAACACAATATTAATTATGGCTTTCTTTGTCGGGCTTATTGGGGCGATTGGGTGGGTTGTGAGTTATTTCATGGGTAACAGCTCGATTGCAATCGTGATTGTATGTGTTGCTGCGATCTATGCATTAATCCAGTATTTTGCCGCGGGTAAGTTGGCTGTAGCAATGACTGGTGCGCATGAAATTCAGAAGGGTGACAATCCGCGGTTGTATCGAACAGTTGAAAACCTTGCCATTACAACAGGTATGCCAATGCCGAAGGTGTATGTTATTGATGACCCGGCACCAAATGCATTTGCAACTGGTCGCGATCCACGTCATGCGGTTGTCGGTGCAACTACGGGGTTACTGGAAATTATGGATGATCGAGAACTCACAGCAGTAATGGCTCATGAAATCGGGCACGTTCAGAATTACGACATTCGTGTTAGCACTATTGCATTTGGATTAGTGAGTGCCATCGGACTACTGAGTGATATTGTGCTGCGTATGTTCTTCTATTCGAGTGGTAATCGAAATAACAACAATATGCACCCAATTATGTTGGTGATAGGAGTCATCGTAATTATCCTAGCCCCTATCATTGCAGCAATTGTCCAGATGGCAGTTAGCCGCCAGCGCGAATATCTTGCTGATGCGACAGGCGCGTTGACAACACGTGATTCCGAGGGACTTGCTAGTGCATTGGCAAAGCTTGGCCAATACGGACGCCCAATGAAGCGCGAGAGTACCTCAACAGCCAATCTCTTTTTATCAAATCCTCTTCAGCCAGGCTTCTTCTCGAAACTATTTAGTAGCCATCCGCCTCTTGAGGATCGTATCAAAAGATTGACAAAGAACAGTGGGACTTTTTAGGTATCATGGCGCGGCAAGCTAAAAAGAGGGCTACGACTACAAAAAAACCTACGTCTGCTGTCAAGAAGCGTCCTTTGGGTAATAAGGGTAAGAAGGATTCTCGCAAAAAGCAGGGAGTAATTGCAGGGATTCGTCAGAAGATTCATAGCTTCTTGGGCCGTAGGCCGCACAGGAGCTTTCGATTAACGCGTCGCCGTGATTACAAGCGATCGCTTGCGCTGCCAGGCTACTGGTCATTTACTGGATCGGTACTTCGTGTATTGCGCCAAAACAAGAAGTTGTTCATATCGCTTGCGATTGTTTATGCGATTATCAATGTACTAGTCGTGGGTATCTCATCGCAAGAGAGTTTTGTGACGTTACAGGAAGGTATTGCTGAGGCAGGGCATGAGGTGTACGAAGGGAATTGGAGTGCGTTGGGTACGGCGGCAATACTGACTGTATCGACGTTAGCGGGAAAGATTACACCAAACATCTCCGAGGCTCAGCAGATCTATGCGGTGTTACTAGGGCTACTGGTATGGTTGACGACGGTCTGGATATTGCGTCAACGCATGGCTGGTCATGTGGTGAGGTTAAGGGACGGGTTGTATAGCGCGGGTGCGCCAATTGTTTCGACATTTATCGTAACTATATTTATGGTATTGCACCTACTGCCTATCATGCTTGTTGCAATTGGATACGTGGCGGCAAAGAACACAGGATTATTGGATGGCGGGGTTGAGGCAATGCTATTTTGGGTGGTAGCTGGTGGTTTGGCGACACTTTCGCTGTATTGGATTGCGACGAGTGTATTGGCTATGATTGTTGTGACATTGCCGGGTATGTACCCCATGAGGGCCATGAAAATTGCAGGCGATATGGTGATTGGACGACGGTTGAGAATCCTTCTTAGGATCATGTGGATGCTACTGCTACTCGCAGTAATGTGGATCGTCATACTCATCCCAGTCATTCTTATGAGCATCTGGATAGAGAACGCTATCCCTATCTTGCAGTGGATTCCTATTGTTCCTTTGTCTATCTTAGGATTAACGACTGTATCGGTGATTTGGATAGCAAGCTATGCATACGTGTTATACAGAAAGATTGTCGAAGATGATGCAGACCCCGCCTGATAAACGAGCAGAAGAGCTTCGGGAACTGATTAACCGATACAGCTATGAATACCATGTAGACGATAGTCCGAGTATTAGTGATGCAGTGTATGATAGTTTATTTGGTGAACTAAAGCAGCTGGAAGCGAATCATCCCGAGCTTGTGACTCCCGATAGTCCAACGCAGCGAGTTGGTAGTGAGTTGAAGGGTGGCTTCCAGAAGGTGACGCATGCATCTCGTATGCTCAGTCTTAATGACGTGTTTGACCGTACTGAGGTTGAAGGGTGGGCACAGCGTATGGACAAACAGTTGCAGGGAGTTCAGCATGAGTATTTTGCTGATATCAAGATGGACGGACTAGCATGCGCATTAGTTTACTATGATGGAATACTGACGCAAGCTGTGACGCGCGGTGATAGCTTTGTGGGCGAAGATGTAACAAACAATGTCAAAACAATTGCTAATGTGCCGCTACGACTACGAAAGACGCTTGGATATGAGACTTTCCTTGTTGGGAGGACGGAGATTCGTGGTGAAATCGTGATGTTAAAGAGGGACTTCGAATTACTGAATCAGCAACAGCGTATAGAGGGGAAGCCAGAATTCAAAAATCCACGTAACCTAGCTGCAGGCACGATTCGCCAACTGGATCCGAAACTTGTGGCGGAGAGACCACTTACATTTATTGCGTACGACTTGATTCGTGACGATGCAGATGAAGTGCCGACGAATATGTCTGCCTATGAGACGCTTAGTGCAGTGGGTGTACGTCGCAATCGCGAGGCAAGCATTCATACGACGGTTGCATCGGTAATGCAGTTCGTTGATTTGTGGGATAAGAAACGACATGACTTACCATTTAATACCGATGGATTGGTGATAAAAGTGAATAATCGTGCGCAGTTTGAGTCGCTGGGGGTTGTTGGTAAGCAGCCACGCGGGGCCGTGGCGTATAAATATGCCGCTGAGCAAGCGACGACAGTTGTGAAGGACATTGTAATAAGCATTGGTCGTACTGGTGCGGCAACTCCAGTGGCGGTATTCGACCCAGTTTCTGTGGCAGGGACAACAGTACAGCATGCAAGTCTTCATAATGCCGATGAAATTGCACGTAAGGATATCCGTATTAGTGATACTGTGGTCATTTTTAAGGCAGGAGACATTATTCCGCAAGTCGAGAGCGTAGTGACTGAGCTTCGTCCGAAAGATACAGTGCCGTTTAACTACGAAGAGGCGCTGAAGCAACAGTATCCAGAGCTGGAGTTTGAGCGACAAGGTACGGATGTCGTATATCGCGTAAAGGACACAAATAGTGATCTTATTCTCAAGAGGTCGTTGCAGTACTACGCTTCGCGTGGTGCTCTAGACATTGATACGCTGGGTGAGAAGAATGTTGTTGCGCTTGTCAATGCTGGACTCGTTAGCGACATTGCTGATATCTACACATTGACGATTGATGACTTGATGGAGCTGGAGCGATTTGGTGATATATCTTCCCGCAAGCTAATCGAAGCTATTCAGGCGAGTAAGACGCCAAAGCTCGAGAAATTTATTTTGGCGTTAGGGATTCGTCACGTTGGTGCGCAGACGGCGATCGATCTCGCAAAGGCCTTTGAGAGTATAGATGATCTGCGTTATGCAACACTTGATCAACTGTTGCAGGTTGAGGGTATTGGAAAGGTGGTTGCGGAGAGTATTGTTGCGTGGTTTGCTGGTGAGGATAATGTGCGTCTTCTTGAAAAGTTCGTGGAACTGGGTGTGCAGCCTGTATATGCGCAACAATCAGGGGTCCTTGAGGGCAGTAATTTTGTAGTTACGGGAACATTAGAGAGTATGGGGCGCGATGAGGCTGCAGACAGGATCAGGAGTCTAGGTGGGGGATTTCAAACTGCCGTTGCCAAGGACACGGTATACCTTGTGGCTGGCGGTAAGGTCGGTGCAAGTAAACTAAAGAAAGCCCAACAATATGGCGTAAAGATTATTGATGAGGCAACATTCCTGGAATTATTAGGCAGTTAGACGCACTTCTTTAAAATGGTTTTGTGAGGATAGATGGGTGACTCTCGGCAAGTGAGTAATGGGGTGTGCCCTTGTTGGTTGCTGGGGTGAGTATGTTAAGTGTGCGTAGTTTTTTGCGAAAGTTGCGACGGTCAACTCTCTTGCCTGATAAGGCTTCAAAAACCCGTTGGTACTGATCAAGGGTAAAAGCGGGAGGTAGAAGAAAACCGGGGAGAGTAGTATAGAGCGCTTTTGATCGAAGACGCTCAATAGCATATTGAATGATTTGTCTGTCGAGAGATGATATATTTGGAAGTCTGTCGATAGGGAAGAGGCCTATGTGTTTGCTGCCCTTATGCCATAGCAGCTCACTAGAAAGGTAAAGATATGTAAGGCAGAGAGTATTCTTTGAGACGTCTTCTGACGAGGGCGATTCAAAGGTGTATAATTGCTCGCGATAGCGCACATTGCGCGGGGTCATGCCACACTGTGTACGGAGAGCTTGCTCAAGATACTGTAGAGTTGTGTGTGAATTGTACACATGAGTATCGGGAAGCTGCCAAGATCGAGCATCATCAAGAGGCTGGGCAACGAGCGCAACAAGGATCTGGCCCTCTACGTAGTGGAAAGGGACTGCCTTTGTTGTGACGCGGGGAATCTCCTGATTCATATGCCTAGTGTACTATATACATAGGTGCAATGTAAAAAATACACGCTAGATTATCTAGCGTGTATTTTTTGATGTGTGGTAAATAATTACCAGCTGCGCTGACGGAATGAACCGCCACCATTACCGCCACGATCGTTGCCACCGAAATCACGCTTTGGGCGATCTTCCTTTGGGCGAGCAAGGCTTACGTTGATGGCGCGGCCATCAAGCTCTTTACCGTCGAGTTCATCAACAGCTTTTTGGTTGTTAGCTTCGTCAGTAAATTCGACAAAGCCAAATCCCTTTGAGCGTCCGCTATCACGGTCGGTAATAACGCGCGCGCTTGAAACTTCACCGACTTGCTCGAAAAAAGCTTTCAGTGAATCATCAGTCGTTGCATAGGCAAGACTTCCGATGAATAGATTTTGTGCCATTATATGGTACCTCTTCTTGTTACTTGTAATTCGTCAGATCGACCGCCAGGCGAACGTACCAAGAAAAGTATCGAGATCGAAACTTCATTGCTTCACGTGCATGTGCTTCTGAACATCTTCAGTTAATCATACATGAGGTATAAATACCATAGTATTTACGTATCTTAATAAATATGTGAATACTATGGTGGAGCATAGCAGACTTGAACTGCTCACCTCTTCCATGCCATGGAAGCGCTCTACCGGATGAGCTAATGCCCCTTATGTAGGAAGGGCGAGGCCCCTCCACTTCACATTCGAAATAAATTCGGATGCGCGTTCCTCCCCCTGAAGGCTCACCTTACGGTGCGCTGTATCTCTTCGACGGAGTAATTCTCTCCCTAAAGCCTGCGCTTACGCTTGGTTTTTGGGTGAAGCGGTACATCTGATAGTATAACAAAACACTCCTCGTGTGAGAAGTGTTTTTGCAGCTGTTGCGCGCCCACCCGGGGCACTGCTTAGTTTTGCAATGTGTTTATTTTTGCTAGCGCCAAGGTTGCCCCTAGCGCACCAGCTGGATTCATTATGAATGGTTATTCGCCTAAACGCAAGCTTTTTGGTACTATAGGAACATCTATGAGTATGGGTAGGCAACGAAAACTTGAAAAGTATGCGAAAAAGTACTTTAAGCGACATCCCGAAGTTCGGGTCGTGGCAGTGACGGGAAGTATAGGTAAGACATATACAAAGATTGCGATCGCAACGGTATTGAATCAACGCTATCGGGTTCGATTGTTTCATGGTAACAGGGGAACAAACTTTACGACACCACTGGCCATCTTAGGCATTGACTATCCAGGTGACATCAAGGGATTTAAGGCGTGGCGAGCTATCTTTAAGGCGGCACGTCAACGCATAAGACAACCCGCTGATGTTGATGTTATTGTTGTCGAGCTCAATTCATACGGTCCAGGAACACTACTGCAGTACGCTGATTATATTATCCCTGATATTGCAGTGGTGACGGCGATATCCGAAAGTAACCTGAAGGTGTTTCAGACGATTGACTTTGTAGCACAAGAGCAACTTTCGATTGGTACGATTAGCCGCAGTTTATTGGTGAATCGTGATGATATCGACAGTAGGTTTGCGGTATATCTGACTAATCCCGTAATGAACACGTTTGGCACAGGTGGTGCGGCAGAGTATCGCTTTTCAGAAGGTGATTTTTCGGAGGATAAAGGATACACGGGTTCGGTGATCGTTCCGGAATGGGAAGAATCGATTCCCGTAATATTGCATACATATGATGAGTTTTCATTGCGACAGATTATTGCCGCGTGTGCAGTAGGGGTGAAGATGGGTCTTTCGCCACAAGAGATTGCGGCTGGCGCCTCGTCAATCAAACCACTGGATGGTCGTATGAATCCGTTGGCTGGGGTTGAAGGTAGTCTGATATTAGATAATACCGCTAACAACAGCCCGCTAGGTAGCCGTACGGCACTGCAGTCACTCTATCAAATACCAGCGCCTCAGCGTATTGCAGTACTTGGTTCGATGCAGCATCTCGCACAACTTTCGGTGACAGCACATCAAGAGCTTGGTGGGCTATGTGATCCAGCGCAGCTTGCATGGGTGGTGACGATTGGTGATGAGGCGAATCGATATCTTGCACCAGCGGCACGGGGCAGAGGCTGTCAGGTGAAGGAATGCAAGAATGCACTTGAGGCAGGGGCGTTTGTGCACAGTGTCATTGAAAGAGATGGTATTGTGTTGTTCGATGGGCCAGAGGATGGGGATATCTACCTTGAAGAGGCGGTCAAGATTGTTCTTCATAGTGCTGCTGATGCGGATAAGCTAGTACGGCAGTCGCCAGAATGGGCGAAAAAGAAAGTTGATATATTTTCGCGATTTCCCGGGTAGTCATGTACTATATGGATAGTAATTAAGCTAATTATAAGGAATGAAGATGGACAGTAATCAACCAAATTTACCCACTGAACCGCAGCAGCCGGTCGCACCAGCACCTGCGCCAGTAGGCCCACAGCCGCAACCCCAGATGGCATATGCGCAACCGCCACAGTCGAAGAAGCCTAAAAAGGGCCTCATTATTGGCAGTATCATTGCCGGTGCACTTGTTGTGTTCGGTGGCGCGGGTGCACTCGTGTATAACGTTTGGTACCAAAACCCAGAAAAAGTTATTTTTGACGCCCTTACGCATGCATTTAAATCAGAATCTGCGACTGGTACGGGTACTGTCGCGATCAAGAGCGATGATGTTGATTTAAAGATTACGTTTGCAGGCGAAGGCCAGGGCAGCGATGGTCGTGTTGATACGACGATAAAATTTGACAGTAAATCATCCGGAGAAAACATCTCCATTAACGTTATGGCGTCGGTACTTGTGAAGGGTGAGACGATTTATTTCAAGCTTGATAATGTCCAGAAGACTGTTGACCAGTTGGCAGAGGCGTACGGCATGGAAGTTCCAGAGTATGTTACGCCAATCATTAAGAAGATTGATGGTCAGTGGGTCAGCGTTAAGTCAAGTGATTACGAGGATGTCAGCAAGGAAGTGGCGAAGCAACAGCGCTGCGTGACCGATGTGTTCGATAACCTTTCGAATAGTAAAGATATGAAAAATGAACTCGTTGATCTTTACAAAGAGAACCAAATTCTTGTAATTGACGAAGAACTGCCTGCGAAGAAAATTGATGGTGTTGGCAGCCTTGGGTACGAGATTTCGGCCGATACAAATGCTGCACAGGGCTTTATCAAGGGGCTGGATGATACTGAGTTTGGTAAAGAGCTAAAGAAGTGTGACGATAGTGTGAATTTTGCAGAGGTGGCTGACGCGATCAAGGAGGCGGATAAAGAGAACGATTCCGATGTTGATACAAAGTTCGAGCTATGGGTTAGTCGATTCGGACACCAGATCACAGAGGTGAACTTCACCGTTAAGGATGATGATGCTTCTGGCGTATTTGTTTTTAATCCAAAGTTTAATCAAGATGTCGCAGTTGAAGCCCCAAAGAGTTCGATTACCATCAAGCAGCTTCAGGAGGATATTGAGAAAGCGGTCGAGGAATATTATTCAACTCTCTTTGATGATAGCTCGTACGATTACAGCGATGAACTGAGCTCGCCGTACAATCTCAACTAACAGAGTAGTACAGATCAAAGATGCCACCTCGATATAAGGGGTGGCATCTGCTATACTGAAATGTATGAGACGCTATAACCCATCTGAGATTGAGCCTAAATGGCAGGAAATTTGGGCTAAGGACAATCGCTATCAGGCGATGGACTTTAGTGACCAGCAAAAGTTCTATATTTCGTGCATGTTCCCGTACCCCAGTGGTGCTGGTATGCACGTTGGGCACGTCATGGAGCATTCGATTGTTGATGCGGTGGCCAGGTTTCAGCGTGCACACGGTAAAAATGTTATGAATCCAATGGGTTGGGATTCGTTTGGATTGCCCGCCGAGAATTACGCGATCAAAACAGGCAAATCGCCACAAGAAACCACGGCCACTAACATTGCGAACTTTACCAATCAGCTGCGTCGTATGGGCGCCAGTATCGACTGGTCGCGTGAGGTTAATACCAGCGACCCCGAGTATTACAAATGGACACAGTGGATCTTTACGGAGTTCTACAAACGCGGCCTAGTCTATCAAAAAGAAAGTCTGCAGTGGTGGTGTACTATTGATAAGACAGTCCTAGCCAACGAACAAGTGATCAATGGTAAGAGCTGGCGACACGATGGTCCTGATGACCCATTGGTTATTAAAAAACCAATGAAACAGTGGTTTTTCAAGATTACCGACTATGCTGATGCATTGCTGGAAGAGATCCCAGATCTCAACTGGCCCGAGAAAATCAAAACCGCACAGACCAACTGGATTGGTCGATCAGAAGGCGCGGAGGTCGAGTTTGCAGTTGAAGGTACCGACGATGTTATTACAGTATTTACCACCCGGCCCGATACTATCTTTGGCGCCACCTTTTTGGTCCTGGCCCCAGAGCATCCGCTGGCACGCACACTGGCTACCGATCAGACACGTGACGCAGTTAATGCATACATTGACGAGGCAATTAAAAAGTCCGAGATTGAACGCCAGACAGAAGGCAAAGAAAAAACGGGCGTCTTCACCGGCAGTTATGCGGTTAATCCCGCCACGGGTGACAACGTGCCGATTTGGATTGCCGACTATGTCCTGGGCGGGTATGGTACGGGTGCAATTATGGCGGTACCAGCACATGACGAAAGGGATCTTGAGTTTGCAGAAACGTTCAAGTTGCCAGTTATTCAGGTAATTGCACGACATGTGTATGGCACGGGGCGCGATGAGCCTCGGGATGATTTTGAGACGCTTCATCGACCAGTGGTTGACGCTATTATTACTGATGGTAAGGGCAACTATTTGTTGGAGATTGAAAACGAACATCACGTGCACTTTGTAGGTGGAGGAATTGACGAGACCGACACAACAACCGAAGACGCTTTGCGTCGTGAGATTATCGAAGAAGTTGGGTTTACAACCGTCCTTAGTATTAAACAAGCGTCACCATACAACGCCGGAACTTATGCACGCGAGACGAAGAATCGTAACCAAAAGGTATGGGGTACTTTTTTTGAGGTAGTAATTGACCCGTCAGTGCAGGTTGAGAGTGAAATCGACCAGGGCTTACATAGTATCGAATGGGTCAAAAAAGATGAAGTTCAAAAACGACTGACCTGGGATGGACATCAAGATGCTTGGCAGGCATATCTAGAGGGTAAGACAATTGATACAGAGGTACGCGAAGGGCTACTGGTTAATTCTGGCGCCTTTGACGGCATGCCCACCAGCGAAGCGCGCGAACAAATCGTGGCGTGGCTGGAACAACAGGGTACGGGGCGGTCTAAGACGACTTACAAAATGCGCGATTGGCTGATTAGCCGCCAACGCTATTGGGGTGCGCCAATCCCTGTTGTGCATGTCAAAGACCATGGTCCCGTGGTTATTCCTGCCAACCAGTTGCCAGTGCTATTGCCAGAGGTAGAAGACTATGCACCGAAGGGCGATGGCAAGTCAGTACTGGGCGCACAGGAAGACTGGGCGCATATTTGGTACAACATGACGACCGGCGAATCTGTAGCGTTTAGTGCGGGTCGGCCAGACGGTGATGACTGGCACGAGGCTCACCGCGAGACAGACACCATGGACGGGTACGCCTGCAGCAGCTGGTACTTACTGCGCTACACTGACCCACGCAATGATCAGCAAGCATGGTCGCCAGAAAAGGCGGCCTACTGGACACCATTGGATATGTACGTTGGTGGTGATCATGCAGTGGCGCACCTGTTGTATGTACGTTTTTGGAACCATGTATTTTATGACATGGGGCTGGTCCCTGCTAAAGAGCCGGTTGGGCGATTAGTCTACCATGGCCTGATTGGCGCCGAGGACGGTCGTAAGATGAGTAAGTCGTTGGGTAACGTGGTTGACCCGTTGGAGGTCATTGACCAGGGGTATGGTGCTGATGCGCTGCGTACCTTCGAGCTGTTCCTGGGTCCGATTAATGAAAACAGCAACTGGTCGTCGCGCGGCATCGCCGGTGTCTACCGATTCTTGAACCGTGTCTGGACACTGACCTATGAATATATTGACGCCGATAAATCTGACGCCGAGAATGCTGAACTGACTGCCCTTACACATCGTACAATTAAAAAAGTCACCAACGATTATCGTCGTCTCAGTTTTAACACGGCAATCGCCGCACTGATGGAATATGTTAATGAGCTGTACAAACTAAAAAACGACGGGTTCTCGTCGCAGTGGCGTGGCAGCTTGGAGGCATTGGTACAGTTACTGGCGCCGATTGCACCGCATATTGGTGCTGAATTATGGCAACAATTGGGCAACGACTCATCACTGGATACGGCAGCGTGGCCAGTCTGGGATGACGCGTTGCTGGTAGCCAGTACCATGACGATTATCGTGCAGGTTAATGGCAAATTACGCGCCAAAATGGAAATTGCAGCCGATGCCAGCGAGGATGACATTAAAACAGCGGCACTGAACGAAGCCAACGTCGTTAAGTTCCTGGAAAACAAACAGTCAGCCAAGGTGATCTATATTCCTGGCCGGCTGGTGAACATCGTCGTATAGTCTTATTCTTCGGACGTATCAGTGTTGGCGCTAGCACGCTGCTCATTGATCCATACGATTCCGTCTCGGTCATCGCTTATGTCTATATTAACTATGTCCGTTAAGTCATTGGCCGATAACCCGTACCACGTGCCGTTTTCATCGTGCGCAATACGTACACCCTCTTCGGTAGGAACCGTTACATAGCGACCGTCGCCAAGATCAATCTGGTCGAGGCGGTTTGATGTATCACCGTCACGCTTGTGGGGGTCTGATCGAATAGTTGCTCCATTATCGACTTGAATGGAAACGATATCAGGGTTGAGTGTTTCGTTTGACGCATCACCACCAGCCCGATCCTCGTTTGATAGGTGATTAAGTCCAAAAATAGCAGCGGTAGCTACGCCTCCAAGGATAACAAGATTCCGGACGTTGCGTCGGCGTTCTCGTGCATTCTCTGACTGGGGAAGGGTGAACCGGCGGGACGGAGCTGTTTCGCTTTGGGTGATGGTTGGTGTGTCAAAACGGTGTTTCATGATCACATGATAACACTTATGCTTTATTTTGTCAATATGTATTGATATTTCTCTTGAGAATTACTAGTGGATAGGGTATAATCATATCTAAGATTTTACTATTAAGCCTGAAAAGGAGAACTTTACTATGGCACAACCTAAGAAGCAGAGCAGTCCACGCAAGACTGGTCTTCGTCGCAGTCACCTGCGCCTCAAGCTTGCACGCGCAGTTAACCGCACTTCACCAGTGAAGGTGGCGACCACTAAAAGCGAAACTGGCAAAAAAGCCGCGTAGTTAGCCCTTGCAGGTTAGATTATTGACATCTCAAATTAACAAAAAGGAACTATAACCGATATGGCATCGAACCGACATCTTGGGCGAATTGTCGCGCTGCAGACACTGTATGAATTTGAATTTCGTACTCAGTCAGAAGATAGCTCTGTTTCGGCGAGCGAAGTTCTTGATCGTAATCTTGAGCGATACGAAACAGCAATCCAAGATAAGGCCTTTGTGCGCGAACTGGTGGATGGCGTCATTGCCGAACAAGCTGATCTTGATGCAAAAATCCAGCCAATTGCCCCTGAGTGGCCAATCGAACAGATTGCCAGGGTCGATCGTACGATTTTACGTATAGGATTGTATGAATTGTTGCACAGAGCAGACATCGTACCGCCGAAGGTCGCAATCAATGAAGCGGTTGAACTTGCCAAAGCGTTTGGTTCCGATAACTCAAGTAAGTTCGTTAACGGTGTGCTCGGCACCGCCTATCGAACGCTTGTGGAAGGACAAAGCGAGCATGGCAGCACAGCAGTTTGATAAATTCAAAAAATACTTCTCTCGCAAAAAACCATCTATTCAGGAAATTGTCCGCGAACCTACCGCGGGTGGTATTGTGTTTCGTCGTACTAAGGATGATAAGATCGAAATCCTACTCATCCAAGACGCCAAAGACCGCTGGACGATCCCAAAGGGTCACATAGAAGAAGGTGAAACCGCCAAGCAGACTGCTGCGCGTGAGATTGGAGAAGAGGCTGGCCTCACAGATGTTGACGTGCTGGATTGGCTAGGTAAAATTCATTTTCGCTATCGTCGTATTGATAAGCTGGTGTTGATGACGACACAGATCTACTTGGTGCGAGCCAGGGGTGATACTAATGCGATTCAAAAGGAAGAGTGGATGAATGGCATTAAATGGTTTGCCTTTCATGACGCGTTGGATGCGATTGAATATGAGGATATTGGTAAGCTTATGCTGCTCGCCATGAAAAAAATTAGACAGGAGAAGTTGTAAATTATGTCAGGAATGCAAATTGCACCATATCAGGCGTTTGCAAGGGAGAAGCTGGGATTTGAATTCGAAACTATTCAACTTCTTGTTACTGCCTTGACACACCGAAGTTACGTCAACGAGCATAAAAAAAGCGTATCCGAACACAACGAGCGTCTTGAGTTTCTGGGCGATGCCGTGCTGGAGCTTGTTGTGACGGACTTTTTGTTTGCGAATTATACAGAGCCTGAAGGGATTTTGACGAGTTGGCGCGCTGCGTTGGTTCGTACTGAGAGTATCAGTGATGCAGGCAATAAGCTGGGGTATGAACCGCTGCTTCGCATGAGCAAAGGTGAAAAAGGTGGCAGCGATCGTGCGCGTGCTCAGATTCTTGCCAATGCGTTTGAGGCGGTGATTGGGGCGATTTATCTTGAGCGCGGCTATGATGATGCGGCTGAATTTATTCACAAGCATATCACGAGCAAGCTCGACGCTATTTTAGCCGAAGGGAGCTGGCGCGATCCTAAGTCACATTTGCAGGAATTGGTGCAACGCTATGACAACACGACACCCCAATATCGTGTATTGACCGAGGCTGGTCCAGATCACGACAAGGTCTTTACGTTGGGAGTATTTTCGGGCGAGACAAAGATTGGCGAAGGTGCTGGTCCCAGTAAACAGTCTGCTCAGCAGCAAGCTGCTCGTGACGCCTTGGCCACATACCGTAATCGATAACCGTGCAGGGGTGGTTGACTCTTGGGGTCAGATAGTGTAAAATTGGGCGAAGTAAGTAACAAATCGTTTAAGAAGACAAAGGAAGTAGATTTTTTATGCTCGCAATTCGTTTGCAACGTATCGGTCGTAAGGGGTACCCTGTGTATCGCCTGGCTGTACAAGAAGCTCAGCGCCACCCATCAAGTGGTCGCGTAGTTGCCTATGTTGGTAGCTATAACCCACATACCAAAGAAGCTAGCGTTCAGGTTGAGGCCGCCCAGAAGTACCTTGATAATGGTGCTCAGCCAACTCCTCGTGTGGTTAAGTTGCTAGCCGATGCCGGTGTTAAGTTGCCTAATTGGGTAAAGACTCCTGCAGCCGACAAGCAAAAGGCAATTCGTAACGCTGAAAAGCTACGTAAAAACCAGCCCAAGGAAGAAGTAGCTGAAGAAGCTGCCGAAGAGACGGCCGAAGCTGCAGAATAAATCTATTGATCCTTGATGCACACCCCGTCCTCCGTGTGGCGGGTTGTGTTTTTTATTGGGGTACATGCTACAATAAAGGTACGGTATTTAAATCAGTGAGACAGTAAAGGAGACCTTGGGCATGTCAACTATCGACCAGCAATTTGTAGAATATATCGTAAAATCACTCGTAGGATATCCAGATGATGTCGTTGTCGAGCGTATCGTAGACGAGAAGGGTGTCTTATTGACTCTGACCGTTAATCCAGACGATCTGGGACGCGTCATTGGCAAGCGTGGCGTGACGGCACAGAGCTTGCGTACTTTGCTTCGCGCGCTCGGTACTAAAAACGATGCGAGGTATAATCTCAAAATCGTCAACAATGATGACGAGCGTGAAAACTATACCATCTCATCTGATGATCCCGCTGACCATCCTGTGAAAAACTCACCAGAGGAAGTTGTGGAAAACGACGAGTCAGAGGAATCAGATTATGCTAAAAAGGCTCGAAAAGAGCTTGCAGAACTGGATGATCTCGATATATAATAAACATTAGTTCAAAGACATGAACTGCGAGAAAGCTCTATGCGAGCAACTTCATAAGAGTTGAGAGCCTTATATGTCTGAAAAACCACCCAATTAAGGGTGGTTTTTTGGTAGTAAAATATGACGCTAAATGAAAAAGTCCCCGATGAGCTGCAGGCTGAATTGCGTATTGCAACTCAACAGCGGCTTTCTCATGAGGACTTACCCCTCAGACTTGGTAATAATGACCGTTACCGTGATGCCTTCGTAATCACCCGTGTAGTAGAAAGGGGCTCCCGGTTCTACGTCAGGAGCATCTGCGAGCTTCTCCCTTGCGGCTGCAAAGATTCTTCTCGCGGCGATTTCGACGGGGATATTTCCCAGAGCTGACATGGTCGGCTCCTTTCTCTGATGAGGGGCGACTTTCGCCCAAGTAATGCTTGAGTAAAAGCTGGTGTAAATATAGCATATATTTACAAAAAAGTCAATACCTAGTATAATCTACCAGATGAGAAAGTTTCAAGTAATCACTTTATTCCCCGAAATGTTTACGGGTGTATTTGAGAGCTCGATGATGTGGAAGGCGCAGGACAACGACATCGCGCAGTTATCAACGATTGACCTTCGTGAGTTTGGGATGGGTCCACGTAAGACGGTCGATGATACGCCATATGGCGGGGGTGACGGAATGTTACTAAAACCAGAGCCATTATTCGCGGCGGTTGAGGCGGCAAAGGCAAACGACCCGACTGCTAAGGTTGTCCTGATGACGCCTCGTGGCCATCGTTGGCGACAGGCGGTGGCTCAAGACTGGTCTGAGGCAAGTTATGGCTATATCTTTATTTGTGGACGATACGAAGGCTATGATGAGCGTATCGTTAGTCTGGTTGATTATCAGGTGAGTGTGGGTGATTATGTGTTGACGGGCGGAGAGCTGCCGGCAATGACGATTATCGACAGTATTGTACGTCTTATTCCTGGGGTGTTGGGTGGTGCTGAGAGCGCGGCGATCGAGAGCTTTTCTGATGGTGAGACGCTAGAGTTTCCGCAGTATACGCGTCCTGAGGAGTTTCGTGGCATGAAAGTACCTGATGTGCTGCTGAGTGGGCATCATGGCGAGATCGCGAAGTGGCGATCAGCGAATAGCTTCAAGGCTAAGCCAGATGATGCAAACGAGGCATAAGCCGAGCCCTTCCAGTATCAAAAAATCACACAACATATAAAAAGAGCCAAAAAGGCTCTTTTTATATGTTGTGGTGGATGTCGTAGAGCGAATGTTTGATAAAAATGTGTTTGTTTTTGAACGTTCGCTTGTTTGTACTGTACATGGTGGCCATCAAAAGCGCAAGCGAAATAATAAAAATAACAACGTTTTGCCGCCTAAGGTGTGAGTGGTATAGTAAATATAGATATGAAAAAGATCATCGCTGTGTGGCCGCGCGAGCCCCGCACCAAGGATTCAAAGACGATTGCGTTGTTTTACGCTATGATTCTAGTGGTATTTACAGCTGCGCAGCTATTCAGTCTTGAGAAGTTTATTCCACTGTTGGAGACGTTTAATTTGCCAGGTAATCATGCGGGACGATTTGTGGCCGTGACACTGGTAGTATGTGGGGTATTCGCGTTGCCATTCTTATTGCGCATGAAACTCAGTGTTGGGATGCGCTGGTTCAGCATGTTCGCCGGGTGGGTGGTGCCGGCCGTATGGTTATTTGTGTCTTTGTGGGTAAACGTCTTTCAGGTTTCGATTACGAATGCAGGTTATTTGGGTGCCAGTGTGCAACTGCTGCCGGGTTGGTGGACAGTTGCTATCGCGGCTGCGTTGGGTGTTCTGGCGGCGTGGTCTACCTGGGGACTCTGGCCGGGCTCCCGGTTCACGTTACTTGAGTCGAAACGTAAGAAGTGATACAATAACGGAGCTGTTATTGGGCCGTGGCCAAGCGGTAAGGCACCAGGTTTTGGTCCTGGCATTCGGGGGTTCGAATCCCTCCGGCCCAGCCAAGAAAATACCTCCGACCTTTGTGTCGGAGGTATTTTCTTGGCTTATCTAGGGGTAAAAGCATATATGGATTTGAACTACTAGCGCTGTGGTCCACCACCCATACCACCACCACCCATCATCTGCTGTGGCATCTCGGTGATTCTCTGTCCGTTGACCGTAACGGTGCCGCCATTGATCGCACCATTGCCGTCGAAGTCAAATGATGAAACTTGCGCGGTGATGCTGATCGTACCCCCGTTGACATACAGGTCGCCGTTGCTGTCGATAGCGTCGGTGTCACCGGGACCAACCTCGATAGTCATCGTACCGCCGTTGATAGTGATGCTCAGTCCACTGGTGATGATAGCTGAAGCTGAGGCATTGATGCCGTCATCACTGGCGTAGAGTGTGATAGTACCGTCATCAATCACGATGACAGGTGCCTCGATACCTTCGACGCTGGTCTTGATATTGATCGTACCACCTGTGATCGAAATCTTCTGCTCGGCCTTGATGGCGTCATCACCCGAGCTGATGGTGATATCGCCACCTGCGATAACCAGTTGGCCCTTGCCGAGGTCGGTGTCGTTGCTGGCTTTCATACCGTCACCCTTGGCATTGATCACGATCGTACCGCCGCTGATATTGAGTGAATCTTTGCCGCGGATGCCATCGTCAACGCTTGTCACTGTGACATTACCCGCCGTGATCCATAGATCGTCCTTGCCGACGATACCATCAGCGAAGTTAGCCGTGACTGTCAGACTACCGCTGCCGTTGATGACCAGATCATCCGACGAATAGATCGCGCCGTCGATATCCTCGTCACTACGTGTCGCAGCGTCTTCGACCGTATTCGTCGACCCGTCAGCCAGCTGTACGACAGTCTTTTTGGCGTTCTCGATGTAGATCGCGGCGCCCTTGCTACTCTTGATCGTCACACCGTCAAGGACGAGGCGTACGTAGCTGTCGGTGTTGATGGTGACTTGACCTGTCGAGCTACCTGATAGCACATATGTGCCTGCCGCAGTGACCGCATAGCCTTCGTCGGTCAGGGTGACGTTCGTGGTCGGTAGGCTTGCCCAGTCGATATCATCGCTGTCGTCAGCGGCAATATTCGTGGCATTGCTGGTTGATGCTGTATTTGCCTGCTCAGTGTCGGTGGTATTGGCGTAGTAATACCAGGCAGCCGCGCCGCCCGTACCTGCCAGTACGATGATTGCAACGATGATAATGAGTGCTTTCTTTGATTTGTTCATGGTGATGTCCTCCTTTTTCGTTAAAACATACTCGCGCTTGCGCGGTTAGAAATGGTGATATTCATATTGCTATTGTGTCGGCGTAGGTCGTCAATCAGGGTTTTTCGCTCGCCGTCTTTTGGCAATTCGATGTCGTATACCAGCTCGTAGACACTGCCGAGATCGCGCGTACCGATGCGGTTGAGTGCAAACGAAGCGGTGTGTTTTTCGAGCACGCTGGCGAACGTTTCTTCGTTGTTGCTTGATTCTGGCGCGACAATCCTTAGCTGGAGCTGGCTGTTCTTGCCTTGACCGTAGTTCGTTGCGTAGAGTACGAGCTGCGCAGCGACCATCAGGATAGCAAATATTGCACCATAGAGATACAGCCCCAGTCCGTAGGCGAGCCCTGCACCGACACTAAAGAGTATCAATAAGATATCACGCGCACTGCCTGGCGCACTGCGAAACCGTATGATGGTAAAGATACCTGCCAGGCTGAATGCGGCGGCGATGTTCGATCCAACGAGCGCAATAACTGGCCCGATGACTGCTGGCATAAAGACCAGTGTCCACGCCAGGCTCTGCGAATAACTATGGCGATTCGTGCGAATGTAGAGCCAACTGATGACGAGTCCCGTCACAAGCCCGGCGACAATCGCCATGATGCCCGAGCCTAGAACTGCTTCACTGCCCGTGCTGGTGGTGAATAGTGAATCAAGCATACACTACCTCACTCGCCTGCAATGCCATCATGTGTTCTGTGCCGTACTTTGAGAAACTTTGCTTATAAATGTGGTGTTTATCGAGAAGCTCCACCAGCCATAGTGGCATATTGGTAGTGGATTTAACTTCCATGATTAGCTTGTCTGCCGCAAGTAGGCGCTGCTTGTCCGACGTTCCGTATTGCTGTGAGACGAGGTTGGTATCAAACGTCATGCGTAGATCGCTCGCCTTGTCCCGTGCATGGAATGCCATACGATCATAACAGATGTATGTCGTTGGCTGATAGTAGTGTTCTTGAAGCATCACGGCAAATTCACTGATAACCTGCGGGTTCATATAACCGTGGAGATTTGGTAGTGTGCCTGTCTGGATAAATGCGAGCGCATCACTCAGCGGTATCTTTGTACGACGCTTGTTTGTAATCTTTTTGTATCTTTTTTTGACTTCCAAAAATACCAGACTATCAGGTGTCAGTGGTTGGTACGAGCGAATCCGAATCTTTTCCTTATAGACCGTCGGCTTGCTCATGCTATGGCGGATCAGCGCCCGATCAGCCGTGTCGATATAGAGATTGTAGAGTCGATATGGCTGACCATCCGCATTATGCCTGTCGAGCCGCATATGCTCGCGAATGCTCGGCAGGATTACTTCGTACTGCGTCTGTGATACGACGAATTTCAGCTCCTGACGATTAAATATTTCTATTGCCACATGTATTCTCCTTGGATTACGTTTTGTTGTCTGTCCAGAGGATACTACGCGGGTTCTGTAGATTTGCTGTATAAGTATCTTTCGTGTCAGGCTGGGTTTTACAGTATTTTTACAGACCAATCCTCGTATACTGATCCTACAACCAGCAAATGAAAGGGGTAAAAACATGAACCAACCATCGCAACTAACACCGAACGAGGCAATTGTCTTACAGCAAGTGCACGAAGATGGCGAGGATGATACGCGCACACTGGCACAGCAGTTGGGCATGTCGCGGCAGCATATTTTGACAATTATCGAGCGGCTGAAGAGCAAAGGACTTGTTGCGATAGACAGTAGTCTTGACGGACTGTGGGTACGCCTAACACGCAAAGGCCAGCACATTATGCGACAACTATGGCCGGAGGCACACGGGGCATTCACCATTGTCTGAGGTATACTACGTATATGAAGGTATTGATTGTCGAAGATGACCAAGCAATTTCGGACGCACTGAAAGAAGGGCTGGAAGATGAGTCATACGCTGTTGATACCGCCTATGATGGTGATGAGGGGTATCGGACGGCAGCGGCAGATAATTATGATGTGATTATTCTGGACGTGATGATGCCTGAAATGAATGGCTATGAGGTGTGTCAAATGTTGCGCAGCGAGGGCAACACCACACCGATTTTGATGCTGACCGCTAAGGACCAAGAACGTGATATTGTGCAAGGACTTGACACGGGTGCTGATGATTATCTTGCCAAGCCGTTTAGTTTTGATGTACTGCTGGCGCGAATCCGTGCCCTCCTGCGCCGTCCCAATGAAAAGCAGGCTGAGGTCCTCAGGGTCGGCGATTTGACGCTTGATCCAAGCACGAAGCGCGTTCAGCGCGATGATACGACCATTGATCTGACGAGCAAAGAATATGCGGTACTGGAGTACATGATGAGAAATCACGGCAAGGTGCTCTCAAAAGAAAGTTTTATCAGCCATGTCTGGGATTTTGATGCCGATATTTTACCCAATACAGTAGAGCAATTTGTCATGTTTGTCCGCCGCAAGGTCGATAAGCCGTTCAGGGCAAAGCTCATCCACACCGTGCCAGGTTTTGGCTATAAAATTGAGGAGCGTGGCGAATGAAAAAAAATAACGACAGGACGTGGCGGCTGGCGTTAAGCTATTTTGGCATTATTATGACGATGTCACTGCTTTTTAGCGCGGTCATTTATTTTATTACCTCCGTACAACTTGATCGTCCTTTGCCGCCACAACGACCAGGCGAGAAGGTAAGTACGTTACCCAACGAGACCGAAGACCGTATTGCAGAGCGCGACAGGCGAACGCGCCTATCGATCCTCGGATCACTGGCTATTATTAATGTCCTTGTGGCAGCCGGCGGCGCAGGGCTGAGTTATTATTTGGCACGGCGAACGCTTCGTCCGATTGAGGAAGCAATGGAAAGGCAGGCACAGTTTGTCAGTGATGCGAGTCACGAGTTGCGCACGCCGTTAACGGCACTACAGACCAGCAATGAAGTTGCCTTGCGTAAACCAAAGATTACCGAGGAAAAGGCACGCGATGTTTTTCGTCGTACGATTATTGAGACGGAGAAACTCCGTGATCTTGCAGATACCTTACTCAATCTTGCCAAGGCAGGCCAACAGAGTGATGTATTGGAGGAAGTGCAGCTTACTGCGTTTATGGACGATATCGTGTCTCGCGTGCAGCCGCTTGCCGACAAGAAAGCTACCACCATCGTCGTTGATGCACCCTCGCAGCAGGCGAAGGTTCATCCGGGTATTGTCAGGCAAATCCTAACGATTCTTCTTGATAACGCGATAAAATACTCGCCGGAAGAATCTCAGGTAAACGTGCTTGTACGGACGAATGGCCGGTCACTAAAAGTGACGGTCATCGACCAGGGAATTGGTATCAGTAAGAAAGACCAACCACATATCTTCGAACGTTTTTATCGTGCCGATAATGCCCGTACACGCACGGAGGCCTCTGGACATGGTTTAGGTCTTTCAATTGCTAAGCAATTAGCCGATACATATGGCTACATACTTAACTACGAGCGTCATAGCGGACAGGGCTCGTCTTTTACACTGGAACGATTATAGGGCTTTAAGGACTTCGTAAGCACTGAGTGCTGACAAGAACTGTTGGAACCGCACGGTATCATTACCGCGGTGCGGCCAGGTGCTGTGGCCAAGCCAAAATCCCATCAGGGTAAGGCAATGGTGTGGGTTGATGTGGTCGTGGTAATCACTGATATCATGGCCACTTTTATGAAGGTCAATAAGAAGGCTCGTACTGTCGCTATTCGGCTCACCTAATCCCGCCCAACTCCAGTCGACAAGCTTGCTACCATGCTGTGGGTGCCAAGCAAGATTTGATTGACGCATATCATGGTGGCAAAAGACGAATTCTGACGGGATGTGGGGGATCGCCGCGGCTCTCTGCAGCGTATCGAGTGTTGCCATCATCTCATGGGCAGTTTCTTGGGACGCTTCATCAAGGCGTGGGAGGAACTGTATGTAACGCTGCTCTAATTGTGACCGTGTTTTATCAGTAAACGATTGCCAGCCCTCTTTCATGAAACTTTCATATGAAGGCTCAATGTCAAATGAGTCCGCAGGGACAGAGATTGTCTCCAGCGCTTGGAGTGCTTTGAGGGAGTCAACGATATACGCATCAATCGTCTTGGGGTCGGCGCGCCACTGCCAGCCGTCGCTAGCTTGCAGAGCATTCATAGCAAGCGTGTCACCATAAAGGGCTGATGAATCTGGTACATAATCAAAACCATACTGCCTAAGGTGTGCCATTGTAAAAGCTTCTTTTTCGAGGTAGTAATATGATCGATTGGCTCGTTCGATATCGTCAAAGCGTTCAAATGCATGCTGCTTAGCAAAAACTGCGCGTCCATCTTTCTCGCAAATTGATTTGTTATATTCCATATGCCCGGCATCAATACGAGTCGCTGTATCGGGGGAGACAAAAGTGTCGAATAATTGTTGACCCTTTAGATGGTCAAGCGCACGCTCGATAATGCAAGCATGTGAGGCATAGAGGCTCTCTGGTGTTAGCTCGTCAAGTCGCGGCCAGGCAACATCGACAGCATCATCGCCTGCTTTTCCTGTATCAGTGTGGGTTGCTGTAAACAGGTAGGCACTTGTCTCTATCCACGCGTCCTCACTGTTGCGAGGGTCGTCAACAATACCACGAAAGATAAGAGGGGCAGAACCAAAGAGCGCAAGGTTGCCTTCTTCTTTTGCTTCACGAACTGCTGCGTCATATGGTGAATCGTCTCCTGGGTCAACAAAGCCGCCAGGTAGCGCCCATTGCCCTGTATCGCCGCGCCTGATAAGAAAGATTCTTTCGGCTTCGGGGTCAATGATCACTGCGTCGGCAGTGTAGTTTGGGCCGTCGAACCATAGCTTGCGTTCCTTTGTATTAGTCATCAATTCACTCATGCTGCTACTAATTCTTTCATTGCCCTGTGCCCGACAGCACGCGCAACTTTTTCTTTGTAGAGGTCAATTTTATATTCGGGTCCAGTATGTTTACCTTCGGCATCACTGAGTTTGACAGTTGGCATGCCATCAACATTGACCGCCTTCATAACAAAGTTATTTGCCTTCACTCCAAGGTCGTTAGTGAGAGTGGTGCCCCAGCCGAAGATTACGTTGATGCGATCCTTGAAATAGTCGGCTAGTTCGATGATTGTATCAATATCGAGCCCATCGCTAAAGACAATTGTCTTTTCTTTAGGATCGATGTCTAGATTCTCGTAAAAATCAATGACACGATCACCAAACTCAATCGGGTCACCTGAGTCGTGGCGCAGCGATTTCCAACGTTCTGCTTGTTCGGGTGTGAAGTCGGTAAAGAAAAAATCGGTTGTAAATGTGTCAGTGAGGGCAGTTGAGAGATCGCCATGATATCGTCGTTCCCAATCTTGGAGGACACGGTTGTGTCCGTCCAGCGGATTCTCACCGTCTTTATCAGCGAGCGCGGCATACACCATTGGCAGTTCATGTGCGAAGGTGCCGATAGGGCGAAGACCTAGTTTGTGTGCGAGGAAGATATTAGAAGTGCCAGTAAAGTTATCGGGAAGTTCAGTGGCGATACGTTCGACAACGTGTCGTTGCCAGTCATAACTAAAACGACGGCGCGTACCAAAGTCTGAGAACTTGATGTCAGGACGGTCCTTTAGGATGGCGATTTTCTCATCGAGGCGTCGGTCGCCCTCGGCGTAGAGTTCTTCTAGTGAACTGCCCTCGGCCGCAAGTTTATTTGCGAAGTAGAGTTCGTTCAGTTCACTCATCACTACGGTCTCCCAAAAGGTGACCAGTGGCCATGGCCCAGTTGTAGTGACGGCCAGGTCGCCGCGCTTGTCTAATGATATATCGACGGGAGGCAGGGGATTATCCGTCAGAAAGTCGAGGTATTCAGGCGTAAACTGTGCGGTGCCGTCTTGGTTTTGTAGGCTGGCAAGATAGGCAATCTCGTCAGGCTGCCAACCATCCTGTAGAGCTGCAAGGCGTGTCTGCAATTGGGCGGGACTGACGAATTCGGATAGCCGGGTAGTGGCACGGTTTTTCAGTTCAAAGGTTACCTCGGCGTCAGGATGTTCGAGAAATTCGACCTGGCCCATGGTTGCCTTGTAATAGTCGAGGCCTTTTGAAAGGCGAGCTTCGGTAGTTTTCATTGTATGGTCCTTTCGATCATTGCCCGCGCATCATCAGATGAAACGGCTTGGACACGGGCTTCTTCCATGGCGGCAAGGGCCTTCTCTTCATCAGTTGGTGCTAGGCCAACTGCACGAATGGCGTTGTGTATCAGGTACAGCTGTACGCGTTCGTCGTCTTTGAACCGTTCGGCGATATCAAGCGCGGTGGCTTTAACGCAGTAGTCAGTCGCAAGGCCACCGATAAAGACACGAACTTTCTCTTCGCGGGTCCGTGGCTCGATCATAGTCTCTAGTGTTTGCCCATCATCGGCCACACCCTCCCAGCCAGAGTAGCCATCGGTTTGCTCCATACCCTTGTTGATAATCACATCACCTTCTGTGACTTCTAGATCAGGATGAAAGGCAGCGCCATCGGTCTCGGCCACACAGTGTATTGGCCAGATACCCCCGTAATCCGCAAAGTGCGGGGTAGTGGCGGGGTGCCAGTCGCGGGTGAAGGCGACATCACCGCCAGCCTCGCGAACAGCTGCTGCTGCGTCATTTAATGGCTGGACGACCTGATCTCCCTCAGTAACAGCCAGGCTGCCATCGATAAAATCATTCTGTACATCAACGGCAACCAGTACGTTTCGGGTGTTTTCAAAGTTTGTCATGGGGAACTCCTTTTCTTACTTAGTGTATATATTACACTTTCTATTCATTATTCTAATCCTAAGATAATGTAAAGTCAACACTAACTAGAATATATAAAGTAGTAATATGTACAACATATAAATAGTTGCATATTACGATTCTGTGTTTTGGTATGATCCGCGGGCATTGTGCTGAAACAATTGACAATCCCCCAACCTGGCGAATCCGCTATCCTGACGTGTTAGTGGACGAACTGATAAAGAGCAAGTAATATAAAAGGAATGATAGATAGTTCTGAGATGTACCAAAGGGCGCTGAATGAGGTAAAGCGGCATAAACTAGGTAATGTTGTCGCAACTTTCGACGAGGATTCTGGTGATATAATTCTCGCTGCCGACGAATGGAAGCTCAAGGTTCTTATCAATGAAAAGTGGGTGGGGTATGATTTTGAGCTTGATAAAAAGCTGACCGATGGAGTTCTAGCTGGAAGTTCACTTGATACGGACTTGTATCCACTGGATTTTGACGTGGATGTAACCCGAGAAATATTTGACGAGACGATGCTCTTTGTGAGGTCACTATTGGAGGATAAGATTTTTTATGGAGTCATGGGCAAGCGGACTGTACTGGCAGTTCCTATCAACAGCACGACGTATAGGGTGACTCTAATAAATAAAAGGCGATTCCTGGCAAATATCATCAAGGAAGAATGGCCTAGTGAGAAGGTCAGCAAGCACGCGAGTTTACGTAGGCTTATTGCTCTTAAGTAATAAAGGTGTCCTCACCTAATCATTCGCCTCTTGGCGATCATCTTTTCGGCGGCGATAACGGCACTTTGTAATCGCGTCTTCGGGTCGCCCGAGACTACAATATGTGGCACACCTGATTTTTTGATATGCGCTAGGAACCAGCGGTGCATCTGATGTCGGATATGTTCGCCATCACGGATACCATCTTGGATAAAGGGAATTTCATCGCCCGTGATGATATAGAGGTCTGCTTTGTCGCGTATGGCAATCTGCTTCATCTCTTTGGTGATTTTACCCATGTACCGACGTTGCCATAATTCTGTGGCAATCGCGTTGGTATCGCAGACAATCACACCGTCTGATCTGGCGGCCATCTCATTCTCGTAGGCTTGCTGTAGTCGCCCGATGCGATAAAAGTCATCGTCATGCCACTGGTATTTACCCGTCATAATCGATTCGGTATAGTATCGTCCAACTTCAGGCACCCAGGGTACGTGCAGTGCCTCGGCCAAGTCACGCGCCAGCGTGGTGGTGCCAGTTGATTCGGCGCCGACAACGACAATGCGCAGTGCTAGGCCTGTCCGCACGGAACCAGACAAATACTGCCATGATGCCAACATGTCCTGACGGACTTTGGTACCAGAAATCGGCACGGTTGTGCGGTCGATGTCAACATCAACATATTGGCATCCCATAGCCTCGGCCCAAGTGCGGCCGTAAGCTTCGCTGCTGAACACCATGTCGGGTGTATAACCCAGGAACTTCAGCGTGTGCAGCGCCCAGGCGGGCGAGTCGTCGTCCTTGCCGATATCGGGAATGATTTGTACGTGGGCGGTGGGATGTTCGGCGCGCAGCCACTCGGCACGACGTTGGGCAGGAATGTGGTAATCAGGATTATCAACAACCAGCACGTCTACCTCGTCAGATTGTTTGACGGCCGTATCGATCAGGTAATGATGGCCAAGGTGCGGCGGGTAGAACTTGCCAATGACGATGCTACGCATTACGCTTGCTCCTCTGTTAGTGCTTCATCTTCAGGTTGTTGCATCGCCTTGTGCCATGCGACAAATCCGTACACGGCGTTGATGAGGAAGATAAGGTATAGCAGCGCCACGAACGGAACATCCTTGTACCAATACAGTCCAATCGCAATGATGTCGACAACGATCCACAGCACCCAGCTTTCCAGGCGGCGGCGCATCATAAGGAACTGTGCCGCGAAGCTCATGATGGTAGTAGCGGCATCAAGTGCCGGCAGGTCTGCAGGTTCAGGAAAGATAGCAGGCAGCCAGGTGTGAACGCGCGCCAGGGCGTAGGCGGTGAGGGCGCTGATCGCGGCAATAACACCTATCCAGATAAGGTTGGCGCGAAGCGTGTTGGTCGTGATGGCAACCTTTTTGTCGTCCTTGCCGCGGTTTTTCAGGCTCGCCCACATGTACCAGCCAATGATACTGGTGATAAGGTAGTAGATTTGTTCCAGTGCGTCAGCATAAAGATTGATCTGATAGAACAATATGCCGAACAGAATGACACCAACAATACCAACCGGCCACGTCCAGATGTTGCGGCGGGCGATGAGGATGACGCATGCCAGGTTAAATATCGTGCCGACGAGTTCCAACCAGCTGATCTCGTACCCGAGCAGGGTAAAGGCGGTGGTCTCAACGCTGAAGAATGCTTGTAGTAGTTCCATGATTTTGTGCTCCTTGATTCATTACTTAGTGTGTATATTACACTTTCTATTTTCATCCTACAGTCTAGTTATTGTATTGTCAACACTATTTACAGAAAATAATGCACGGTGTTATCCTAAGGATAGAAACGGAGATTTGATTATGACAATGCCAAGAGACCTTTTATTTATTCGCCATGGGGAATCTGAGGCGAATATCGTACAAAAGCGCGATGATCACGGTGTTGACCCCGATGTCGCTGGGGCAATTTTTGCCAGGCCAGATTGGCAACAAAGGCTGACAGTCAAAGGAATTGAACAGGCAAAAACCGCCAAGGAATATATTGACCGAGAGCTCGATGGTTTGGCGAGTTTTGATGCACGGTATGTTTCGCCCTTTATGCGTACTCGTGAGACGGCAGCCTATGTTGGCGGTGAGGACGTGGAGGGCTGGACGATTGACGATCGGATTGTGGAGCGCAGCTGGGGCGTGTATGGCAAAATGCCACGTGCCGAGCAGCGCGCACAGTTTCCTCTGACCGCTGCCGAAAAGCTGGCGAATCCTTGGTATATCCGACTTGATGGTGGTGAAAGCATGCCGGATGTCTATGCGCGTTTCCGTGATTTTCAGGCGACATTGCACCGCGAACAAGCTGACCAGCGCGTTGTTGTGGTGTCACACGGTGATTTTATCAATGCGGCACGCTATGGTATTGAACGAATGACACCCGAGGAATGGGAGGCGTTGG
The DNA here is from genome assembly GCA_937859515.1 of uncultured Candidatus Saccharibacteria bacterium. Lineage (GTDB taxonomy): Bacteria > Patescibacteriota > Saccharimonadia > Saccharimonadales > Saccharimonadaceae > CALMAK01. The sequence goes on along the minus strand of CALMAK010000021.1, from coordinate 67,418 downwards.
ATGAGGATAAAGAATATACAATCCGCAATTGTACATTGTTGCATTACACACGGGTGAATCCAGACGATCCAGAAGATGTACGTGATAAATTGCGTTGGCGACGTTACATCTATCCTGATACCGCCAGCGAATCGCCCGATGGTGGCCAGTGGGTTGAGTTGTCGGAACGGCGACGTTATTCAGGCGCTGAGCTGCTCGAGCAAGTAGACAAAGCTCCGCGTCTCCTTTCGGAATAGTTGTTTAGTCAAAACTTCGAGACAACGATTCCAACGAGGTGCTGTTGAATTCGTAGAGCTTTGCGGGCCGGTGCGCACCGTCGCGCCATAATTCATCGGTTTCGTGAATCAGTTTGAGACTGAGGAATTTCTTGCGAAAGTTGCGCTTGTCGAACTCGCGGCCGAAGATGATCTCATAGGCGGACTGGAGCTGTGTCAGAGTAAAACGCTTTTCAAGAAATGCCGAGACGGCATTGGTGTAGGTGAGTTTTGCGATCAGGCGCTCGCGGGCGTAGGCGATGATGTTAGCGTGGTCGTAGGCAAGCTCAGGTAGGTTATCGACATCGAGAAATGCCACACGCGAACCGGCATCACGCAGGGTGATGTCACGCCCACAGCCCATATAGGTAACTGATACAGCGTGGCCGCGCGGATCGCGGTCGACGGTGTCGAAGGTATAGAGCTGTTCGATATAACTGAGGTCCTTGTTGATATCGACACCTGCTTTTTGCTCGACAATCCGGTGCAGGGCGTTGGTAGTTGTCTCGCCCTCGGCATTGTATCCACCCGGCAGCGCCCACTCGCCCTTGAACGGTTCGTTGGGGCGTTTCATCAGCAACGCTTCAAGCACACCATTTGAAATCTGGAAGATGACGGCGTCAACGGTCAGTGTCGGTGGTACGTAGGGGCTCGTGTACTTCATACAATAATTCTACTCTGAAATGACGGTTTTGCCAACGTAGTGGACGGTTGGCGTGTGACGCGACATGGTAATACTCGTGACACTAAGATTAGGGGTTAGTTCGGCAAATATTTCTGGTTTGGTGAGACCATGAATCATCCCAGCTAGCGATCGAATGGCAAAGCCATGCCCGAAAACATAGGCAGTACCATCAGGATACTGCTCGTGCACGTCATGAATAAAAGGACGCATGCGCTGATCAATATCAAGCACCGACTCGCCGCCTGGCAGTTTACCGTCGAGCTCGCTGATTCGATAGCGACGCTTGTTTGCTTCGCTGTACACATTTTTGCGAGGCTGTCCCTCGTAGGTGCCGTGCGATATTTCGAGGAGACGATCATCATGTAGTACGGGCATATCGATACCTGCATTGTCTAGTGTGATACGCGCTGTTGCATCGGTACGAATAGCAGGAGAGGCAAATACGACGTCGGGTCTGATTTGTTCGCTGCGCAGATAGGCACCAAAGAGCGCGGCCTGTCGAGAACCCCGGATGGTGAGGGATGCATGATAGCTGCGTCCACCAACGAGGTCGGGACGAGTATTCATACTGCTCTCACCGTGACGGATAAAAAGAATCTCGGTCATAATCCTGAGTCTATGTTACCCTATTCGTTCTCTGCTGTGTACGCTACGGGCAGGGCACGTTTGTGCTCGGTAGCGTCGTAGCGTGCCTCAAGTTGTGCGGCAACATCGTCTGGCACGGCCCGCCCTTCAAGGTAATCATCAATGAGCGCGTAGGGAACACCCAGTTCGCTTTCGTCGGTTTGGCCAGGACGGCCATCGAGTAAATCTGCCGTCGGTGCTTTGGTAGTGAAGACTTCTGGCGCGCCAAGTTCCTCCAGCATGGTACGTCCCTGGCGCTTGCTGAGGCCGCTTAGTGGCAGTACGTCTGCGCCACCATCTCCGTATTTCGTGAAGAACCCCGTTGCTGCTTCGGCGGCATGGTCGGTACCAATCACGAGAAGGCCGTGTTGTCCTGCAAGTGCGTACTGAGCGATCATACGCATGCGGGCCTTGACATTACCTTTGTCGAAGTCACGCATAGGAGTGTTTTCGCCTGTTGCAAACGCTTCGGCCATCCCGTCGACCCCGGGTTTGATATCGATGTCATGGACAACATCAGGATTGATAGTGGTAATTGCCAGTTCGGCATCGGCGCGATCAGCCTGAGTCCCATACGGCAGGAGGGCGGCATGAAAACTGGCATCAAAGCCAGCAGCGCGTCGCAGTTCAACGGCGCGTTGGGCCAGGATGCCAGCCAATAAAGAATCTTGACCGCCTGAAATACCCAGTACGAATCCGTTGAGGCCAGTATGGCCAAGGTAATCGGCCAAAAACTGGCTGCGCCGTTCGATTTCCTCGACAGGGTCGATAGTCGGCCGTGTTTCTAAAGTGGTAATAATGTCAAATTGGCGGTGTCTCATAAGAGGTATCCTTTCTTATTGTAGTTTTAACACTAACATGCTACACTCAGAATACTATATAGTTAGTGTAAAGTAAACAATAAGTTAGGATGTATCATGAAGAACCGACAACGAACAGAGGCAATCATATATGGCGGCGCCTTCAATCCTCCTACGGTTGCACATGTTGCAGTGCTGCAGGCCTGTGTTGACTATGCCAAATTGTCACATTCGGAAGTATGGGTAATGCCCAGTGGGTCACGTCGAGATAAAACGATTGCCGTGTCACGCCAACGACGACTAGAGTATATTGAGGCAATGATTGCAGACGTGAAGTGCGGCAACGTTACTATGCGGGTCGAAACAAGCGAGCTGGATCAGATACAGCCGACTGAGACGTACCAGACGATACGTCGGCTACGTCAGCAGTATCCTCATTATGACTTTAGATTTGTGTTTGGGGCTGATTCAACGCAGACGATGGCGTCGTGGCGAGGCGGCGAGGAGCTGCTGCGTCAGTTGCCAATGCTGGTGGTTGATCGGCCTGGATATGAGATTAATCCTCGGGCAAAACGAGCAGTTAGGTTGCCAGTTACGACAATTAACACCAGCTCAACAGAGGTTCGTCGCCGCTGTGCTGCCGGTGAGTCTGTCGGTGCATTAGTATCGCGGTCAGTCTACGCCTTGTTGTAGATAGACTGAGGCAATAAGACTGCAATATCGGGCAGTAATCTGCTAGACTACAAAGTATGGACTATGAATTCTTTGTGCGATTAGTCGCTGACTATGCAGTGTTTCCAGTTGTTATTTTGGGGGTGTGGGCATTGCTGTGGAAAGTACCAAAGGGGCAGCGATTCAAGGCGTATTCGAGGGTCTTGCTGGCGGGATTAACGGCATTTTTGATTGCAAAATTGCTGGCAGTGACGTGGCAACCAGCTGACATGCGACCTTATGAATTGCTGGGCATTACACCAGGTGCATCGTATCTTGATAACCCGGGCTTTCCGTCTGATCATGCGTTGTTTGTGACGGCAATTGCACTGGCGGTATGGGCTGAGACGCGGACTAAGTGGCTGACTGTGCTGATGATGGTATTGGTTGTTGTGGTGTGTGTTGGACGAGTATTGGCGCTGGTGCATACGCCACTGGATGTTGTGGCTGGAGTCATTGTGGCGTGTATTGGTGGGTTATGGTATCTACAACGAGATCACGTCAGGCGGCCACGTAAAGCATAAGCGTGTATACAATTATTTTGGCTTATTTTCAATAACGTAGTACAATATATTTAAATTGAATATAAGGATAGGTGATATGGCAAAAGTAATAATACAACCAAAGGGTGATCGGTACGTAAGTGGTACATACAATTGGCTGGTGATTGCAGCAATTGGTGCCAGTCTTGGTATTTTGACATGGATTATTGCGTGGGTGCTGGGTAGTTTTGTGATTGACCCTTTGTTGTGTCGTGATTCTGCCCTGCAGGCATGTGGCAAGTCGGGGGCTGTTGCAGGTAACCTAGCCATTATCGTTACGGCAATTGTCGGTGCTATTACATTGATTCGTTTGCATGTTCGTCATGCGCTGTGGGTGGTGCTGGCGGTAGTGCTGTCGTTTTGGGGTTTGCAGACGCTAACGAGCGTATTGTCATGGATTGAAGGATTGGCATGGACAACGGGTCTCTTTCTGTTAGGATATGTGTTATTTACATGGATTTTGCGACTTCGCTCAACGATGCTGGCGGTGGTTCTGGCGATTGTTGCGGCGCTTATCTTACGCTGGGTCGCCTTTTTGTAGAGTGGCTCCGTGATACACTAGTGTCATGGAAGTTATACTTATTATTTTACTGATCGCAATGATTGGCGTGATGGGCGTAGGGCTCTTTGTATTGGTACAAAAAATGAATGATATGAGGCAGTCAAGCGCAGTAGATATGGTGAAGGCGGATGTCACCGAACTGTCACGATCGATTGCGGGATTGCAGCAAACACTTGGTGATAAGTTGGAGCGAAATGCAACGTCGATGCAAACTAGTATGCAAAAGCAGCTTGGCGAGAGCGCTAGGCTGGTTGCCGACGTAACACAACGCTTGACCAAGCTGGATGAGACGAATCGCCGTGTCGTTGATGTGGCGGATGAGCTGAAGACGTTACAGAATGTACTGGCAAACCCAAAGCAGCGAGGCGTGTTGGGCGAATTTTATTTAAAGCAAATTTTGGAAAATATGCTGCCGCCGGGTGCATTTGAGCTGCAATACAAAATGGGAGAAGGGCTTATTGTTGATGCAGTGATTCATCTTGACGATAAGATACTGCCAGTTGATAGCAAGTTTAGTCTTGAGAATTATAACCGTATGATTGAAGCAAAGGCAGAGGATCGTGCGGGGCTGGAAAAGGCTTTTAAGGATGATCTAAAAAAGCGTATTGATGAGACAGCGAAATATATCAATACGCGTAAGGGAACATTAGGTCAGGCGCTGATGTTTATTCCATCAGAGGCGATTTACTATGATCTGTTGGCTAACAAAGTTGGTGCAGCAGGCGTGAATGGCCGTGACCTGATGCAGTACGCGGCGGTTGACAAGAAGGTGACAATTGTGGGGCCAAGTACACTGAGTGCGATGTTGCAGATTATCTCACAGGGGTTGAACAGTCTTGAGATTCAGAAGGATACTGAGGTGATTCGTCATAACGTCGAGCAGTTAGGTAAGCATCTGAAAGGCTTTGATGGCTATATGCAAAAGCTAGGTACGAGCCTTGGTGCGACAGTTGGTCATTACAATAATGCACATAAACAGTTGGCGCGTGTTGATAAAGACGTGGTAAAGATATCTGGTGGTGCTGAGTCAATTGATCCGTTACTGCTCGATAAACCGACGTCCAGCAGCGAAGGGTAGAAGGGTAAATAAATAACCCCGCCTAATCACGGCGGGGTTATTTATTTGTGTGCAACAAATTGACTAGCTTTGCTGACGGTTCACGTAGGCAAGCAATAGGTATAAGTTTGTACCAAGTGCTGCACCAACGAGTGTTCCGATGATAACTTCAAGGCCAAGGCGGCTGAACTTATCTTCTTCTTCGGTTGCACCGTAGCCACTCAACTGGCTTGGGGTATTTTCGGTTGAAGCCAATGCAACGGCTGGGTTCAGCGTTGCGCCCTTAACGAGGTATTCACGTGGGATGGTTTCTGACTTACTGACATCAACATTTGACGTGTCGACACTGCTTTGAAGCGTCGAGAAGACTGAACCTGATACCAGAATACCAACGGTGAGTGCAAGACCAACACCGAAGGCCTTGCCAACTTGTGAAAGCTTATCGTTGCTAACGGCAGCAATAAGGCCGAACAAGAAGACGGCAGTACCGATAATCTCGACGGCAGTGACACCCCAGTTGAGGCTTGTGAAGTTGCCAAAGTCGAGACCGTAACCATTGTTAGATACGGAGTTAAGTACAAGTATGGCAAGGATTGCGCCAACGAATTGAGCAACCCAGTATACAGGTACAAGCACTGTCTTGAGGCGACGCGCAGCCCAGAGGCCGAAAGTCACTGCTGGGTTGAGGTGTGCGCCAGATACGGCGCCAACCGCAAGTACGAGCACGGCGACGGTAAGACCAACATATAGTGCAGCGAATTGTTGTAGTGTCAGAAGCGCGACGAGTGTTAGTACGAATGTACCGATAACTTCCGCAATGATAATTGCAGGATAGTTAGGTTCGCCTGATGCCTTCTTAAATACAGATGGCTTGCTTGGTGCAGTAGCTGCCTTGACGGTTGTTACTTTTGTTGCAGTTGTACGAGACGACGACTTTTTTGCCGTGGTCTTTTTGGTTGAACCAGATTTACTGGTAGCCATAAGTTTCCCTCCTTTAATAACTGTTATGAAACTTGTGAGGCAAGTATAGCATATCTATTTGTAAATAAACATGAGTGATACAATGGGGGTTATGGCATTACATGTGAACCAAAATCAGAATCGTACCGAATTGCAAGAGAGAATAGCAGCCGAATTACAAGAGAAAGCACGCAAGAAAGCAGAGCCAGCTGATTTACCAGATGGTATTGAAGATTCACGATATATTGAGGGGACAAAACAGACGACGAGTCTTGCCTTGGTGTGGCTTATTGTCGGCATTGCGGCAATTGTTGTTACGATTTGGTTGGTAATTGCTAGTACGCGCGGATATTAGGCGTTTCAATCGGCTCCACCAGTGATATAATATAAGAATATGGCTGATACAATTGATTCTGTTCGAACAACATTGCTGTCGCAGATTGCGGAGAGCGATAGCCCTCGAGACATTCTGAGGGCACCCGAGTTAAAAAGCATTGCGGCGATTATCCCGACATTGCCACCAGAAGAGCGTTCTGGATTTGGCAAGCAGCTCAATGAGCTGCGCCAGGAGTTGGCTGGTGTGATTGAACAGCGCGAGTTGGCATTAGAAAATGCTAATCAACCCGCACCAATCGATGTGACGGCGCCGTGGGATGTTAACGCTGGTCCGGTGTCATTGTTGCCGACTGAGAGCGGCAGTGTTCACCCGCTGATGCGGGAAATTCGCAAGCTTTCGGGTATTTTTGAACGTATGGGATTTGTCATTGAAGATTCGCGTGAGATCGATGATACCTATCATATGTTTGATGCATTGAATTTTCCAAAAGGTCATCCAGCGCGAGACGATTACGATACGTTTCAGACTGTTGAGACTGACCAATCTGGTGAACCATTGGTGGCCCCTGCACACACCAGTACTATGCAGAATCGTGTATTGAAAAAATACAAAGAGAATCTGATGAACGGTGAACCGATTGCAGTGGTTGTGCCTGATCGCGTATTTCGTAACGAAGATCTTGACGCTCGGCATGAACATACATTCTACCAAGTTGAGGGCGTGTATGTAAGCAAGGGAGTAACGATCGGCAACCTTATCGCAACGTTGCAGACATTTTTGGAAGAATATTATGGCAAGGCGCTGGATATTCGCACGAATCCATTTTATTTTCCATTTACCGAGCCTTCATTTGAGTTCGCCTTGTCATGTCCGTTCTGCGAAAAGGCGGGCTGTAAAGTCTGTAGTTTTGAAGGCTGGATTGAGCTGATTGGTTGCGGCATGATCCATCCGAATGTATTGAAGGCGGCAGGCATCGACCCAACTGAATATACCGGTTTTGCTTGGGGACTTGGCATTGACCGTCTGGTGATGATGAAGAATGGTATTGAAGATGTGCGGCATTTTGAGTCGGCAAAGTTAGACTTTTTGAGGCAGTTCTAATGAGTGACCTAACTGAATTACAAGAAAGGGCGCAGGAGATTCGTCGAAAGTACGATCAACTAAATGCAAATGATGGTCGTAAGAAGTGGGATGGGGCGGATTATACTGCAGGGTTTGTTGGAGATGTCGGCGATCTTATGAAGCTTGTTATGGCAAAAGAGGGAAAACGTCGTGGTGAGGATATTGACGCGAAGCTAAAGCATGAGCTTGGTGATTGTTTGTGGTCGCTATTGGTGATCGCACACCACTATGGAGTTGATTTAGAGGTAGCATTTAATGGGACGATGGATGAGCTTGAGGAGAGATTAGCATGAGTACAATTTTTGACAAAATCGTTTCGGGTGAAATGAAATCATGGCAGGTCTGGGAAGACGAAAAGTTTCTCGCATTTTTGACTCCATTTCCAAATACACCTGGCTTTACCGTAGTAATTCCGAAGGAAAATCCTGGTGATTATGTATTTTCGTTGGGTGATGATTTTTATGCTGAATATATGCAGGCAGTTAAGACGGTTGCAAACATTCTTGAGCGTGCGTTTAATACCTCGCGTGTGGCACTGATTTTTGAAGGTACGGGCATTGCGCATGTTCATGCGAAATTAATTCCGTTACACGGCCAGTTGGCTGATGAAACCGGTGTCTGGTCGCCACATCAAGAATTTAACGAAGAATATCAGGGATGGCTAACGACGGCCGAGGGTCCAAAGATGAGTGACGAGCGGCTGGACGAAATTCAGGCGCAGATTCGAGGTGTGCAGTGAAAGTAAGCCTCAATACAATGAAGGAATATACAGGGCTTGAGTTGCCCCCTGTGGATGAGCTGGCGGCACGGGTTAACGCGCAATTGGGTGGCGTTGAGGAGGTGATCAATCTTGGCGAAAAATATAAAGATGCAAAAATTGTCAAAGTTATTGAATGTGAAAAGCATGCTAATGCTGACAAATTATCAGTTTGTAAAATTGATGCGGGGACGGGAAATTTAGTCCAAGTGGTATGCGGCGCGCCAAATGTTCATGCAGGTATGTGGGCGATCTGGCTGCCACCATCAAGCACTGTTCCATCAACATTTGATGATGACGAGCCGTTTGTATTGGGCGCACGTGAACTGCGTGGTGTGATGAGCAACGGCATGATGGCCAGCGCGAAGGAGCTGGCAATTGGCGATGATCATGATGGCATTGTCGAGATTACCGACGCTGATATCCCTCAGGGAAAGACACTAAAGGAAGGTGCAAACTTTGCTGAAGTATTTGGTCTTGATGATACGATTATTGATATTGAAAATAAAATGTTTACGCATCGCCCTGATTTATTCGGACAGCTGGGTGTGGCGCGTGAAATCTATGCCATTCTTCGACCAGACACAAGCAGTGATGAGCATGCTGAACAGCATATGATACCAGACGGTTGGTATTGGACGCGTGAACCTTTCAGTGACGCGACAGGTTTGTCTCTGACAGTATTTAATGATGCGCGCGACTTGGCGCCGCGGTTTATGGCAGTCGCAATGCAAAATGTGACAATCGGTCCAAGCCCATTGTGGCTACGCTGCGAATTAGTACGTTGGGGCGGCAAGCCGATTAATAATGTAGTTGATCTGACGAATTATATTATGTTGCTGACAGCACAGCCGACGCATGCCTACGATTATGACAAGCTGCGCGGGCATAAATTAGGTGTACGTATGGCGCGCATGGGCGAGAAAGCAGAGCTGTTGAATGGTAAAACCTACGAACTGACGCCTGACGACATTGTGATTGCTGATGGTGAAGGTATTGTCGGTCTGGCCGGTGTGATGGGCGGCGGTAATTCTGAGGTGTCGGCCGATACAAAGAATATCGTGCTGGAAGTGGCAACATTTGACATGTACGCAGTACGCAAGAGCTCTATGAGATATGGTCTATTTACTGATGCACTGACGAGATTTAACAAGGGCCAGTCGAAATTGCAAAACGATCGCGTAATTGCAAAACTGATGGAGCTGATGGGACAGTATACGGGTGCCATACAAGCGAGCAGCGTATATGACGAAAATGACTTTACTGATCAAACGGATACCGGGACACTACATGGCGAGCAACTGGTAAGCGTGAAATTTATTAATGAGCGCCTTGGCCTCAATCTTTCAGGCGTTATGATAGGCAATATTTTACGTGCAGCAAACTTTGCGGTCTTTAAGCCTGGTGATGACGATGATGAGCTGAGCATTACGGCACCATTCTGGCGTACTGATATTGAGCTGCCTGAAGATGTTGTCGAGGAAGTTGGTCGTCTATATGGCTATGATAAGTTGCCGCGTGAATTGCCAAGAAGAAGCACCAAGCCGACTGCAAAGAATCCGTATCGCGAATTAGTGCAGACAGTTCGTGAAAGTTTGGCACATGCTGGCGCAAATGAGGTATTGACCTATAGCTTTGTTCACGAACGTGTCGTAAAGGCGGCCGGACAAGACGGTAGTGACGCGTATAAGCTATCAAACGCATTAAGTCCTGATTTGCAGTACTATCGTCTCAGCTTAACACCAAGTCTACTCGATAAGATGCATGGCAACATTAAGGCAGGGTATGACGAATTTGCATTATTTGAAATTGGCAGAAGCCATAGCAAGAAGGCTGGCTTGGATAGTGGAGGTTTGCCAGTCGAGCCTGCGCGAATTGCGTTGACGTATGCATCAAAAACGGCGCAGTCAGGCGCGGCGTACTATAAAGTTAAGAAAATGCTGGATTATATGGCGTCAAATCTTGGCATGCAGCTTGAGTATAAATCGCTGCCTACTGGCGGGATGACACTAACGGCGGCAGCGCCATTTGTTGAAGGGCGTACGGCACGGGTGGTTGACCAAGCGTCAGGACAGGCGATTGGCATTATTGGTGAATATGCACCATCAGTGAGGAAGGCTTTCAAGTTACCAGATTATGTAGCTGGATTCGAGCTGTTTACTGAGGGATTGTTATTGGCACAAAAGTCAGCTCAAGACAGCTATAAGCCACTGAGTCGCTATCCATCAGTCGAGCGTGATACGTGTTTTGAGATTGCTGAAGAGGTGACATATGATGCGTTAGTTCAGGTGTTTTTCGCTGCGCTACAGACCGAGAACGTTGCCATTGATATTAAACCCGTTGACATATACAAGGGTAATGGTGCATCACGGCACATTACATTGCGCACACGGCTAACGCCGTATGAAACAACATTAACGAGCGAGACGGCAAACGAGATTGTTGATGCGGCTGCACGTATGGTCGTGGAGAAGCTCGGCGCAGCGATTATTTAAAACGTTCCGCTTAGCATGATATATTAGAAAGAGTTGAAAGAGAGGGAGAGAATAATGGCAACAGCAAAGAGCCAGAGGATTGGCATTTGGATTATTGCAATCGTATTGACTGCTGGTACGATGGGCAGCTTTTTGGTAATGGTCTTGGCACCAAAAAACCAGGCATCAGAACAGGCGCGTATTGAGCGTCTTGAGAAGGAATATCAATCAGCCTACAGTGACTACCAAAAGAAGGTGAACGTAATTAATGATAAGATCGCAGCCGAGCTTTCCGGTAAGTACTTTGATGAATTTTACCAGTATACATCTCGCGTGGCAGCTTTCGACGCGGATAGCGTGAAGGAGTTGGCTACCGAGGATCTCAATCAAGGTGACGGCGAAGAAATTACGAGCGAGTCGGCGTATACGGTGTATTACTTCGGATGGAATCCAGATGGAAAAATGTTTGATTCGTCATTTAATGAAGATAAGACGGCATTGGGGCAACCGCTTGATCGTCAGTCGAGTGGTACGTGGGTGTTCCCTGGTGGTCAGACGGGTAATGTTATTACAGGATGGACAGAGGGTGTCTTGGGTATGAAGATTGGTGGTGTGCGCGAATTGACGTTGCCTGCGGATAAGGCGTACGGCGAGCAAGGTGGCGGTGCAGATATTCCTGCGAATACACCATTGAAGTTTGTGATTATGGTGATTCCAACGCCTGATCGTAGTGCAACTGAGGCGATCGAGCAGCCAGCTGTACCGCGTGAGCTGAATGATTATTATCGCCGAACATATGGCGCGGGGCTATAAGTATGAGTGCAGAGGTTAAAGACGTCATTATGATTGGCGCTGGTCCGAGCGCGCTGGCGGCAGCTGTCTATACAACGCGTGAAGATCTTGACACGGTATTGTACGAAAAAGGGGTGATTGGCGGTATGGCGGCAATCACCGACAAAGTTGATAATTATCCTGGATTTCCTGATGGCATTGAGGGTATGACGCTGGCGGGACAGCTGGAAAAGCAAGCCGAGCGCTTTGGTGCGGTGATCGATTTTGGTGAGGTATCGGAAATTCGCGACGAAGGTAAGGAAAAAGTTGTCGTTGTTGATGGTGTTGAAAAGCGTGCTAAGGCAGTTCTCATTGCAACGGGAAGCGACTACAATAAGCTCGGCATTCCTGGTGAAGCAGAATTTTATGGTCGCGGTGTGCACTATTGTGCAACGTGTGACGGTGCATTTTACCGAGATAGGCGATTAGTGGTGGTTGGCGGTGGTAATTCAGCCGTACAAGAAGCAATTTTCTTGACGCGCTTTACAACGCATATCGATTTGTTGGTGCGCAGTACGGTGAAGGCGAGTGAAGTCTTGCGGCACGAATTGCAAAAGTACGTTGACGAGGGTAAGATCACGGTGCATCTTGGCACGACAACTGACGAAATTGTTACAACTGATAACAAAGTAACGTCAGTTGTCGGCACACAAGATGGTGAAAAGATAACCTTTGAGACTGATGGTATCTTTATCTTTGTAGGACTCAATCCAAATACAGAGTTTTTGATTGGAAGCGCAATTGAACTTGACGAGCAACGTTTGGTTAAGACGGATGCTAAGCTTGAGACGAGTATGCCGGGTGTCTTTGCGAGTGGCGACGTTCGTAGCGGCGCAACTATGCAAATTGCTAGTGCGGTGGGTGAGGGAGCTTCGGCCGCCCTTAGTATTCGCGAGTATTTGGACGAGCTAAAGCGCATTTAGGCAACAAACTCTCCCCTCGGGTCCTGTCGCTCGCTCGACACCCCAGAAAACAATAGCTTGTTTCCTGGGGACCCCGTCGTCCGCCCCTCCTCGCGCCACCCGTGGCTGGGAGTTTACGCTACCTGCGTTTCAATAAACTTTTCTAGCTGCGCGATGATTTTTTTGTCGCGTGTTTCGAGCGCAATTTCGCGGGTGCCTAGTAGGACGCCACCGTTGACGAAATTATGCGATCCTGTAATCGCAGCTTTGCTGCCGTCATGGAAGGTGAAGACAATACATTTTGCGTGGAGATAGTTCTTGCGTGTGTAGGCTGTGGTGAGTTTAGTCAGGTACATACCCATACGAATTACCAATCGGTTGAATCCTTTGGCTTGCTGCCAAGGGTTAAAGTAGAGGGTTGTATTGGTTTGCCGTAATAGTCGATTTAGTTTACCAGTAGGACAGTACTGTGATACCAAGGTAATATGTTTGGCATCAGCAGCCAGTTGGCAGGCGCGTTGATAAATAACGGACTCACCAAAGAAGCCAGCATCAAATAACACGGTACTTTTACTGTTGAGATTAAATATATGACTACGATACGCGTGGCGTGCTTTGTCGGCGGCAACAATGCGCCGCTGTTCGACTGCAAGTTTGTGTGCTAGCTCGGCATTTTTAACACGAAACATGTAGTCGATATTTTCGATACCTTTTTCGTACAAGTTGACACCACCAAACGCAAAGACAACGTCGTCTACGACACACCATTTGCTATGGGTGCGCCCAGATATGGTGGTGATATTTAGTCGTCCTAGCCAATGAAAGTCAACACCGGCGCCCGACAGGGTTCGTGCCATGCGCGTGGTTGATCTGACGCGCTTGCTGAGATAATGCGATGGAATAAATTGCCCAGATAATTCGGTGTAGGTAAACATATCGCCCGCCACTTGTACTTCAACGCCCCGTTTCGCCGCTGCCGCCAGCGCCTCAACTAATTCGTCGGTTGACTCGTCATTGGTTAGCACCATGCTGATAAAGGCCACCTTGTGGGTTGCTTTATTGATCAGCTCAGTGGCTTCACGAATGTAATCTCGTGGGGAGAGGAGTTGCATGCTTTCTCTAGTATATACCATTATGATGGATGGACTATGCTACACTAAAGGTAATACAGTAGCAAAAAGGAGATTTTAATGGCTGACTTTAATCAGATTCTTACCCCTGGTGACATTGATGGTGGTGTTATTAACGTTGTTGTTGAGATACCAACCGGCAGTTCACACAAGATTGAATGGAACCGTGAACTTGCAGTGTTTCAGCTTGACCGTGTTGAGCCTGCAATTTTTGCTAAGCCAACTAATTATGGTTTTATTCCTCAGACATTGGATGAGGACGGTGATGAACTGGATGCACTGATTATCACTAACGAGCCACTGACAACAGGTATCTTCCTTGAGGCAAAGGTCATTGGTGTGATGAAGTTTGAGGATGATGGTGAAGTTGACGATAAGGTAATCGTGGTACCGGCTGATGATCGCAGTACGGGCAACGCGATCAAGACGCTCGCGGATCTACCAGAGCAACTCATCAAGCAAATCGAGCATCACTTTACGCACTATAAAGACCTTAAAAAGCCAGGTAGTACGATTGTGAAGGGCTTTGGCGATATCGAAGAAGCAAAAGCAATTATTCACGAGTCAGTCGAGCGCTGGAATAATCGCTAATCTATGGTAGTTATTGAGCGTGCTGCCAAGGCGCTTATTCGTCGTCGATCTGATGGTAAATATTTGATGCTAACGTGCAGTAACTGGCCGGAAAATCTGCGTAGATCACAAAAACCAGATCTGCCGGGCGGAGTTATCGAGGCGCACGAGCACATTGAGGAGGGGCTTCTCCGTGAAATTCGCGAAGAAGTTGGCATTACGCCAATACCTGGAACGGTGCAGTTAGGACGCTGTTTCACATATCTCTATGATGGTGTCTCATCTAACTTTTTAGTATATGTCGCTGAGGTAGAGGGTGATGAGGAAATAGTACTGAGTTGGGAGCACGAGTCATATACTTGGCTGACGGCCCAAGAAATCTTATCGCTTGATCTGCGGCGGCCATATCCAGAACTGTTTCATTATTTGTCTGATATTGGACTAATGCGATAACGCGTCTGCTATTCGGGACGAATACGAAGTTTTCCGGCAAACTTTTCGAGAAGGTTGCGGTTTTGGCGTGATAGTTGTAGACGCAACTTATCACGAGCATGTGCGGTGATAATATAATTCTTCCATTCTGGCTTGGGTGAGGCAGATTTATTGGTGAGAATTTCAACGGTATCGCCGTGCTGTAGCTTGTAGCTGAATGGCTTCATTGCGCCGTTCACCTTGAAGCCGCTAGTGCGTGCGGCAACATCCGAGTGAATACGGTAGGCGAAATCGAGAGGGTAGGCACCACGAGGCAAATCCCAAATATCTCCCTTTGGTGAGTATACAAAGATGCGATCGTGAAATAGGTCCATGCGCAGCTTCTTGCTATCGGCGATAGCTTTTTTTCCAGCCTTGGCGGCAGTCAATTGAAGGTCTTTGATCCATTTGAGGTGCTCGGGCAGCTCGGCGATATGACGTTTTTTGTAGGCGTCGGTTAACTTCTGCTCGTTATAGTGGAAACTGGCTGCAAGTCCGCGTTCGGCATATTCATGCATTTCGCGGGTGCGTACCTGAAATTCAACAATCTGACCAGTCGGAGTTTGTACCGTTGTGTGCAGGCTTTGATAACCATTTGGTTTTGGCTGGGCCACGTAATCTTTGATACGCTCAAACAGCGGCGTGTAAAGGTCATGGAGGACGCCCAGTACGAGGTAACAAGTATCAAGATCATCGGTAATAATGCGAAGGGCGATAAGATCATGGATCTGTTCTATATCGCCATCATAACGATCGAGCTTCTTGAATAGACTGTAGACACTTTTAACACGACCATCCATCTCAAAATCGATACCCTCATCCAGCAGCTTTTGCTCGACTTCATGTTTGACACGAATTAATTTGCGCTGACTCCGCCTGAGGCGTGAGTCGAGCAATGCTTTGGTTCTGGCAAAATCTTTTGGCATCAGATAGCGAAAGCTCAGTTCTTCTAATTGAACACGAACGCGGCCCATATTTAGTCGATCGGCAAGAGGTGCAAAGACTTCCATGGTTTCACGGGCGATTTTAATTTGTTTTTCGCGCGGCATATGCTCGAGTGTGCGCATGTTGTGCAGGCGATCGGCAATTTTAATGATGATAACACGGACGTCTTGTCCGACGGCAATGAGTAGTTTTGTCAAATTATCTTTAGTTTGAGGAAGGTAGCTTTCAAGGTTACGCATGCCACTACGTGCTTGACCGACCTTAGTCACACCATCGACCAAAAAGGCGACATCGCGTCCGAAAAGACTTTCAATTTGTTCGAGTGTAACATCGGTATCTTCAACAGTATCATGGAGGACGCCAGCAATGACAGTGTCGATATCCATATCCCATTTAGTGAGGATACGAGCAACAGATAATGGATGAGTGATGTAGGGCTGCCCACTTTTACGTTTTTGCCCCTCGTGTGCGCGAGTGGCGAAATCGATGGCATATTCAAGCTCGAGCAACTGCTCTTCATTATGCTTGGGACGTGCTATCGTTAATAATTCGCCTTTATCCATATAACCAGTATATCATTTTAGGGGTAGATGAGATTTTTTGTAGCATTATCATTATATGGGTAGTATACTGGTACCGAACACGTTAGAAAAAACAAAAAAAGGAGCATGACATGAGTCAAACAAAACTTGCCATCAATGGATTTGGTCGCATTGGACGCAATGCTTTCAAGATCGCTTTTGAGCGAGATGATCTTGAAATTGTAGCAATTAATGACCTGACGGACACGAAAACACTGGCATATCTGTTGAAGAGAGATAGCAATTATGGCACCTATCAGCATGAGGTGTCACATGACGAGAAGGGCATTATCGTTAACGGCAGACATATTGAGGTGCTCGCTGAACGCGACCCAAGCGCCTTGCCGTGGGCGGATCGTGGTGTTGATATTGTGATCGAGTCAACAGGGTTCTTTACTGATAAAGAGGGCGCGTCAAAGCACATTACAGCTGGTGCCAAGCGTGTGGTCATTAGTGGTCCGACGAAGAGTGATGGCGTTGATACGATTGTATTGGGCGCGAATGAAGATAAAATTGGCAGTGCAACAGAAGTAATTAGCAACGCTAGCTGTACAACCAATAGTCTTGCTGCGGTGATGGCGGTACTTGATGCTGAATTTGGTGTTGAAAAGTCGCTTTTAACAACCGTTCATAGCTACACCGCGAGCCAAGCCTTGCAAGATGCGCCAAAAGGCGATCTCCGTGAAGGGCGTAATGCGGCTGAGAATATGGTGCCGACAACAACTGGTGCTGCAATTGCCGTAACAAAGACACTGCCGCAGCTTGAGGGTAAGTTCGATGGGCTGTCAATTCGTGTTCCAACCCCTGTGGTTTCAATTAGTGATGTTACGGCACTATTGTCACGTGATGTTACGGTTGAAGAAGTGAATAATGTATTTAAAAAAGCGGCTGCAGATTCTTTTTACCAAGGAATCTTAGGTGTGAGCGAAGAGCCGCTGGTCAGTCGTGACTACATCGGCAATAGCCATTCTGGCGTGGTTGATCTACTCCTGACAAAGGTAGTTGGCGGAAACTTAATTAAGATCGCCGTCTGGTATGACAACGAATGGGGCTACAGTAATCGACTTGTTGAGTTGACAGCCGATGTTGCCAAGGCAATAAAATAACCCACGTACATGGTGGGGTGCAATGAGTTGGGGCGGGCCGATGTGGCCCGCCCTTTCCTCAGGAAGTACGAACGGTGGTATTGCGACCACGAATGGCCGTGACGATGCCGAACAGCTGCCATAGGTACAACAGCACCATAACCAGCACGACCGACGGGTCGAAACCGTTTCCGGCGCGCCATCCGACATCAATGAGACTGTAGGTAGTGCTGAAGCCGAGAAGCCACAGTAGGGCTGTCCACTTTCGCGTCTTGATGAGGATGATGGCGATGATGCCGACTGCTGCCGTCAGCAGCTGAGTGAAGATCACTGCGACGATGAGGGTGGTGTAGCCCTCAAAAGTCACTGGAGCAGCGATCGCGACGATCAGACTGACCACGACATGGAATGCTGCGCCGATGATGGCGAGGGCCTTCATGACTTCCTTTCCTGAGGTGCGCTTTGACACCTCGATTGTTTTTTGGCAAGAGGTAGCCTAAGCTTTAATTATTATAGCATATGAGATAGAAAAAGTCAATATACAGTCACGACAACTTTACAGATACAATGATAATGCTTATACTAAAATCATGAAGATATATCTTGGTGCCGATCATAACGGCCATCATTTGAAAGAAAAAATATTTGCCTATCTTGTTAAGCGCGGGCACGAAATTGAAGATGTGAGTGAGGGTGAGCTTGATCCTGGCGATGATTTTCCTGAATTTGCACAAATGGCAGCACTGAAAGTCATTGGTGATGATGATAAGGATCCACGCGCTATTCTTATTTGTGGTAGCGGTCAGGGTATGAGTATGGCAGCAAACCGTTTTAGGGGTATTCGGGCAAGTGTTATTTGGGATGCGGTAGAAGCAAAGGTGACACGTAATGATACGGACAGTAATGTTCTTTGTCTACCCGCCCGTGTACTGGATGGTGACGAAAAAGAGTGGAAGGACATTATAGATACATGGCTGAAGACGCCTTTTGCTGGCGCTGCACGGTTTCGTCGACGTAATGCCCAGATTGACGAGGTCGCCTGATGAGCGTAATTGCCCCCTGCATCACTGTTGAGTCTGCCGAGCAATATGAGGCAGCAGTTGAGCGTCTGCATCCATTCGCACAGCGCGTACATATCGATATTGCCGATGGTGAATTTGCGCCGACCTTTTTAATGTCAGATGCCCAAGTCTGGTGGCCAAAAGAATGGACGGTCGATATCCATGCCATGGTAGCGCGTCCAATTGAATATGTTGATCGACTGATTGCTCTGAAGCCTCATACGATTATCTTTCATGTCGAAGCAGTGGCAGATATTATTCCTGTCTTGCAAAAAATTAAAGCTGCCGATATTAGGGCTGGCGTATCACTGTTGCGTGAGACGGTACCTGCAACGGTTGAAGAAGCGATCAAGATGGCAGATCATGTCATGGTATTCACAGGTACATTAGGTCAATACGGTGGCACGGCCAGTCTGATGCAATTGGAGAAAGTTCGTCTTATCAAGGCGATTAACCCAATGGCTGAAATTGGCTGGGATGGTGGCGTTAACGCCGATAATGCATATACGCTGACGCAGGGTGGTGTCGATGTATTGAATGCAGGTGGAGCGATTGCCAACGCGGCCGATCCTAATCAGGCTTATGCTACACTGGTATCAGAAATTAATAAACATGGGGTTATTTAATATGCAGGGTGGGCAATTAACGCTGACGCAGCTGGGTCAAAAGGCAAACGAAATCCGTAAAAGTATCATCAGTATGCTCGAGAAGGCGGGCAGTGGGCACAGTGCGGGACCTTTGGGGACTGCCGATATTTTTACAGCACTGTATTTTGACATCATGAATCATCGTCCAAATGATCCAAATTGGGATGGTCGAGACCTATTCTTTTTGAGTAATGGACATATTGCCCCAGTATTGTATGCATCAATGGCGCATGCTGGGTATTTTCCTCTTGAAGAACTTGATACACTGCGTCAGTTTGGTTCGCGTTTACAGGGCCATCCAGAGCGAACGCGTCTTCCTGGCATCGAACAGACGAGTGGCCCGTTAGGCGAGGGCCTGGGACAAGCTGCCGGCTATGCGTATGCGTTGCAATATCTCGATAATCAACCGCATCGGTTTGTTTATACGATGATGGGTGACGGAGAACTGGACGAAGGTAATATTTGGGAATCGGCTATGTTCGCAGGGAAATATAAACTATCACAACTTATCGCCTTCGTTGATCGTAATAATATTCAAATCGATGGCAGTACGGATGATGTGATGCCGCTCGAGGATTTGCGTGGAAAGTGGGAATCATTCGGCTGGCACGTACAAGAGATCGATGGACATAACATCGAGAGCATTATTGATGCAGCCAGTATGGCGCGCGCGATTACGACAAAACCAAGCGTAATATTAGCGCACACTATTCCAGGTAAAGGTGTTGATTTTATGGAATACGACTATAAATGGCATGGCATGCCGCCAAATAGCGAGCAAGCGAAGGATGCGCTCAAGAAGCTTCGTACACTCGATGGCAGAATTAATCACGAAGGGGAGGCATGGTAATGACGTACCCACTTGCAGATAATGTATACGAAGATGCGGCGCTCGAGCCGACTCGTGCAGGTTATGGCCGCGGCCTCAGGGCGGCTGGCGAAGTTAATGATAGCATTGTTGGATTGTGTGCTGATCTTACTGAAAGTACGCAAATGCACCTGTTTAAGGAGGCATTTCCTGATCGATTTATTCAGGTGGGCATTGCTGAGCAGAATCTCATTACCGTAGCATCAGGTCTAGCGCATGCCGGTAAAATTCCATTTACTAGCAGTTATGCTGCGTTTAGTCCAGGCCGCAGCTGGGAGCAGATCAAGACGACAGTTTGTTTGAATGAGCAGCCTGTTAAGATTATTGGTAGCCATGCAGGACTATATACGGGTCCAGATGGCGCGACGCACCAAATGCTTGAAGACATTGCGTTGATGCGTGTCCTGCCGCACATGGTTGTGATTGTACCTGGCGATAGTATCGAGGCTGAGAAGGCGACGCGAGCGATTGCCGAGAATGGTAAGCCAAGCTACCTACGATTAGCGCGCGAGAAAACACCAATTTTTAGTACCGAAGATTCACCTTTTGAAATTGGTAAGGCCTATGTGTTGCGCGAAGGATACGATGTCAGCCTGATTGGTACGGGTACAATGACACATGCATTACTACTTGTCGCGCAAAACCTTGAGGCTCAAGGGTTGTCGGCCGAAGTGGTGCATGTACCAACTATCAAACCGCTCGATAACGAAACGATACTTGCCAGTGTGCGTAAAACTGGTCGTGTTGTGACTGCCGAGGAGGCGCAAGTTGTTGGCGGCCTTGGTGGTGCGATTGCCGAGCTATTGTCGGGAGAGCTCCCTACGCCATTGAAGCGTCTGGGTGTGGTTGAGCGATTTGGCGAATCAGGTATGCCGAGCGATCTCTTTCCTGCGTTGCGACTTGACGCACCACATATTACAGAGGATGTTCGTGCGTTTATCGAGCAGACACCAAAATATCATCAAGGATTTTAAGGAGAAAATATGGGTCTTACTATCAAGCAAATTCGAGAGAATACAACGAGAGCACGTCACCTATACCAGCGTACTCGCAGTCAGCATTTTGCAGTAGGTGCATTTAATATTGACAATCAGGAGACATTAATTGCGATTGCACGCGCGGCGCAAAAATTAAATTCACCAGTCCTTGTTGAGGTAAGCCAAGGCGAGGTGGATGCGATGGGTCTTGAGAATGTACGCGATCTTGTTGATAATTATAAAGTTGAATATGGTATTGAGATGTATCTCAATCTTGACCATAGCCCATCTGTTGAAAGTTGCAAACGTGCGATTGATGCAGGATATGAATTTATTCATATTGATATCTCGCAGGCAAATCATGATGCAGCCGACGAGGAGATTATTGCTAAGACAAAAGAAGTTGTCGAATATGCAAAATTTACAGGAGCATTGGTTGAAAGTGAACCGCATTACTTTGGTGGTAGCTCAAATGTCCACGAAGAGACGATCGACTACGAGGAAATCAAGAAGACGTTTAGTACTCCAGAGGGTGCGAAGGTCTTTGTTGAAGAAACGGGGATCGATACATTTGCTGCGGCAGTTGGCAATCTTCACGGTAAGTACCCTGTGCCTAAGGAGCTTGATCTTGAGCTGCTGGCTCGGATTCGTGAGGCTATGCCTTCGTGGGGTCACATTAGCCTTCATGGTGGTTCAGGTACGCCCCTTCATTTTTTTGAAGAGGCTGCACGTATCGGAGTGAGCAAGATTAATATTAACAGTGACATGCGCTATGCATTTCGAACGACGCTAGAGAAGGTATTAGCCGAGAATCCAAAAGAATTTGCAATTGTTAAATTGATGCCCGAAGTGTATGGCGCAGTGCAGGCGGTTGTTGAAGAAAAAATCCAAGCCTTTGGTAGCACCGGAAAGGCCGTAGTATGACCAAAGTTCCTTCAATTTTGACAATCGGTAAAGGTACGCAAGACGTATTTATGCGCAGTGATGAGTTTGACCCACATCAAGAGGGCAAGCAAATGTATACACATTTGCCCCTAGGTCTCAAGATGGAAGTTGAAGACGTTACTTTCTCAACGGGAGGTAATGCGACAAACGTAGCAGTGACCCTTGCACGGCAGGGACTAGACGTCGGATATATGTGGGTGCTTGGCGAGCATGATCCAGCTTCACGCACGATTCTTGACACGCTTGATGTGGAAGGCGTGAATACACAGTATGTCCAGCTGAGTAGTGACTACCAGGCAGGATACTCAGTTATCCTTATCGCTACAAATGGCGAGCGCACCATTCTAAACCATCGTGGAAAGACAATTGGCACCGACACAAGCAAACTAGATCTTACCTTGATTAAAGACTATGACTGGATTTATCCTACGTCACTTGCTGATAATAGCCTCACAGTGTTACGTGACATTCTTGATGAGGCCGACAAACATGATACAAAAGTAATGTTCAATCCGGCTGGCACCGAACTGGCAGATCCAGAAAAGCTTAAAACACTTTTTGATAGTATTGATATCCTGTGTGTAAACAAGGAGGAAATGCAAAAGCTCGTACACGGTGAATCTCTTGAGGAGCTTGTGCGCCATGGGCTAAATTATGTCCCCGTTGTTATCATTAGCGATGGACCAAATGGTGTGATTGCGAGTGATGGTAAGACGATTGTTCGCGCAGGTATGTACCAAGATGTAAAGGTTATCGACCGAACTGGTGCGGGTGACGCGTTTGCGAGCGGCTTTCTGAGTCAATGGGTTCAGGGTAAGTCATTAAAGGATTCGATTGTCTTCGCCAGCGCTAATTCAACGTCCGTCGTGACGAAGATTGGAGCAAAAGAAGGCATCCTCAGTAAGGATGTTATGTTGCATGAAATGCCGCTTACGGAGCAGCCGTTCTAATGGCACGGGCATTAAAGGATCTGCTAGCAAGTGATCATCCGCTCTTCTTGATGAATGTTGCACGACTTGAGCGTGCGGCGGGTAATGCTGGTATTGATGTGCGCCTTATTGGTGAGATAACTGACTCGGCAAATCACATAATGCGCGAGTTAGGGCTTGATCCTACTGATTCAACGGGTGTCGAAATATACAAGGCGTTGAATGCCCTCGTTCGGAGAGATGAGGCTCGTGCTAGACAGCTGCTGGGAGCGCAGTCGTATATTCTTGGTTCGATTGGTACGGGGCCTATCTCGTTTAATATCTTGGATGTGATTGAAAACGATCATCATGATTTGCCCTATGAAAAGCGAGTGACAAGCAATGCGAAGCGCAGATTGCGCACTGAGCTAGTACGACGATATGCCGAACACGAACGGACACACGAAGACATGGTGCATAATTTGGCACGAGAAATAGGCCTACTGTTGGATGAGGATGATCACTATCATCATATTGACGAGGCGATTAATAATAAAGAGGAGACATCTGTGCAGCAACCATATATTCTCGCAATTGGTGATATCTTTACCGATGCATTTATTACGCTAGGCGATGATGCGGCAAAAATCATAAAAGAAGGTGATGCCGAATGGCTGGCGGTACCATTTGGTCGTAAACCACCGTATGAGCGTGTTGATATTGTTAAATCAGTTGGTCCATCGCCAAATGTTGCGGTGTCAATTGCACGACTGGGCTACCGTGCAGGCCTTATGGCTTGGGTGGGAGGTGATGACACGGGGCGTGAAGGAATAGAGTACCTGAAGAGTGAGAATGTTGCCACTGAACCTATGATTATCGAGGAGGATAAAGCGACGAGTTATTGGTATGTGCTTGTATATAAGGCCGACCGCACGATGCTCGTCAAGAGTGAGAAGTACCGCTATGAGTGGCGCGACCCGGAAACAAAACCAGACTGGGTGTACCTTGCTTATCTAGGTGAGGACTCATGGCCGTTGCACGAGGGGCTGCTTGACTATCTCAATCGAAACCCAGATATCAAGCTTGCGTTACAGCCAGGCACATTCCAGTTCAAATGGGGTGCTGAGAAGCTGGCTGGGCTCTATGGTCGCAGCGATATCGTCTTAATGAACCGGGAAGAAGCAATGGACGTTACGGGATTGCCGTATGACTCTGTGAAGAATCTCGCGAATGGTCTCCATAACATTGGTCCAAAGATTGTCGTTATCACTGATGGTCCAAATGGATCATATGCATCCGATGGTGCTAGGTTGCTGACGATTCCAAACTATCCAGACCCACAGCCACCGTTTGAGCGAACAGGTGCTGGTGATGCGTTCTCATCAACATTTGTGGCGGCGATTGCCGCAGGCGAAACGATCGAAACTGCACTGGCGTGGTCACCGATTAACAGTATGAACGTCGTGCAACATACTGGGGCTCAAAAAGGCTTACTAGGTAAGGATGACATACTGAGATATCTTGCCGAAGCACCAGACTGGTATAAAGTAACGGAGACGAATGATTAAATGAGGTATCAAATTTGTGTTTCAGGCGCCGCGAGTGGTGAAAGTGTAAAAACGTCGCATAAGCTGGCGTTTGAGCTGGGTAAGGCAATTTCAAAGCGAGGTAAGACGTTAACAACTGGTGCAACCGTTGGCTTGCCACACTATGCCGCACAAGGTGCGGTCAGTGTAAAGGGTGATCGAGGTATTTCCATAGGTTTTAGTCCAGCGGCGTCTTTTCGCGAGCACGTTGCAACCTATAAATTGCCAACCAAGGAGTTTGATTATATCAATTTTACGGGGATGGCATATGTCGGTCGCGATGTGCATCTTGTGCGCAGTAGTGATGCTATCATCACTGTCGGTGGTCGCATGGGCAGTCTCCATGAGCTATCGACGGCGCTAGAAAGCCGTAAGGTCTGTGGCGTCCTGCTAGGAAGCAGTGGTTTGGCGGATTATATTCCAACGTTGCTTGAGAATGTTGAAGCACCAGGGGCAAAGGATGTTATCTATGATACCGACCCTGACCGTCTGGTTGAAAAGGTCATTGCTGCGCTCGATGAGAAGTACGCTGATTTTGATCATGACGGAACGGACGATCACGTTAGTGACCGGCGTGCAGGACGCGGATAATTATTGTACAATTAGAGGATGAATCAATCCTTTACACTCGCTTCAGCCTATCAGCCTACCGGTGATCAGCCGACGGCAATTGCTCAGTTAGTAGCGGGATTGAATGCAGATGAGCGCGAGCAGACGCTACTAGGCGTGACTGGATCGGGTAAGACCTTCACAATGGCAAATATTATTGCCGACCGAAATGTGCCAACATTGGTGTTGGCACACAACAAGACGCTAGCCGCACAGCTGTATAGCGAATTTAAGGCATTCTTTCCGGATAACGAAGTTCACTATTTCGTTAGCTATTTTGATTACTATCAGCCAGAGGCCTACATTGCCAGTAGTGACACGTATATCGAAAAAGATAGTAAAATTAACGACGAGATAGATCGTTTGCGCCATGCCGCCACGACAGCTTTGTTGACTCGTCGCGATACAATCATTGTGGCCAGCGTGAGCTGCATTTATGGTATTGGCTCACCGAGTAATTACATGGAAATGTCGGTAACGGTGAAAAAAGGTGAGAAACGCAAACAAGATAAGCTTGTTCGACATCTGACCGACATCCAATATCAACGCAATGATGTTGATTTTCACCGCGGGACTTTCCGTGTAAAGGGTGATGTGATTGACGTCTTTCCAGCAGGTAGTGACGTGGCGTTCCGTATCGAGTTCTTTGGTGATGAGGTTGATCGCCTGACTCGAATTGACCCGCTAACAGGCGAAATTCTCGGCGAGCCACATGAAATTAGTATTTTTCCAAGTAGTCACTATGCTACACCAAAAGAGCAGATTACTCGTGCGATTGAGGCCATTAAAAAGGAATTTGACGAGCGTCTGGCATGGTTTGAGAAGCACGATAAACTGCTGGAGGCGCAACGTCTCACGCAGCGCACTAAATACGATATTGAAATGCTTGAGGAAACCGGCTTTGTTAAGGGGATTGAGAATTACAGTCGATATTTGACTAATCGCGAACCGGGTGAGCAGCCGGCGACCTTGATAGACTATTTCTCCGACGATTGGCTACTGCTGGTTGATGAAAGTCACATGACCTTACCGCAAGTACGCGGTATGTACAATGGCGACCGCGCACGCAAGGAGGTGTTGGTAGAGCATGGCTTCCGGCTGCCGTCAGCACTCGACAACCGCCCGCTCCGTTTTGATGAATTCGACAAACATATCAACCAGGCGATTTATGTATCGGCAACGCCAGGTGAATATGAGCTGACGCATACACCAGACCCGGCGCAGCAGGTGATTCGTCCAACGGGATTACTTGATCCGCAGATTGATGTACGTGAAACCAAGGGTCAGATTGATGACTTGATTGCTGAAATCCGTGATCGTATTATTAAAAAACAACGTGTGCTGGTGACGACATTGACTAAGCGCATGGCCGAGGACCTATCACAGTATCTTCTTGATCTTGATATCAAAACCGCCTATATTCACAGCGAAGTCGATACGTTAGAGCGTGGTGATATTCTGCGTGATCTTCGCATGGGCACCTATGATGTGTTGGTAGGTATCAATTTGCTGCGTGAGGGTCTTGACCTACCTGAAGTCTCACTAGTGGCTATTATGGATGCCGACAAGGAGGGCTTTTTGCGTAGTGAAAGTGCGTTGATCCAGACAGTGGGTCGTGCTGCACGTCATGAAGAGGGCCGGGTAATTATGTATGCCGACAACATGACAGGTAGTATGCAGCGGGCCATTGATGAGACGAATCGACGTCGAGAGATTCAGGAGACTTATAATCACAAACATGGTATTACGCCAACCAGTGTCGCTAAAGAGATCGATGAAGGCTTGCGCGCTATTATTCCAATGAAGGACGATAAGCCAAAACTTGATCTAAAGAAAATTCCAAAAGATGAATATGCGGGTCTCGTCAAAGACCTTTCTGCTCAAATGGACCTTGCTAGCGCTAATCTCGAATTCGAAAAGGCCGCTGAGCTACGCGACCTGATCGCTGATATTCGCGCAAAAATGACAAAATAGGGTATAATCAAGATATGGTAAAGAAGAAAATCGAAGCAAAAATTAAGCAAGATCCTATCTCTGTTATTATCGTGATTTTGGTTTTCGCTGTTCTTATGATGGGCGTATTAGTGTATATGCATATGGTGCAGCATACACAGATCAAGCAGCTGCGATACGATCTTGATCAAGAGATCGAACTGCGCGAAGTTCGCTAGTACTGGACAAAATCGCTAAAGTTTGCTACAATGAAAGTATTGCATTCATTAGAATGTCGAGTTTCTTCAAAGTGATACGTCTCTAGTCGTCGTATACCCACCGATTCTATTCTCGCTGTTCTCTCTTGGCGCCCTAGCGTGTAGGCGGCCTCGCAGATGGTGCAAAACAGCAATATCTTTAGACACGAACGAAAGGGCTATTTCATTATGCCATATCAAGGAAATCGTGGCGGTAGGCCACAGGGCGGACGACGCTTTAATGGTGGACGCAATCGCAATACGCGTAAGGGTCCCGCAAAAAAATATATTCACCCGTCAAAGTTTATCAACAAGGCGGTTGCACCTGCTGAAGAGACTCCATATGAGCCTACTCATAAGTTTGTCGATTTTCCGTTTGGTGCTGAGTTGCAGCATAACATTGCCAAGAAGGGCTATGAGATACCAAGTGCAATTCAAGATCAAGCAATCCCTCACATCATTGACGGCAAGGATGTCATCGGCTTGGCTAATACCGGTACCGGTAAGACAGCGGCATTTTTGTTGCCAATTATCGAACGCCAGAGTGGTATCATGCTACGTCCAAGTGTGTTAGTTGTTGCACCAACTCGTGAGCTGGCACAGCAAATTGACGAGCAGTTTCGCGATTTTTCAAAGGGCATGCAGTTATATTCAACATTGGTTGTTGGTGGCATGAACATTGATCGTCAGATCCGCGAACTCAAGCGTCGGCCGCACCTCATCATCGGTACACCGGGTCGCCTGAAGGATCTCATCCAGCGCCGTGCAATTCAGTTGAAGAATATGACGACATTGGTGCTCGACGAGGCTGATCGGATGCTGGATATGGGCTTCCTGCCTGACATTCGCCAGATTGTTAACGATATGCCGCGTGAGCGTCAGACGTTATTTTTCAGTGCAACAATTACACCTGAGATCGAGGCACTCACCAAGGACTTTTTGAATAATCCTGTGACCGTGTCGGTTCGTACGAGCGAAACAAGTGAACATGTCGAACAAGATGTAATTGAAGCACGTGATAAATCACACAAGATTGAGCTGCTGACCGAGCTACTTGGTCAAGATGCATACGATAAGGTTTTGGTGTTTGGTGAGACAAAGTATGGTGTACAACGCCTCAGTGATCACCTAGATAATCGTGGTATTCCATCGGTGGCGATCCATGGTAATAAAAACCAATCACAGCGCAGTAAAGCCTTGAAAATGTTTAAAGACCAAAAGGTGAAGGTGTTAGTGGCAACTGACGTCGCAGCCCGTGGTCTTGACATACCAAATGTCTCGCACGTTATTAACTTTGACACCCCGCAAACCTATGAAGATTATGTTCACCGCATCGGTCGAACCGGTCGTGGTGGTGCTAAGGGTCATGCGCATACGTTTATTGATGCTCGATAGTTAGATGCGAATTATATAATAAATAAAGCTCCTCACTGAGGGGTTTTATTATATACGAGACAAGTCCTCATCCCTTTAAAATTCATCCCGAGTAGCGTATAGTGGATATATGACACAGATTTCTCGTGATGATGTGCTTCACTTGGCACAATTAAGTAGTTTGCAGCTTGCTGATGACGAGGTGGACTCGTTGCAGCAAGATATAGGTAACATTTTGGGATATATCGAGCAGCTTTCGGAGCTTGACACGACCGGTGTAGAGCCAACCTATCAGGTAACGGGCCTGACGAATGTGTGGCGCGACGATGTGGTTGATCAAAGTGGTGTATCGCGCGAGCAACTACTGGCGCTGGCACCCGAGCAGCAAAACAATTCCGTAAAAGTCCCAAAGGTATTATAAGATATGAGCAAGATTTCAGATTTTGTAGGTAATTCAGCGCGCACAAACGTCGAGACGGCGCTAGAGAAAGCCCGCGCAGCTAGTGAATATCATGCGTTGCTGAGCTTGACCGAAGAACGCGCACTGGAGCGCGCTGATGCCGTAGACCGCGGCGAAATTACCGGCCGATTAGCTGGTGTACCGTTTGTGGTTAAAGATAACTTTTTGGCATTGGGTGCACCGAGTACTGCAGCCAGCAAGATGCTAGCAAATTTTGACGCGCCATTGCAAGCAACGGCAGTCGAAAAACTTGAGGCAGAGGGTGCTATCTGTATAGGTAAGGCCAATCTTGATGCATTTGCCCATGGTGGCTCAACCGAGAACTCTGCGTTTGGTCCTACGAAAAATGCGCATGACCAAGAGCGAGTTGCTGGCGGTAGTTCTGGCGGTTCAGCGGTTGTCACGGCACTGGATGTCGTACCATTTGCGCTCGGTACTGATACTGGTGGATCGATTCGTCAGCCAGCGAGTTTTAATGGTGTAGTTGGAGTCAAGCCAACATACGGTACGGTAAGTCGGTATGGTGTCGTAGCAATGGCCAGTAGTACCGACACAATTGGTTGTTTTGCAACCAATGCCGAAGATGCTGCCTTGGTGATGGATATTATGGCAGGGCGTGATGTACGCGATATGACGACGCTACCCGATTTCTTCACGCCAAAAGGCAGTGTAGCGCTGCAGAAAATTGGTGTCATTCGCGAATACATGTCCGATGACGTTGATCAGGAGGTTCGCGACCAAGTTGCTGAATATATTGAAACGTTGAAGGCTGTCGGTCATACAGTTGAAGAGGTGAGTCTTCCGAGCATTAGGTATGCACTGGCAATGTACTATATTATTGTTCCGGCCGAAGTCAGTAGTAACTTGGCACGATATGATGGCATTCGTTATGGTCATCGGGCTGAAGGCATACAGACACTAGCTGAACTGTACGGGCGTAGCCGTGATGAGGGTTTTGTCACCGAGAATAAACGACGCATCATGATTGGTAGTTACGTGTTGTCGAGTGGCTACTTTGATGCGTATTACCAGCAGGCACAGAAGGCACGGACAATTCTTATTAATGAATATAATACGCTATTCGACCAATATGATGTGTTGATTGGCCCTGTGGCGCCAACGCCAGCATTCAAACTGGGCGAGAATGTGGCCGATCCGGTCAAAATGTACCTTGCAGATATTATGACAGTGCCACCAAGCCTTGCAGGTCTCCCTGCAATCAGCGTACCAGCAGGTAGAACTCAGGCAGGTCTGCCGGTAGGCGTACAGCTGATTGGTCGGCAGCAGAGTGATGCGCTGTTATTGGCGCTAGCGGCAAGCGTGGAGGGCAAGTAGGCGGATATGGGACTAGTATTTTTCCTTGCAGCTGTACTGATCGTTGGGGCCATCCTGTTCGCTGTTATTACTATGACAAAGGGTGGTCGCGCACATCTTGATGTCGATGCATATCGTAGCAAATGGCTGGCGATTGAGCAAAAACTAACGCGTGACGACGCGGCCAGTCATCAATTGTGTATTTTAAACGCAGACAAGTTGCTTGATAAGGCATTAAAAGAAAAAGGTATCGTTGGTACTACAATGGGTGAGCGCATGAAAGTGACAAAATGGTCAAACGCCAATGCAGTATGGACGGCGCATAAGCTGCGTAACCAGATTGCACACGAAGCCGATGTCAAAGTAGATTATGATGCAGCGCGACGCGCATTGGCGAGTTTCAAACAAGGTCTCAAAGATATAGGAGCAGTGTGATGAGTGTATATGATGATTATGAGATGACGATTGGTATTGAGTGTCACGTACAGCTAGCAACCAAGACAAAGCTGTTTAGTAGTTCGGATAACGATGATCGCGATGCTGAGCCTAATAGTAAAGTGACGCCTATTGATTTTGGTTTGCCGGGCATGCTACCAGTGCTAAACCGCGAAGCGGTGACGCTGGCTATTAAGGCAGGTAAAGCGCTGAATGCCGATATTGCTAGGGTGAGTCGCTTTGATCGCAAACATTATTTTTACCCAGATCTTCCAAAAGGGTATCAGATGAGCCAAATGTACGAACCAATTATTTTGGCTGGCTATATTGATGCGCCTCTTGATGACGGTACGGCTGTTCGTGTGCGCATTCATCATGCGCATATGGAGGAAGATGCCGGCAAACTGACGCACTATGGCGATTATAGTCTCGTCGATCTCAACCGTGCTGGTACTCCTCTGATCGAAATTGTGTCCGAGCCCGATATTCACAGTGCAGCTGGAGCTCGTGCTTATGCGATGGAACTATACCGATTAATGACCTATGCTGGTGTAACGCATGGTGATTTGTATCATGGTAATATGCGTTTTGATGTCAATGTTTCGGTTGCGAAAAAGGGTGCAACGGAACTAGGCGGGCGTGTCGAGGTGAAGAATCTTAACAGCTTCCGTAGTGTTGAAAAGTCGGCAGAATATGAGTTTAAGCGTCAGATCGACGCGTTGGAGAGTGGTCAACGGGTGACGCAGGAAACTCGTGGCTGGAATGATGACAAGCAGATTACCACGAGTCAACGCAGCAAAGAAGACGTACAGGATTACCGTTATATGCCAGATGCTGACGTTCCGCCGATTGTTTTGACCGACGAAGAGATTGCCGAGATTCAGGCAACCGTTCCGAAATTACCACCACAGTATCGTGAAGAGTTTTCTGAACTTGGTGTTGATGGTTCGGTGGTAGGGAAAATTATGTCACACAAAGACTACGCCGAGATTGTATCGGCGGTGCTGGCTAGTGGCGGTGCAAAGGCAGCTAAGCGTGTTGCTAACTGGATTGCCAGTAACCTCAGTACAGATGAGACGGGGGTAGCACTGCAAACTCCAGAAGTTGACGATTTGTTGGCGCTGGCTGATATGGCCGATAAGGCTGAAATTACCAGCAACGCGGCTACCGAGTTATTTAATGCATTAATGAACGGCGAATCAGATCCGCGCAAACTTGCTGAAGAGCGCAATCTTCTGCAGGTGAGTGATGAGGGGGCGATTGCGGCAATTGTTGACGAAGTCTTGGCTGACCCAGCTAGCGCCAAAGCGGTAGAGGATATCCGCAGTGGTAACGACAAGGCGATTGGCTATCTGGTCGGTCAAATTATGAAGAAGTCTCAAGGTAAGGCCAATCCAGGTCTGGCGCAAAAACTGATAAAAGAAAGATTATAGTTATGAAGGTATGGGAACGAACGCGTCAGCCGGAAGTGCAGAAATTAGGATGGCGCTGGCTAACGACAAAATGGTTTCGTGACCCTGATGGCAACGAACAAGAATATGTGGTGGTTGACCGTGATGGATCAAGGGCGGTGGCGGTCATTGCCCTTACTCCGGACAAAAAAGTTGTTATCGCCGAGCAATTTCGTGCGGGTCCCGAAAAGATTATGCGCGATCTTCCTGGTGGTGCTGTCGACGCTGACGAGGACACTAAAACAGCGGCGATACGAGAATTGCGTGAGGAAACTGGTTTTGTTCCCGAGCGAATTGAATACCTAGGCACTGTTTATAAAAGTGCTTATTTGTGTGCGACATGGGACTACTTCATTGCCTATGATTGCAAAAAGACCGCAGAGCAGCAGACTGATGATGGTGAGTTTGTGAACGTTAAAACAATCTCAATATCCCGACTGTTTGAAGATGCTCGCAATGGGCTTATGACGGATACTGAGGCGTTATTTTTCGCATATGAAACATTGAAGGAGGTGGAGACGTAATTATGAAAAAACCAACCAAAGCAATCATCGCAGCAGCAGGATTCGGCACACGCTTTTTGCCGCAAACTAAGGCGATGCCAAAGGAGATGATGCCGCTTATTGACAAGCCTATCATTCAATATGTTGTTGAAGAATTAGTCGAGGCGGGTATCAAGGATATCATTATTATCGGTAGTGGGAATAAGCGCTCAATTGAAGATCATTTTGACGTGCCTAGTGAAGAGCTATTGGCAAATCTTCGTGCTGGCGGTGAAAAGAAGAAGCATTATATTGACGAAGTTGAGGCTGTTTCGAACCTTGCAAATTTTGTCTATATTCGCCAAAAAGGTCCCTATGGCAATGCGACGCCATTGGCATGTGCGGCGCATCTGATTAGTCCTGACGAATCGTTTATTTATGCGTTTGCTGATGACTTTATTATGGCCAGTCCTAGTCGGTTTAGGCAGATGATTACAGCAGCTGAACAATATGATGGTGGTGTTTTTTCGTGCAAAAGCGTCATTAGCGACGATGAGTATGGCCGATATGGAATTGTGGCGGGCGATAAGGTGAGTGATGGCATTATGAAAATGAGCCGTATTATCGAAAAACCTGGTAAGGCTAACGCACCGTCAAATCTTGCAACGGTCAGTAGTTACTTATTGGGTGGAGAGTTCTTTGCATATCTTGAACGCGCAAAAGATGTCTATGATGGCAATGGCGAATTTACTCTGCAGCCGATTATTCAGCAGATGATTGATGATAAGCATACATTTTATGCATGTGAGATTCAGAACGGCACGTACTATGACACGGGTGATAAGTTGGAATATCTCAAGACAGTGATTGATTTCGGCCTCAATCATCCTGATTTTGGCAATCAACTAGCAGAGTTTTTACGCTCCAGGGTGTAGCTGGTGTAAAATAGGGGGTATGCATATTATTGTTGGACTCTTTGCACTTGTCGGTATCGTTGTTCTGGCATTGGCGTTGGTGCTGGCGGTGCAGTTCGTGCGCCTTGGTCGGGAGTTGCGACGTGTCGGCGATGACTCTCAGACGATGTTCATGCGACTAGGACGAGGGATGCGGTCACTGCAACTGGCTATACCATTTGCGATCGCTGCTAGGAAAAAAATAATTACTGTATATAAAAAGTACAAGAAATCAGGATCACGAGCTAAAAGGGAGTCGAAATGACGGATAACAAGAAGCAGCGCTTTTCATTATTTCAAAAGTTCAAACGGGATCAGCATGCTGGTGCAAAACGAGCGTTGCTAGAAAGCTTGCTTAACGACATGTATGAGAATCGTCGTCAGATTTACTGGATGAATTTTGTGCGAGGACTATTCTTTGGACTAGGTAGTGTGTTGGGTGGTACGATTCTTATTGGCCTTCTGGTGTGGCTGCTTGCGCAATTAGGCGCTGTCGTGCCATTTCTTAGTGACTTTATACAGCAAATTCTCGATACGCTTGGTAATCGAGCGACATAATTCTCTGCTATAATAGATAGTAGCTATGGGGAGTAAAATAGACACACTGCTGGCGCCGAGTGATTATGTGCACTTGCATAATCATACACATCACAGCCTCTTAGATGGATTGACGAAAATTCCGGCACTCGTTGACCATGTCAAGGAGCTGGGTATGGAGGCCGTGGCGATTACTGATCACGGTACGATGAGTGGTGCTGTTGAGTTTTATAAATCCGCTAAAGATGCTGGCGTGAAGCCGATTTTAGGTATCGAGGCGTATGTGGCGGCACGTAGCCGCCATGACCGTGACCCGCAAAAAGACAAAGCCAGGTATCACCTTATTCTTCTTGCAATGAATAAGAAGGGATACGAGAATCTGATGATGCTGTCTAGCAAGGCGAATCTTGAAGGTATGTACTATAAACCACGTATTGATCACGATTTGCTAGAGGAGTATAACGAGGGTATTATCGCTTTAAGTGGATGTGCCAGTGGTGAGCTGGGTGAGAATCTACGCGCCGATAATTATGAAGAGGCAAAAAAGATTGCCCAGTGGTATAAAGACATTTTCGGTGATCGTTATTATCTGGAATTGCAAGATCATGGTCACCCCGATTGTCCTAGTAGGTGGGATGTTCAAGTTAAAATTAATGAATATCTAGAGAGGCTATCTAAAGAGCTTGATGTTCCGACCGTTGTCACTAGTGATGGTCACTATTTATCGCACGATGATCAAGATTCGCATGAAATACTGTTATGTGTTGGTACGGGCGCGTACCTATCAGATGAAAAGCGTATGAGCCTGAAAGACTTTGAATTGCATGTAACCGACCCAGCAGAGATTATCGAACGCTGGAACAAGACAAATCCCGAGGCTGTGGCGAATACGAGACGCATTGCCGATCGATGCGATGTCGAGTTAGAGCTTGGTAAGATCTTGATTCCAAAATTCCCAACGCCAAATGGTGAGAGTGAAAAGGAATATCTGGATATGCTGGTATATCGAGGAATGGCTGTTAGGTATCATGGCAAGACGGTCGACGAAGCGATCGCGATGAGCAATGAAGGAATTCGCGGATTATTGACAGAGAGCGAGACCGAACGTCTTGATATGGAATTTGATGTGCTAAATCGCATGGGGTACAATGGCTACTTCTTGATCGTGCAAGACTTTATTAACTGGGGCAAAGGACAGGGGATTATTTTTGGTCCAGGTCGTGGTTCGGCCGCTGGATCAATTATTGCTTACGCACTAAATATCACCGATCTTGATCCCCTTAAGTACGATCTTCTTTTTGAGCGATTCCTCAATCCTGATCGTATCTCAATGCCAGATATCGATATTGATATTCAGGATACACGTCGCAATGAGGTGATTGAGTATTGCGCTAATAAATACGGAAGCGAGCGCGTCGCGAATATTGTAACATTCGGTAAGATGGCTGCACGTGCGGCAGTGCGCGATGTGGCCCGCGTGCTTCAGGTGCCGTATGGCGAAAGTGATCGTTTGGCGAAGCTGATTCCGCCTCCGCAGCAGGGTCGTCATATCCCACTAGCAAAGAGTGTTGTCGAAGATGCTGATTTGAAGAAAGAGTACGATACTAATCCAACCGCCAAGCGCGTGTTTGACTTTGCAATCCGTCTTGAGGGTACAATTCGTTCGCATGGCGTTCATGCGGCTGGTGTGGTGATTGCACCGGACGATATTGTAAAGTACGTACCACTCGAGATGGCACAAAAGGGTGTTGTAGCAACACAGTATCCGATGGGTCCAGTGGAAGAGCTTGGATTACTTAAGATGGACTTTTTGGGTCTATCAAACCTTACGATTATTAATAATGCGCTACGTATTATTAAAAAGGTGTACAAGACCAAGATTGATCTTTCGACCATTCCGCTGGATGATGAAAAGACATACGAACTGTTTCAGCGTGGTGACACAACTGGTGTTTTCCAATTGGAATCTGCAGGTATGAAGCGGTATCTGCGCGAGCTAAAACCAAGTGTTTTTGATGACATTATCGCCATGGTGGCCCTCTATCGCCCGGGCCCAATGCAGTTTATCGACAGCTTTATTAAGCGAAAGCATGGCCAAGAAGAGATTACCTATCTTGACAAGGGCATGGAGAATTCATTAAAAAACACCTACGGTATTTTGGTCTATCAGGAGCAGTTTATGCAGATTTCAAAAGAATGGTGTGGATTTACCGGTGGTCAGGCCGACACATTGCGTAAGGCGGTGGGTAAAAAGAACATTGATCTGATGCGCAAGGTGAAGGTTGATTTTGTCGATGGTGCAATCAAGACGAGTAGTGCCAAAAAAGAAATTGCTGAGCTTTTTTGGGATCAGCTGGAAGAATTTGCTAATTACTGTTTCAACAAGTCGCACGCGGCGTGTTATGGCCTCATTGCCTACTGGACGGCGTACCTGAAGGCGCATTATCCTGACGCCTTTATGGCTGCGCTGATGACCAGTGATCACGATGATGTCGAGCGTCTGGCAATTGAGATCACCGAGTGCAAGCATATGGGTATCGAAGTCATGGCGCCTGATGTTAACGAATCATTCGTCGAATTCGCAGTAGTGCCAGATGAGAGTAAAATTCGCTTTGGGATGGCAGCGGTCAAGGGCGTTGGTACGGGCGCAGTTGAGGAGATCTTGCGCACACGTGATATTGAAGGCAAATTTACGAGCATTGAGGATTTTGCAAAACGTGTTTCGACCTCAAAGTTTAACCGGAAGGCATGGGAGTCGCTGGTTAAATCGGGCGGATTCGATCGCTTCGGTGATCGTTCAGATCTGCTATTTAATCTCGATACTATTACGGCGTTTGCAAGCAAGGTGCAAAAAGAGGCCCTTAGTGGACAAACTGACCTCTTCGGTATGTTGGCAGACTCTGGTGCATCAGGTGTACAGTCAACTATGAATCTGGTTGACGCGCCGACCAAATATACTGATAAAGAACGCCTCACATGGGAACGAGAGCTGATGGGATTGTTTATTAGTTCGCATCCATTGGATAATTATGATGCATATTTTGAAGAGCAAACAATTCCATTGTCTCGCGTTAATGAAGATATTGATGGTAAAAAAGTGACAATTGGTGGTCTGATATCGAGTGTTCGTTCAATTATTACAAAGTCTGGTACCAAGATGGCGTTCGTGAAGATCGAGGACAAATCTAACGAGACTGAGATCGTGGTATTTCCGAATCTGTACGAGCAAGTGGGCGCGAAGTTGATACAGGATGCAGTGATTCGTATCACCGGCAAGGTAAATGCGCGCGATCGAGACGGTAACCTTCGCGGTGAAGCCAGTGTCATCGCTGACGAAATTATTGAGGTAACGGACGAAGAATTGCAGACCTATGAGTCAACCGGACGTAAGATGGAGGCGCCCCGTATGAGCGCTAAGGTGAAGGCGACGCGCGTTGCAGCGTATAGGGCGGCAAAATCTGGTACTAATGTTACCAACGAGACGCCAGTGGCTAAAAAGGCCGACACACAACCTACATCACTGCCTGCGCCCGAGATTCCGGTTGCCAAACAGATGTTTATTCATGTAAAGAACACCGATGATCATGCAGCGCTGACAACATTACGTCAACTCTGTGCAAAATTCCCGGGCATAGACCAAGTGGTGTTGGTATTGGGTGAAGATAAAAAGTCAGCAATTAAACTGCCGTTTAATGTCGAAGCAGAAGGTACACTAACTGACGAACTGGTCAAATTGCTTGGCGAAGACTGCGTTGCAATTAAGTAGAATCTCTTGCACCTACGGAGGTGAGATGATAAAGGGCGATGCCGGTCGCCACGCTGACATTAAAAGATTCCTTTTGCCCTTCCATCGGGATCTCGATGAGATCATCGCATTGGTCACGGTATTCAGGGTAGATGCCATCGATTTCGTTGCCAAGTAGTAGGGCGACCTTGTTTGGGGTTCGATAGTCTGGCAGCATAACTGAGCGCTCATCCTGTTCGAGACCAACGATGGTATAGCCTTCATCTTTTAATTGCTGCAGAGGTGGTAGCTCGTGACGTTCAAATGGCACAGTTGTCTCGGCGCCCAGTGCAGTCTTGTGAATCTGTCGTGTAATCTTGTCGGCAAAGTGAGGGAGGCGGGTATCATCTTCTAGCGTTGGGTAGGGGGTATAGCCGCTGAAAATAAACTTTTTAACGCCAAAGCCGTCGCAGGTACGGAGGAAGGCACCAACATTGTGAGTTGATCGGATATTGTGGGCGATAACGATTACTTCAGGCATACGTACAACTTATGATAGCAGAGTACGAGGCAAAAGGGACAATAGTTTAAAACGCTTGCGTTTTACGCTATAATAAGGCCAATATGGACGAAGATAAAATTCAACAGCGTCGGCGCGAGCAGGACGAGGAGGCGACCGCAAAGCGATCAGCAATTTTAGGGTTACAGTATCTCGATACGCGACCCATTGAAGAGACGTTGCCATTGGCGCGCGATATGCTGGAAGTTGCTGAGATGCACAAGAGCCGTATCATTCCTCTTATTCCTGGCAGTGAGGCCGAGCCGTGGCAGTATGGTATTACGACACAGACGCCGCAGTCTGTGCCTAAGGAGATCCAGCGAAAATATGCGGAATCTGGCCAGACGGCTGTCTTTTATCTGATTAGCAACAGCGGGTACCGCGCCTTTATGGAGCGTTTTGACCCACCAAAGAAGGTGGTCTATGATGACATCAAGATCGCCAGCGAAGGCGACAGTGATACATTGGCATCAGTGAGTCAAACACTGAATTCAGTTGGTACTGACGAGTTGTTTAACTTTTTACTGGATCAGGCCGATAAGCTAGGTGCCAGCGATATTCACATTGAAAATCAGCGTACTTATATCCGTGTGCGTATGCGTGTTGACGGTACACTGCATCCTGTGGCAGATCTCGAACGTGATCGCTATCGCATTATCATGGGTGAATTAGCGTCACGTGCCGGTGTATCATCGGCTGCTAGTACGCCGCAATCGGGCCATATGCAACGCGAGATTACCCGTGATGGTGCCACGCACCTTTTGAATATTCGTGTTGAGACGGTCCCAACGCTGTATGGACAAGATGCTGTAATGCGACTCTTCAACTTTGACGAGTCGATGTTGAACCTTGATCTTTTGGGTATCCAAGACCGCGAACGTCAGGAAATCAATGAAATTGTCAGCCACCCACGCGGAATGCTCCTTATGGTTGGTCCAACTGGTTCTGGTAAGTCGACGACATTGTACAGTATGATTAACGCGCTTAACACCAGTGACCGTAAGATTATCACCCTAGAGGATCCGATTGAGTACGGCATTGGCGGCATTGCGCAGATCCCGATTGATACAACGGGTGGCCAACACTTTGCCGATGGCCTGCGTAGCGTACTGCGTCTTGATCCGGATGTCGTGATGGTTGGTGAGATTCGTGATGCCGACACGGCAAAGACGGCGATTCAGGCGTCAATTACCGGCCACCTTGTATTATCAAGCTTTCACGCCAACTCGACTTCAACGGCATTTAGCCGCATGATAGATCTTATTGGTGTTAACCCTATCTTTAGTACGGCAATTCGTATGGTGATGGCACAGAGGCTGGTGCGTAAGTTGGACGATAATAAAGAGGCCTACGATCCCGATCCATCAACACGTAAATGGGTGCAAGAAATTCTGAAGGATTTGCCAGATCATGTTGAAAAGCCTGATTTTGATAATTTCAAGCTATATCGCCCAGTTAAGACCGACGACTCACCATTTGGATATAAGGGTCGCATTGTGATTATTGAGCAATTGGTCGTAACCGAGCCAATTCAGGCATTTTTGCGTGGAGATGTTGTCGATGTTCATGCCGAGGCGATTGAGAAGATTGCGCGAGATAACGGTATGTTGACGCTGCTCGAACAGGGTGTTCTGGCGGCGCTTCGCGGTGACACAACGTTAGAAGAAGTTAATCGCGTTATTTAACCTTTTAATCAAAGCAGTTTTGTGCTATAATCAGCGATTGATTGTATATAGTAATCGCCTCGTTTGAACGGTGTGGAGCCGCAGGGATACAACTGCGTGGCCAGCCAAGATCAAACAATGGCACTAATCAGAGGTAAATAGTATGAGTTTTGCACTTATTCAAAAGGTAAATGATGAGCAGAAGAAACATTCAGTTGTTGATGCTCGTAGCGGTGATACCGTTCGTGTCCACCAGAAAATTAAAGAAGGCAACAAAGAGCGTGTCCAGGTATTTGAAGGTGTCGTTATTCGTACGGATAACAAGAATCAGCACACAAGCCGCATCACCGTTCGCAAGATTGCATCTGGTGTTGGTGTTGAGAAGTCATTCCTTCTACACAGTCCATTGGTTGAAAAGATAGAAATTGTACGTCGCGCTAAGGTTCGCCGTAACTTTCTTTCATACCTGCGTAATCGCAGCGGTAAGAGTGCACGTCTTACAGCCGTTGGCTTTGACCGCGAGGCGGTGAATACGCTTGAAGAAGCACCTGTAGAAGTTGCTGAAGAGGCGCCAGCTGAAGCTGAGCCTGAAAAAAAAGCAGAATAACCACCCTGCCTTAAGGAAAAGATCGACCACCTCGCATGAGAGGTGGTTTTTCTATGGTACAATGAAAATGTCTACATCTAGAATAAAGCGTGAGCTTTGAATCATTTACGTGAATGAATGGGCAGCCATTGCATGAGCACGGAAGTGATTCTTTGTTCTAGGTGTAGACAGCCAAATAGTAATGGCTGTCCTTTTTTATGGCAGCAAAAATGGAGGGAACTCAGTATGGGTAAGGATATAAACAGTAAGAGCGGGTTTGCAACAGCTGCCCTGGTGTTGGGTATTATTGGTGTTGTACTATCATTTATCCCAATTATTAATAATGCGGCATTCGTACTTGGCGCACTTGCGTTAATATTTGCAATCGTTGCGCTAGTAAAAAAGAAGAGTATTGCAACAGCGGTAGCTGCGTTTGTGCTGGCAGTCGCCTCAATGGGAACTACGCTTGCGATGCAGAAATCAGTCGGTGATGCATTAGAAAAAGTCGGTGATGAGATCAGTAAAACAGCTGACGATATGTCAGGCAATAACACAGAAGATATTCTTAAGAATGATGTTCAAGTTGACCTAGGCCAATTTGAGGTTATTGAAAGTGAATATGGGTTGCAAAGCTCAAAATTAGTGGTTAGTGTAAATAACAAGATGAGTAAAAAGAAGTCATTTAGCATTCAGATTGAGGCAGTTGATGCAGACGGTAAGCGCTTAGCCGATGACACAATTTACGCGAACGACTTAAATGCAGGGCAATCGCAAGATTTTGAGGCATTCACACTTGTTCAGAGTGATAAGTATGAGTCGTTAAAAACTGCAACATTTAAGATTGTATCTGTTTCTAAGGTATAGTGATATACTTGCATACTTGGCGCCCCGATTGGGGCGCTTTTGTGTACAATAAGGATATGATTCTTGGAATAGATGAAGCGGGTCGTGGGCCCTGGGCAGGGCCGTTGGTGGTTGGTGCCGTTGTGCTAGGCGGCGTCCAGATTGAGGGGTTGACGGATAGTAAAAAACTCAGCAAGAAAAAACGTGAGGCACTGTATAGTGAAATTACTAATAAGGCAGTTGCATACGCCAGTGGCTGGGTGAGCGCACGCGAGCTGGATGAGATTGGTATGAGTGCCGCCTTACGGTTGGCCTCGCGACGTGCGGTACAGCAGGTTACGGTGCCGTATAGCGAGATTATTATAGATGGAACGGTTAACTTTCTCATAGATACAGGCAAGGGAAGATATGTACAGACCATGCCAAAGGCAGATTTACTGATACCAAGCGTCAGTGCGGCGTCGATTATCGCTAAGGTCGAGCGAGATAGATACATGACGAAATTAGGTGAGAAATATCCAACGTATGGATTCGGTTCGCACGCAGGTTATGGTGTAGCAAGGCATCGCGAGGCAATCGAGAAGCACGGCGTAATAGGCGAGCATCGGCTGAGTTTTGCGCCGCTACAGAAGTATACCACTATACGTTCGCCGTCTGCCGACACACGCTTTTCTGAGATCCCGGTGAGCGCACGAGAATCTCGAGATAAATCTCGGGAATCTCGCACGGCTCAGCCTAAAAGGGGCAGGATCTCAAAAAAGGTGTCGTCGGCAGACGGCTCTGCCACGACGACGAAATCTATTGGTGACAAGGCGGAAAATGTTGTTGCAGAGTATCTACGAGGCGAGGGTCACGAAGTTATCGAACGCAATTGGCGGACGAAGTTTTGCGAGATTGATATCGTGTCACGAAAGGACGATACGATATATT
The DNA here is from genome assembly GCA_937859515.1 of uncultured Candidatus Saccharibacteria bacterium. Taxonomy (GTDB): domain Bacteria; phylum Patescibacteriota; class Saccharimonadia; order Saccharimonadales; family Saccharimonadaceae; genus CALMAK01. The sequence goes on along the minus strand of CALMAK010000021.1, from coordinate 24,916 downwards.
TTACGGAGGTAAAATATCGTAAAAATGCCAAATATGGTGATGGTTTGACGGCGATTACTCCTAAAAAACAGCGTCAGATGAGATTCGCGGTTGAATTATATTTGTCGGGACACTTGGGTGGCGGTAGTGTGGTACTAGCGGCAGCAGCAGTAACAGGAAAGCATTTCGCACTGGAAGGATGGATAAAAATAATAGAATAATATTGACTTAATTACATATAAATGATATAATTAAACTATGAGTGCAAAAGCACTCCCTTAACAAGCTACAGAGAACACCCTGAAGGGGCAGTATGCATGACAGCGAAAAGTTGTGCCGAGTGCCCTTTTAGGGTGTGCCACACCGAGCGACCGCTCGACACATCCGACTAAGGAGAAAGGTTGCCACTATGTGCAACACCGACCTGAAGATCCAGATCATCAACAAGGAGATCGCGATCCACGGCATCGAAGGGCTGATCCTCGGCGTCGAGAAGCGCATCATCGCGCTGAACGGCCGCATCTGCGACCTGACGAAGACCGACGATGGCGACCTCGTCGAGATGGCGCGCCTGAAGCGCAACCTCGCGCACGCGCAGCTCGACATCGCCAACTACGATCTGTCCATCGCGCAGATCCGGACCCAGATCAACGAGCTCATGCAGGAGGCTGGCCGGATGGCCGGCGAGCGCATGGCGGCTCAGTTCGGTCCGCTGTTCGAGACCCTGTTCGGTGGCGCCTCCGATGCCACCGCCACCGGTGACTTCATGCCGGCGGGCTTCGGCGACGGCAGCGGCATCATGGCCGGGTTCCCCAGCATGATGGCGCGCGGCTGACCATGCGGCTTCGCCCGCAGCACCCTCATCCATTGAGGCTCTGCTGCGGGCGAATGCCCGGTCACTCTCTGTAGCTTGTTACATTCAATGAATACAATAGCTCCCTGAAAGGGAGTTCTTTTTATCGTAATTGCACGAAGGCGTCGTTGTCATAACGGAATAATGAGGATGGTGCGAGGTTGTTGATGATTCCGCCGTCATGGTAATAATCAACAGCGTCGCCAAAATACTGCTTTGCTTGCTCAATTGTCTCCGCGGGTGGCAGGCCTTCTGGGTTGGCACTGGGTGCCGCCAGCGGGCCAACTTCACGAATGAGCGCCTGCAGTGCGGTGTCTGATGGCAAGCGATAAGCAATTGATTTATTGCCCCGCGTGATCCAGGCTGGTCCATTTTCGCTAGGGAGGATGATGCTATTCGGCCCCGGCCAATATGATTGTAGTGCTCTTAGCGTAGGTATATCGTAGGTGTCGAGCATCTCTGATGGGTCGCTAATTAGGATAATCGGAGACTTTTCTGGCGCACGACCTTTGATATGGAAGATACGTTCGACCGTTGCCTGATTGTTGGCGCGACCAACAATGCCATAAATTGTATCCGTCCGAATAATGGCAATTTCTCCATTTTTGAGGATATTGATGAGCTCGGGTGGATAAAGTGCCATATTACGCTTTAGAGACGAGTGCAGTAATAACGCCGTCTTTGTCTCGCTTGATTACGTCAACGCGTGCAGAAATCTCGGTAATACCTAGTGAAATAACGCGCGAAAGGGCGGGGATTGTTTGTTTCGGTGTAAAGAATTCGATGTATTCGGCCAATTGCCGCTCGGTCATGAGGCCAGTGGCGGCATAGCGTGGATAATCGTCATAGCTTTTATCTCCACCGAATGTTGTTTCGATCCAGCCCCAGTTATCTTGTAGCCACTGCCATGTTTTGGCACGAGCGTCGCGTCCGCGAATGAGGTACACAAACCACCTTGCCACGTCCTGGGGACGGACAATATCGGAATTCTTGATTGATTCGAGCAGTAGGTCTATCTTCGTGGCGTCTCGCGTTGAGGTGATGCCGCTGCAGATATCGAGCGCCAGTTCTGCATTTTGGGTTGAGGTATAGAGCTTCAGCAGATCATTAACAATCTGACCAGTCTGATCATGACGAACAACACTTGATAAAATGACTGATCGCAGCTCGGGGTCAAGGGATTCAATAGGTGAGTTATCGTATAGGTCTTTGGCGATGCGTAGTGCATCAGTGTCCTCGCCGTAGATCATGAGGCTAATAACGAGACCGCGGAGTTTTGTGTCACCTTCGGGCTCGCCTGGTTGCTGCTTCCAACCAAGTCGCTGATACTGCGCGCGGGCGACATTTGCAGAGAGGATGCGAAGGGCTGTCTCGGCTTCCTTACTGTCCTCGACGAATTTGCGCAGTTCAGCCAGTGTCATAGCAATGAGTCCCCAGACTGGCTCACTTGTTTCATTTGCAAAAGCCTTGATGATCGGCAGCAGTTCGGCAGTGGTCATAACACCGGCGCGTGCCAATAAAATGACATCGTTGAGGTATGACAAGCGATCAATTTCACTGACGTCGCCCGCACGAATTGCAATCAGTAATTCATCGGTTAAAGTTTGATTGTAATGCGGTAGATAGTGTGTCGTTGCATCGTGGTTCATTAATAGGGTTGAGGTGTTCATAGCAGGTACAGTAACTTCACGTGTATTCATGAGTTCTGGAATATCAGTGGATGTTGAAGCCAGGGGGATTGGCCACAGTTTATCGGATGGTTCATGGTCGCCGATAAAGAACTGTTCTTGACGCAGCGTAATGGAGTCACTGTCACGACTGACGTGGACGATTGGATAGCCTGATTGTGAGATCCACGTATTCATGAGTCCTGTAATGTCTTTACCGCTAGCGTGCGAAATGGCATCCCACAGGTCATTGCCCTCGGTGTTCTGGTAGGCAAACTTTGTAAAGTAATCAGTCAGGCCCTTACGGAACGCTTCTTCGCCGACGTATGATTGCAGCATACGCAACAATCGTCCACCTTTGGCATACACAATCGCGCCATCAAACAATGTACTAATTTCATCAGGATGATTAACATCAACCTGCACGGCTTGTACGCCATCTATTGCATCACGGCGTAGTGCCATGACATTTTCATTTGATGCTTGATCGAGCCAGATATTCCATTGTGGGTAGAGTGCGTCAACGGCGACATATTCCATCATATTGGCAAAACTTTCGTTCAGCCATAAATTATTCCACCATTTCATGGTAACGAGGTTGCCGAACCATTGGTGCGCCAGTTCGTGTGCGATCACTGTTGCAACGTATTGGCGGTTACTGACACTGGTGGTTGCAGGATCAGCCAGCAGGGCAATCTCTCGATAGGTGATTAATCCCCAGTTTTCCATGGCACCAGATGAAAAGTCGGGGAGGGCAACGTGATCGGCTTTTGGTAGTGGATAGGCGACGCCGTAATATTCTTCGTAAAATTCAATGGCGCGAACGGCAACTTCCAATGGGAAATCAAGTGCCGCGGCAGGTTGTGCGGGCGTCGCCCAGACACTAACTTCGACATCATTTTTGGTTTTTGCTGTTTTTCGGTGCATTTCACCAACTACCCATGCCAGTAGATAGGTACTCATGCGGGGCGTTGTCTGGAATGCAGTAACTAATTGGTTATTCTCGGTGCGCTGCCAATCAATCGGCATATTACCGAGGACTTCGATGCCTTGATCGGTTGTCAATGTGACGTCAAACGTGGCTTTTGCTTCAGGTTCGTCAACACAAGGAAAGACTTCGCGGGCGTGGTGACTTTCAAACTGCGTCGCAATCAGCTCCTTTTTTGTGCCATCATGCTCGAAATAGCAAGGATACATGCCATGCATGGCGTCAGTAATCATGCCTTCAAACTCGATGACCGTGATGTGCTCACCTGTGGCAAGCGAGGGTTGGCTGACGCGCAACTCACCGCCCTTTTCAATCGTAAATTGAGCAGCCTTACCGTCAATAAGGGTGTTCGTGACGGTGAGTTCTTGGGTGTGGAGGGGGATGTAGCTGCTATCTCTCACTAGTGAACCGTTAATAGTCGCAACGCCACGAAACGCGCGATTTTCGCGATCAATCGTTAGAGAGAGATCATAGTGAGTTGGTGTAAAGGTGTTGATGAGGCGAGATACATTAGTCATATCCTTCTAGTATACTAGATGTATGAAAAAACTTCGCCGTAGGCGTCTCATTACCGTCATTGTATCATTAGTAATTTTTGGTGCTGTGATTGCGGGTTCACCCGATTTGTGGCAGCAAGCACCGATAGAGCCGGCTGGTATCCAGGGGGTACAGACGACTACAGATAACGCTACTCACATTCTTGAGACACTGGAAGTAAAAGGCCGAGCACCGAAAACGGGGTATGCTAGGACGCAATTTGGTAATGGTTGGTCAAATAATTCGGGGTGTGATACAAGAAACACGATATTATATCGAGACATGACGAATGCGGTAACTGATGAAAACTGTCGGGTAGTTTCAGGTGTATTGCATGACCCATATACGGACACGGTGATCGAGTTTGTGCGCGGACCTCAGACAAGCCAGTCAGTGCAGATTGATCATGTCGTGGCACTCAGCAACGCGTGGCAGACGGGTGCCCAAGGTTTGACGGATATCCAGCGGGTTGCGCTTGCAAATGACCCACTTAATCTTTTGGCTGTCGATGGTGCGGCGAATCAGCAAAAATCCGACAGTGATGCGGCTTCATGGTTGCCGTCGAATAAATCATTCCGCTGTCAATATGTTGCACGACAGATTGTCGTAAAGAAAAAATATACACTATGGGTGACACCTGCCGAAAAGGAAGCGATACTTCGTGTATTGCGTGCGTGTCCAAATCAAACAAGTCCTATTGACCACGTTGATATGATACAATGACAATAACTAACGAGGAGGTAAATATGGCAAAAACTAAAGGGACGGTACAGGCGACTGAGGCACCAACGCCCGTTGCTCCAGTACCAGTTGAGACAGCGCCACAGCAACCTGTGCAGCAGTATTATCAGCAACCAGTATATGCACCGCGTCCACCAAAGAAGGCAGTGCATCCTGCAATGGAGCTTGGATTAGCAATCTTCTCAGTGCTTGCATCTGCATGGCTATTCATTGATGCGCTGGCAGGAACGATCAAGGCATTTGGCGGTCGTCTCCATGACTACGACTTCTTCACGAGTATTGCCGTAACGCATTTGAGTGGATATGGAGGGATCGTCGTCACATCACTTTTGGCGGTGCTTTTTGCAAGTCTTGCATTGGTGCTCTTCCGACGATCAAATGACGCCCTGGAGAGTGATGAATATAAAGGCATCGCGCAAGCTGGTGCGGCAATCGCGATTGTTAAGACGCTCATTCTTGGTGGAACTACCGTTGCGGTTGGTTTGACGCCATTGCTCACGATTCAGAAGGGTCTCAGCGTTGGGCCAACCTATCTATACGACTTCCTTCCTTTGCTTATCTCAACAGGCCTTTTTGTCTTTGTCTCATGGTATCTGGTAAAGCTGGTTGGCAAGCAAAGGGTCGGCACGTTACTTGCGACTGTTCTGCTTATTGCAACATCGGTTGTGTTGGTGCTTGGCCTTGTCGCGGTGATTGTAAAATCTCACAGCAAAAGCAGCCGCTACACACCGTCGACCAGTGAGTCACGCGACTCGAGCAGTTCATCAGATCGTGATGATTCAGGTTCGTCCGATCGTACAGATACTGGTTCATCTGAACGTAAAAATTCTTCGTCGAATAGCTCATATTCGACATGCTACGATGAATATAAAAAGACCGAGGATATGTCTGCATATTCTGATTGCCTTCAAGATATTTACGATGGTTACGACTATGACTATTAACCCGCTTGCGGTGAATAGTAGCGACGTGTTATAATGTATGTAAGATGTCCGGCCGCCAAGGTCGGACTTTTGCATAACAGACTATAAGAAAGGAAATAATTATGGATGAGATTAACTTAAAGCAGTTGACGCTTGCAGTTCGTACTATTGCCGAAGAGAAGAACCTGCCAGAAGAGGTGGTTCTTAGTGTTATCGAACAAGCCATTGCTGCAGCATGGCGCCGCGACAATGGCGAGCGCGACCAAGAGGTTCGTGCTGAACTAAATGTTAACAGCGGTACTGCAGATGTATTTGTCGCACGTGAAGTTGTTGAGATTGTTGGTAGCGATGCGGTTGAGATCAGCCTTGAAGATGCCAAGAAGGTAAAGAAGGACGCTGTCGTTGGCGACATTATGGAAGAGAAGTACGAGGTGAAGAGCTTTGGACGTGTGGCCGCACAAACGGCCAAGCAGGTCGTTCTGCAGCGTTTGCGTGAAGCTGAGCGTGAGGTGGTGTTGGCTGAGTATGAAGATAAGATTGGCACGGTGGTTAACGGTACTGTCCAGCGTGTCGAGCCACGCGTTGTTCGTGTTGAGCTTGGTAAGGCGGTGGGTATTATTCCACAAAGTGAGCAAATTCAAGGTGAATTTTACAGTATCGGTAGCCGCATCAAGGTGTTTATCAAGGATATCGAACGTGATAACCGCGGCCCGCAGCTGATTCTGAGCCGTGGCAACGAAGCATTTGTTGAATATCTTTTCCGCCAGGAAGTGCCTGAGATCGAAACTGGCGCTGTTGAGATTAAGGCAATTGCCCGCGAAGCAGGCCGTCGTACGAAGTTGGCGGTTGCTAGTACGGTACCTGGTGTTGATCCGGTCGGCACCTTCGTGGGTGGTCACGGTACGCGTGTTCAGGCTGTCATGAATGAAATTGGTGATCAAGAAAAGATTGACATCATTACTTTCGATGAAGAGCCAGTACAGTTCATCAAAAACGCACTATCTCCAGCTGAGGTTGCTAAGGTTGAAATTGATGAAGAGGCCAAGCGTGCCAAGGTGTTTGTCGCCGAAGACCAGCAATCAATTGCAATCGGTCGCGCTGGGCAGAATGTTCGTCTTGCGAGTCGTTTGACGGGTTACGAACTGGATATTGAAACAGCAGTCCCTGAAAAGACGGAGCCAAAACCGAAGAAGAATATCGAAGACGATCTCTTCTCTGCAATTGAAGAATCAGCAGAATAATCATACGGTATCTACTTTTTGTGAAATGATCGACCCGTCGGAGGGTCGATCATTTTTCACTTGTTATTTACCCTCGGAGGGGGGTATACTATAAGCATTATGCACGCATCCTTTTCTCGCCGTGAGATTCATCAACCGCGTAAAATGTCTGCAGCGTTTACGGTCGTTGAGTTGGTGGTGGTTATTGTAGTTATTGGTATCTTGGCGACACTTGCCGTCGTTGGCTATAGAGGTTATCAAAATCGTGCTGCCGAAGCAACGGTTCAGTCAGATATTTCAAGTATCGCAAAGTTATTGGGTGTTGATAAGGCGCTAAGTGGTACCTATCCTTCATCACTCGATCAGGCTGATAGCGGCGGTGGTGTCGGGCTGTCACGTGGCAACAGTGCAATATATGATGCCACCGCTGGAGGATATTGCCTGACTATCTATAATGAGCGTCCTGGTGTTCCATCGTATCATGTCAGTAATTCCGACACCACACCACAAAAAGGCGCCTGCTCTGGACATACAGTACCATCGGGAGGTGGCGCTAGTAATGGCAATATTGCCGATGGCACAACCATGCAAACCATTACGAGTGCCAACTGTCCCTCTACGCGAACGAGAGTGGTAGATGCGAGGGATAATCATACGTATTGGATTCAGAAGCTTACTGATGGTAAGTGTTGGATGCTGACAAACTTGTCTTACGCGGGCGGTGGTGCTAATACGCACGGCGACGCCAAGGCTCTATCTAACGGCTCTGCAGACACGGAAAGAACCTATACGGTTGCGAAGTATTATATTCCCTCTGGTGCGAATCCCACCGTTGGATCGGTTAGCCCTTCTACATCAACCGATGGAGGGGTGACGAACCCCCAGTACGGGTATTACTATAACTGGTGTGCAGCAATGGGCGGACAGGCGACGGCGGCATGTGCGAATGCTACGACGCCAGCTCCCAACCCATCTATTTCTATCTGTCCGGCTGGATGGAGATTGCCTACGGCTGGTGACTTCGTGCTATTGAATAATACCGTCAATAACGGGTCAAACTCGAATGACGAGGGCATGCGTAACACTTGGCTCATGCAATATGCGGGTGCATGGGGAGCGAGCTATATTGTGCGTTTTGAACCCGGAGTTATAGCATCCTACCATACGTCAGAGCAGAGAACCGCCACTTCACAAAAAATACTATGGGGAAGCACCTATAGTTATGAGGGTAGCTTTGCTCCTGATAGCGCGGCAGATAAGAATCAGGGTCACGCGCTACGCTGCATGCTGTAGGCTGACCACTGGTAATTAGCACTCACTTGACCTGAGTGCTAATAATGTTTATACTAGCAGGGTAGTTATGGCGTGTAGCACTTGCGTTACATATAAGGAGGCGAGACAATAGGTATATGGCAGATGATTTTGCGGAATTTATTACTCATCTTACCGAGAATGCTCGGATAAGCCTGCAGCATGCCGGTTCGATTGCTCAAGGGTATGGTAGTGCGTATATCGGCACCGAGCACCTTCTCTTGGGTGTCTTAGCTCAAGGGTCGTCGGTCGGTGCTAAATTGTTGGCGGACGCTGGCGTAACGTTAGATCGGGCTGAGATAGCACTGAATATGACACCACGCACGCTTGTGATCGACTCAGGCGCCAAGGGGCTGTCTGAAACCGCTAAGCTGACGCTCAAAATGAGCTGGGAGATCGCCCAAGAGTTCCACCAGGATTATCTCGGTACAGAACATATTCTTTACAGCATCCTTAGTCAAAAGAATGCTCGTGCAACGGTACTGCTGCGCGATATGAATGTCAATGTCGCCGAGCTGACAGGCGAGTTGGAAGAATTCTTTGACCGTCATACGAGTGGTCTACATAATCCGGCGATAGACGCAGCAACGCAACAGCGCAAGAAAAATAGCGGTGCGTTGGATGTATTCGGCATTGATCTAACGGCATGTGCTAAAGCAGGTGAATTGGATCCTGTCGTAGGTCGTGATGTGCAGATTGAACGGCTCATAACTATTCTTAGTCGTCGCACTAAAAATAACCCAGTGTTAATTGGTGAGCCTGGTGTTGGTAAAACGGCGATAGTTGAAGGTTTAGCGCAACGTATTGTGCACGAAGACGTACCAGATTACCTTCTCGACAAGCGAATCGTGCAACTGGATCTAACGGCTATGATTGCTGGAACAAAATATCGCGGTGAATTTGAGGAGCGTCTAAAGAAGGTGACGACGGAACTGCGCCAGCAAAAGAATACCATTGTCTTTATTGATGAGTTACATCTATTGGTTGGTGCGGGTGCCGCAGAAGGTGCGTTGGACGCGGCAAATATGTTAAAGCCCGCATTGGCACGTGGCGAGTTGCGATTAATAGGCGCAACCACACTGGATGAATATCGCAAGCATATCGAAAAAGATGCTGCTCTTGACCGACGATTTCAATCAATTGTTGTACCCGAGCCAAGCCTTAAAGATACGATTGCTATTCTGAAAGGTCTCCGCGGTCATTATGAGGGGCATCATGGCGTCACTTTGGGTGATGAGGTGATCGAGCACGCAGTGTATATGGCTGATCGCTACGTATCCGAGCGGTTCATGCCGGACAAGGCAATCGATATTATCGACGAAGCATCTTCGTTAGTGCGCGTACGGTCAGGCCGTAAGCCAAGCAAAGTTCGTGACTATATGAAGCAGCTCAAAAACCTGAATGAAAAGATGGAGGACGCGGTTGTAGCCGAAGATTACGAGCGTGCAGCGCTCTATAAGACACGTATCAGTCAGCTGAATGATAAGCTAGTTGAAACGAAAGAAGCCTTTGAAAAGAAGTCGCCAATTGTGCTAACTGACGATGATATTGCGCATGCCATCGCGACTATGACGGGTATTCCCGTTTCGCGTGTCCAGCGATCTGAGGCAACAATGCTGCGTCAGCTAGAAAGACATCTGGGCAAGTATGTTATTGGTCAGCATGAAGCTCTAGAAAAGGTGGCAAAGGCAGTGCGACGCAGTCGTAGTGGTGTGGCAAGCGCTAAACGTCCCATCGGATCATTTGTCTTTATGGGTCCAACCGGTGTTGGCAAGACGGAACTTGCCAAGGTGCTGGCACGTGAAGTCTTTGGCAGTGAGGACGCGCTGATTAAGATCGACATGAGTGAATTTGGTGAGCGGCACAATACGTCGCGCCTACTGGGCGCACCGGCGGGATATGTCGGGTATGATGATGGCGGACAGTTAACGGACAAGATTCGTCGCCAGCCATACAGCGTGGTGCTGTTTGATGAGATCGAAAAGGCGCATCCCGAAGTATTCCAACTGCTGTTACAGTTACTTGAGGATGGAACGTTGACCGATGCTAAGGGTCGTAAGGTCAACTTTAGTAACACAATTGTCATTCTGACCAGTAACCTCGGTGCAGATAAGATGCGCAAAGAGGCAAGCCTTGGGTTTCATGCGACGACCAAAGCTGATGATAGGAAGATTGATGCCGAGCATGCCAAAAATGCAGCCGCAGCGCGCGAAGCATTACAGCGAATGATGCGGCCAGAATTGATTAATCGATTCGATGCGATCATTACCTTCCGCGCGCTCACAAAGAAGGAAGTGGGAAAGATTTTTGATAATTTAATCAGCGAGCTGCAGAATCGAATTATACGAAAGGGCATTCGTCTCATCGTTAAGCCTTCGGCCAAGCGGCTGCTGATTCAAAAGGGCTATGACGAGATAAACGGCGCGCGACCGCTGCGCCGGGCAATTCAAGACGATCTCGAACATTTGATTGCCGATGGTATTTTGGCAGGGTCGTACGAATCTGGTGATGTAGTTGTGGCGCGGGCCGAAAAAGGTGAGGTAGTGATTGATGTCATTCGCGAAACGTAGCGTTTTAGTTGTGGCCATCATGATGGTCGTGATAGGTGCTGGGTGGATATGGTTGAACCGACAGTATCTTCAGGACTGGCGAATTGTGCAGTCATTTACGCCAACTGCTGAGGTTGCGGCAATTCCAGAACGTGCTGGCATGAGTGAGGAAGGAAAATTTCTTTTTTATGCCTCACGTCCCTTGATCAGTGATGCCTCTGAGTTTAATAATCAATGTGCCCGTCAGGAGACTTCTGCGGCAATCTTGGGGTGTTTTGATGGGGCGAATATCTATCTTTATCATGTTGAAAATGTAGACCTCGACGGAATTACTGAGGTAACGGCGGCACATGAGATGTTACACGCGGCATGGAGCCGTCTTGGTGAACGCGAAAAAGAGCGCCTCCAGACACATCTTGAGAAGGTCTATGATCGGGTCAAGACAGATGAGTTGGAAGAGCGAATGGCCTACTATGATCGACAGCAGCCGGGCGAACGTATCAATGAGCTACACAGCATATTAGCGACAGAAATCACAATGTTGGATGATGTTCTCGAGCAGCACTACGCGCGTTATTTTACCGATCGTCAATCGGTCGTGTCGCTCCATGGAAAGTACGCGGCAATCTTTAATACGTTGAAAAGTCAGTCTGAGTCACTGCGCCGGGAAATTGCAACATTACTTGAAGCACTGAACGCTGATATTACGGCACATAATGCGGCTGTTGCTGGGCTAGAGGCTGAGATATTGGCACACAACGACAGGGCAACAAGCGTTGATAATACGAATGGTGAGGCGGTACGACTGTATAACCAGACGCAAGCTTCGCTGATGGCACGACGCGCGCAATTACGGCAAGATGAAGCAGCATTGGCGCGGCGTCAAGATGAGTATCAGCAGAAAGTTCAGGAATATAACAAGCTTGTCATACGTTCGGAAACGTTAACGGATAGTATGGATAGCCTAAAATCACCGCAGAGCGCGGCTAAATAGGATACACTAGAGTAAGAATGGCAAAAGTAAAAACACAATTTGTCTGTCAACACTGTGGAGCTGTCTACGGCAAGTGGACGGGTAAATGCGAGAACTGTGATGAGTGGAATTCGCTCGTCGAACAAACCTTAGATACTGGTAAGTCTGTTGTGGCGCGTGCCCGCACGAGTGGTAAGATACTAGAGGCCCGTACGCTACGGTCGATTAGTGCCGAGGATAGCATCAAACGTCTCAGTACGGGCATCAATGACCTTGATACAGTTTTAGGCGGTGGCATCTTGCCGGGTGGGGTAATTCTGCTAGCGGGGCAGCCCGGAATTGGTAAAAGCACCTTGTTGCTGCAAATAACGGCAGCAATTGCAAAAGACGAGCCGACACTGTATGTCAGTGGTGAGGAGTCTGCCAATCAAGTTCGCTTGCGGGCTGAGCGTTTGGGCGCTAATGACAGTGAGCAGCTGAGCTTTGTTGCTAGTACCAGTGCTGATGATATTGCGGCGACTATTCGCGCGGGCGCACATAAACTCGTGATTATTGATTCGATTCAGACGCTGGGGTTGGAAGAAATCACGAGTGCACCTGGTACGGTCAGTCAGATTACTAACAGTAGCAATGTTATCATTCGTGCTGCTAAAGAAGCTGGCGCGGCAGTGATATTGGTTGGGCATGTCACAAAAGAAGGTAGCATTGCTGGCCCTAAGGTTCTTGAACATTTAGTCGATGTGGTATTGCAGTTTGAAGGTGATCGCTATGGTGGATTTAAGGTAGTTCGTGCTATTAAGAATCGTTACGGTTCGACTGCCGAGGCAGCAATATTCGAGATGTATGAGGAAGGTCTCCGTGTGGTTGAGAATCCTTCGGCGGCACTGTTGGCTGAGCGTCAGAACGCTGATGGATCTGTGGTACTGGCAACACTAGAAGGAACGCGTCCGCTACTAGTGGAAATCCAAGCACTTGTAAATTCGACAAATTTCGGGTATCCTAAACGTACAGCTTCGGGTTTTGACCTGAACCGACTCAATCTTCTCATCGCCGTATTAGAACGGCGAACAAAATTGAACTTATCGGATAAAGATATCTATGTAAACGTTGTCGGTGGCCTGAAGCTGCAAGACCAGGCAGCTGACCTTGCGATTTGTATGGCGATTGCCAGTGCGGCGGCAGGGCGCAAAGTAGATGAGGGTACAGTCGTCTTTGGTGAAGTAGGTCTTGGTGGTGAAGTGCGCAGTGTTGTCGGTGTTGACAAGCGCGTCGCTGAGGCAAAAAAGCTTGGGTTTACGCATGCAGTTGCCCCGCAAAGCTCGGCAAAAAATAAATTTATTACTGGTGTTGGCGATATTCGTCAAGCCTTGATCGACTACGTCAAGTAGTCCGGAGAAACATTATGGATACATTAACCATTATTTTATTACTGCTTATTTTGGCAGAATTAACCTACATACTAACAAAAACACCACATACCTTAGGTGGTAAGGTTCGCGCAGGGCGACCGATATTTGTCGATACATCGGTGCTAATTGACGGGCGCATTATTGCAGTGGCACAATCTGGATTTATCTCTGACGCGCTGATGATTCCACGCAGTGTGATTGGTGAATTACAATTTTTGGCGGATAACGCCGACAGCGAAAAGCGTGCCCGTGCGAGACACGGTCTAGATATCGTGCGTGAATTGCAGGCGCTAGATACGGTAAAGGTTGAGATTTTTCAGGACGGCAGTCGTGCCGAAGAGGGTGTTGACGAGCGTCTACTAAAACTTGCCAAGCAACATGGCGGTGCAGTCTGTACGATTGATTATAACCTTAACAAGGTTGCGCAGGTTGAGAAGATTCCAGTTTTAAATGTCAATGATCTTGCGATGAGCCTTCGTATGGCATATTTACCAGGCGAGAAGGTAACGCTAGCACTAACTACAAAAGGCAACGACAATACCCAAGCAGTTGGACATCTTGCCGACGGTACAATGGTGGTTGTCGAACAGGCTAAGACAAAGATTGGATCTGTCGTTGAAGTTGAGATTATTCGTAGTCTCCAGACGGCTGCTGGTAAGATGATGTTTGCCAAGCTTGTTGAGATGCCAAAGCAGGCTTCTTCACGTCAAACCCCCGTAAAGAGTAAGGGTCGTCGTATGCAGCCAAAACCATTGGATCAAGTAGCTGAGATTAAGAAAGACGACGAACCAAAACCGAAAAATAATCAGCCTCGTCGCTCTCGTTCTCCGCATCGTGATGGACAAAAGCCATCATCAAAAAAGCGAGACAATGAGTCTCGCTTGATCGAGCTGGTGAATAACCAACGAGATTAGTTTACTGTATAAGGGGATGATGGTGTAGTGTAATAGCCTTCATCGCTCACGATAATAGTAATCTTGTCACCCGAGTCTAATGACCCAACTACTGCTGAAGAAGCATTCCCTGACACGCTGCCGCGCGACTTGCCGTTAACAAGGACCTCAATGTTGCGCAGCGGGAATTTTCCTTGGCTTATAGTGAATGATACAGTTCCACTGCCTGAGGACGAGTATCCACTGATAGTTACCCCAGGTTTGGGGTCGTTACAATCATGCTTGTCATCATCTTTATTTGCATCGTACCCATCAGGTGCAATGAACACCTCTTTCTTCGTAACAGGGTCGATGCTTTTAAGGACTTCAATTTCAATTTTGGCAGCTTCTGGAGTACAACTTGTTGCCTTGAATTTTGAAACTCGGTCAAAGGTGAGTTTTTGCTTAGTTTGGCCTTGATTTTTATTCCACCACGATGGATACAGTTCGCGACCTTGCTGTTGAATGCCATCGGGGCGTTGGAACCAGTCACCCGGCTTCCACTTACCCTCAGATGCATATACGTCCTTGTAGGTGTAAGACAACACGTTGCTGACAACGCTGCCGCCTAATACTGAGTTTGAGGTGCGAATCGTACTGGTGTCAGAGTTGCCGAGCCATAGTCCCATCGTAAGGGTTGGGCTGAAATTCATAATCCATAGGTCTTTTGGACGGCTATCTTTGTCTGATGTTCCTGTTTTGCCCGCAGTCTGAACTCCATCAACGTAGAGTCCGAGAGGGTAGCGACCATGCAGTGAAGCACGAGCGTCTGGATCTGACAGAATATCGGCAAGAATGTAGGCGATCTGTGGGTCGAGCACTTGCTTGCTGTCATCTTTCCACTTTTTAATCGTCTCGTTACTGCTATTTTTTACCTCAAGTACCATAGTTGATGGCTTGTAGATGCCAGAGCGTCCAAGTGTTGAGTAGGCATTCACAAGGTCGATCTGCTTGACTCCACATCCTCCGATGGCAGATGACAGGCCAACGCCCGCAGCCGCCTCTTGTGTACAGTAACTCTTTGCACCAAGGTCGTGAATCATGGCGAGGCTTTCATCGACACCATTAACATACATAGCTTTGACGGCAGGGATGTTGCGTGACAATGAGAGGCCGCGTCGAATAGTAAGGTCACCCATGAAGCGGTTATCCCAGTTATTGAGGCGAGCTCCGTAGATATTGTCGATACGTTCGTCTTTTAAGATGGTGCCAGAGCCATAGTTTTGCTGACCGCTGCCTTTGTCTTCAAACAGTTTGGCAAAGACGAGCGGCTTGACGGTTGATCCTGGCTGAATAAAGGCGGTCGAGGCGTTGTCTTGGCCAAATCCCGGGTATCGAAAGTCACGACTACCGAGAAGCGCGATAATTTGCCCCGTCTGTGTATCTTCGACGGTTGCCGCACCATTACTGATCCCGTTTGACTCAGGGATACCGCTGGCGAAGAATGAGTTCATTTCCGCCTCAAGCTTTTCCTGAACACGAATATCCAGTGTCGTCTTAACGGTCAGTCCGCCTTTTCCGACGGTTGCGGCACCTAATTCTTGTTGCAGCTGTGACCTGACGGCGAGGACGAAGTGAGGTGCCTTAATGTCAGCGAATTGATCAGTTTCTGGTCGTAGGGTGTCGATAATAGCAACTTTTTTAGCTGCATCTGCTTCTTTTTGTGTGATAAATCCTTCACGCGCCATATAATCAAGGACAGTATGTTGGCGGTCAATAAGACCAGTATGTCCAGCAATATTGTACGGATTAAATATTGATGGATTTTGAGGAATCGCCGCTAAAAGGGCAGCCTCTGGCAGCGTGAGGTCTTTGGCGGATTTGCCGAAATAGGTCTGTGCGGCGGACTCGGCGCCGTTGCGACGACCACCGTATGGCGATTCGTTGAGATATAGTGTAAGGATTTGGTCCTTGTTATACATACGTTCGACTTCTATTGCAAGGATCGCCTCTTTGATTTTACGAGGAATACCAGCAAGGCCACGCTCGTGTGCTTCATCTGTAAAGAAGACTTGCTTTACGAGCTGCTGGGTAAGTGTCGATCCACCCTGAACAGAATCTCCAGAGGTGTTATTGATTGCCGCACGAACAATACCCGACGGACTAACGCCATGATGTTTGTAGAAGTCACGGTCCTCAATGGCGACGGTCGCCTTTTTTAGGTAATCGCTGATTTCTTCACTTTTGACTACAAGCTTATAATTGTCGCTCCCCTTGTCTTCCCATAGCAACACGCCATTACGGTCGTAGTATCTTGAGACAGTTGTCTGTACTCGCTTGGCGAGTTCTTCGGGGCGAATCTGATCAAGGTCCTTACGGAAGTAGGCAAATAACCCACCAACGAATAGAACGCCAAGAAGGACAGTGACACCTAAAATCTTGAGGCCTAGTAGAAATCCACGCTTTGAAAACCAAAACTTAAATACACGCTTTGGATGGAGGCGATAGAAGAACCGTTTAACCGGATGCTTTGGTAGACTCGCAAGGTACTCCGCACGCTTACGTGAAGCTGCATCTTTTTTTGTCTTGCGTTTGTGCGCGAGATTCGCATACACGCTATGTTTGCGTGATTTTGATGGTTTCTTGGCCACGTTATCCTTTTCCCATAAGCAATATTACGTTCTATTGTATCACTAATCTGCGCCTGGCAAGTGTATTTTATGCTACACTTTAATCAGATAACAGATAAGGAGAAACAATGAAACTTTCCGAAGAACTCACGTGGCGTGGTTTTGTAAACCAGACGACCTATGAAGATCTATCAGCCCTAGATGGTGCTCCTATCTCTTTTTATTGGGGCGTTGACCCCAGTGCACGCAGTATGACAATTGGCAATTTTGCTGCTGCCATGATGGCGCGGCATTTTATTGACGCGGGTCATAAGGCATTCCTCCTTGTTGGTGGCGCAACTGGTATGATCGGAGATCCCGATGGTAAAAAAGACGAACGTAATCTTAAAACGCTCGATGAAATTACCGACAACAAGAACGGTATTGCTGCGCAGTATCGGCAGATATTTGCCGATAAACCATTTACTGTGGTTGATAATTATGACTGGTTTAAGGGCATTAATTATTTGACGTTTTTGCGCGAGGTTGGCAAGCATGTGCCTTTGAGTCAAATGCTAGGGCGTGACTTTGTACAGGCGCGTATTGGTGACGGTGGCAGTGGTATTAGTTATGCAGAATTTAGTTATTCGTTAATTCAGGGCTATGACTTTCTTGATTTATATCGCAATCATGGAGTTACCTTGCAATTATGCGGGGCCGACCAGTGGGGAAATTCGATTACAGGTGTTGATCTTATTCGTCGTATCGAAGGCGGCGAGGCACACGTTTACAGTACGCCATTGGTCATTAACAAGGCGACGGGCGTGAAGTTTGGCAAATCCGAGGGCGGCGCGATTTGGTTAGATCCTGATATGACCAGTGTCTACAAGTTCTATCAATTTTGGCTGAATGTTGATGATGAAGGTGTGATTGACTACATGAAGATTTATACACTGTTAAGTAAAGACGAGATTGAGGCCGCAGCGGAGAATCACGCCATTAACCCAGGTGCGCGTTCGGCGCAGAAGATTTTGGCCCATGAGGTGACTGCACTCGTTCACGGACGTGAACGTACAGAGGGCGTTATGAGAGTGACGGAAGTGCTATTTGGCGGCGGTGACGTGACAGGCCTGAACGATGCCGATCTTGATGCACTTGCGGCTGAAATCCCTACTGGCACCATTGGGCAGACAGTGGTATCCCTTTTGGTGGATGCTGGTCTTGCAAGCAGTAATGGTGATGCGCGCCGATTACTAAAAAATGGTGCAGTTTCGCGTAATGGTGAAAAGATTTTTGAAGATATCGTCATTGACGATATTACTCTGTTGAAAAAAGGTAAAAATAGCTTTATCCTCGTACGGCCGTAATGGTAGCTATTGGTATGACATGGCAACGACTCGGTAATCGATTACGTCAGCAAGATTGGAAATTGTTAGGCGTCGTATCGGTATTGTTGGGCGTGTTTTTATGGTACGCCACGACGCTTACGCCGTACCGTAATGTAGGGCAAGATTCGTTTTATGAGGTCAGTGATGCAAATACCTCGAACTATCAACGTGCACGAATAGGTGATGTGTCAAAAGAGGGCGTAGCGCAGGTCACGTTACTTGACGGCTATAATAGCGGCAGCAAGGCCGAGGTTAAGGTTGAGAAAACGAAAAGCCGAGAGTTAAGTGCGGGTGATATCGTGCTTGTCATCGAGCACTCAGAGAATGGCGGAGATGATGTAGTGGCGTATGTAGACGCGTGGCGCCTGCCAGTGCTTGCTGTTTTGCTGGCGGTTTTTATTGCTAGCGCAGTTGCAATCGGTGGTCGTCAGGGCGCAATGAGTGTTCTGGGGCTTCTACTGAGCATTTTGGTAGTGGGATGGTTCATTGTGCCGATGATAATCAGCGGGTATGATGCACTCATTATCTCGTTGATCGGGTCATATATTATTGCAGGTACTTCGGTGTTGATATCACATGGCTGGAGGGTGCGGACATTTATTTCCATTGGCTGTATTGTGGGTATTGTAACCCTGGTTGCAGTATTGGCATGGATAGTGACGATATTGGCATCGCTGTCGGGCATTGCTGACGAGGCAGCACTCTATTTATTGATCGATAATACTCAGCTTGATATACGCGGCGTGATGATCGGTGGAATTATCATTGCATCGTTAGGTATGTTGGATGATGTTGTGACGACACAAGTTGCTACAACCGAAGAGCTTCATAAGACCGACAGGAGCCAATCTCCAAAGAAATTATATGCGGCCGCATCTTCGGTTGGAGGCGAGCATATTGCTAGTCTTGTAAATACGCTGGCACTGGCGTATGTAGGTGCATCACTACCGATGGTGATACTGTTGTCAATGCAAAATAGCCCTTCAGCTTTATTGGCGTTCAATGGCCAATATATTGCAACCGAAGTTGTCCGTACCCTGGTGGCGAGTATTGGGCTGATTTTTTCTGTACCGATTAGTACCTTGGCGGCAACGATGTATTATGCGCGCCGCAAAAGGTGATGGTACAATAGATATATGAAAAAAGTTATTGCATTTGACCTCGACGACACATTAGCCGTGACAAAATCACAAGTATCCGACCGTATGAGCCTGCTTCTTGGCCAGTTACTAGAAAAATACGATGTTTGCGTGATTACCGGTGGGACATTTGACCAAATCAACAAGCAGGTGGTGAAAAGGCTGGAAGTGCCGAATCATCTCCTAGGAAAACTTCACCTTATGCCGACCTGTGGTACGCGTTACTATCGCTATGATGAACTGGATGACAAGTGGGTGATACAATATGCCGAGGACCTGTCGAAAGAACAAAAAACACGTGTCATTGATGCGCTGGAAAAAGTTGCCAAAGAAATGGATATTTGGTGCGAGAACCCCGCTGGCGAGATTATTGAAGACCGTCACAGTCAAATCACGATGAGTGCATTGGGTCAGCAGGCAACGGCCGAAGACAAGTACGCGTGGGCTGAGAAGTACAAAGACGTTCGTCCAGTGTATCGCGATAGGGTTGCCGAGCTTATCCCAGATCTCGAAGTGCGCATCGGTGGTACTACCAGTACTGATATCACTCTGCCTGGTGTCGATAAGGCATATGGCATGGCAAAATTGATTGATGCGATCGACATTAGCAAAGATGAAATTTTGTTCCTCGGTGACAAATTAGACGAAGGTGGCAATGACTATCCAGTGAAGGCGATGGGGATAGATTCGATTGCGGTTGATGGCTGGGAAACGACAGCCTACGTGATTGAAGGTGTATTGGGCGTCACGGAATAATTCACTAAGCACGATGCGAGTGTTGCGCTAGCAGTAATTGAGGCCGTATTAAGATGGGCGATGAATGACAACAGTTACTCGTTTTCCGAGTGGTACTGAGCTGAAGATGTAGCCTTAAGTTGCGTACTATGAGCTTGTCAAGACTTTGTATGTGGACTATACTGTAGAAATGAAGCAAAGCAAAAGCGGTTTCACAATTGTTGAACTTATTGTTGTCATCGTTGTTATCGCCATATTAGCCACAATCGGTATCATTTCCTATAGAGGCATGCAGGAGCGGGCGGTCGCAGCAGCGTATATGGTGGCGGCTGATCAGTGGGAGAAGCTTTTGCGGTTGGAGTATGCGCAGACAGGCACAATCCCATCGACAAACTTGCAAACATATTGTTTAGGTCGCTCGTTGAATGATTTTCCTGCTGTAAGTGGCTACTCCACGGGCGAGTGTACAGCTGGCATCGATACGGCGACTAATACAACGGCGACAACAAGTTTTAGCGAGAGCTATATAAGTCAGTTCGCTACACGCAACGATTTTCCGTCTGGACTTGTGAGAGACACGTCTTCGAGATTGCCTGGATTTCAGGGAAGAACACGTGGTATAAGCATTCTCTCTCATACGGATGATGGCGAGACGATCGTATATCTTATATGGGCGCCGCCACGAAATGGCATGTGCGGCAAAGGCAATGAGTGGAATGAGATCGCACCCGAGCAAGATCCAATTGCGAATACAGGGTCGTGTGGATTACTACTTTCGTTCTAGACAGCTGATACACTAGAGGGGTGAATGTATCGACTTCATTATCATCAATCAAAGGTGTCGGCCCAAAAAGTGCCGAGCGGCTTGCGTTGTCTGGGTTGCATACTGTCGGTGATTTGATTACCTTCTTACCTCGCAGGTATGAGGACTTCACCGAAGTGGTGAATATCGCCGATATCCATCCAGGAAAAATGACTATTAAGGCAAGGTGTGAGAAAGTCTCAACGCGTCCAGTGCGGCGTGGATTGAAAGTTACGACTGCTACATTGGTGGACGGTACTGGCAAATTGCAAGCAGTCTGGTTTAACCAGCCATATCGAACGACACAGCTGGCGGGGGAGGACGAGTTTTATTTTTCGGGTGAGTTTGAATTTAGTTATAACCGTTATCAGCTGACTAATCCCAGTGCAGAGAAGGTGAGTGACATTGGCAAAGATACGGTAAATACCGACAGGTTGTTGCCGGTGTATCGGAGTATTAAAGGGTTGAAGAGCCAGCTAGTACGCAAGATTCTGATAGAGCTAAAGCCACTCATGACCATGCTGCCTGAAACCTTGCCTGTAGAAATCGTAAAGAACGAGAAATTGATCAGCTATGGCGAAGCACTACTACAAATGCACTTCCCAAAGACTACGGACGATGTGGTACGTGCTCGCGAGCGATTGGCATTTGAAGAGTTATTTCAGTTGTTGCTCGCCAGTCAGATGAACCGGCAAGAAAATGCCAAGCTAGAGGGCTGGCATATTCCATTTGACCTTGCGGCGGTGAAAGAATTCGTTGCCAAGCTACCATTTGAATTGACTAACGCCCAGCGACGTGCAGCGTGGGAAATCATTCAAGATTTTGAACAGCAGACGCCGATGAACAGATTGTTACAAGGCGATGTTGGCAGTGGTAAGACGGTCGTTGCAGGCCTTGCGGCACTATCGGCGGCGAAGGCTGGCTTTCAAACGGCGCTGATGGCGCCAACCGAAATACTAGCCTCACAACATGCCGAGACGCTCCAGGGATTGCTTGAGCCATTCGGGCTGACAGTTGGTCTGGCGACAGGCAGCGTCAAAGGCAAGGCACGTCAGACGCTGTACGAACAAATTGCCGATGGAGTAGTCGATGTCGTCGTCGGCACGCACGCGCTGATTCAGGATTCACTGCAATTTCACAAACTCGGTTTTGTGGTGGTCGATGAGCAGCATCGCTTTGGCGTCGAACAGCGCCAGCGACTCCTCGCAAAATCTGCTAAAATGCCACATCTTCTTGCCATGACCGCCACGCCAATCCCGCGCAGTCTGGCATTGACGGTATACGGTGAACTTGACGTCAGTATTTTGAACGAACGTCCTAAAGGTCGCAAAGAAATTATTACCAAATTATGGTCGCCCAACAGTACTGCGCAGCTATACGATCTGGTTGATGAGCAGTTGGCGTTAGGTCGCCAAGCCTATGTCATCTGTAGTCTTATTGACGAAAACCCCGACAATGACGTCAAGTCTGTTGAGGCGGAATACAAACGTCTTCAGGGTACGCGGTTTAAACACCGCAAGATTGGTCTGCTGCATGGTAAGATGAAGTCCGACGAGAAAGATACCGTGATGACGCGATTTGCCAATGGTGAACTCAATATCTTGGTCAGCACGACTGTAGTAGAAGTAGGCGTAGATGTGCCGAATGCCACGGCAATGATTATCGAGAATGCCGATAGGTTCGGCCTTAGCCAGTTACATCAACTGCGTGGTCGTGTGGGGCGTAGCGAGCACCAGAGCTACTGCTATCTTGTGATGAGCGATAGTAAAAAGCCAAGCCAGCGCCTAAAGGAAATCGAGAAGTCGAACGACGGGTTTTACCTCGCCGAAGTCGATCTAAAGTTGCGCGGTCCGGGCGAGATTTATGGTAAGGCGCAACATGGCGCCCTGAATCTGCAGATTGCCACGTTGGCGGACACAAAACTCATTGCTCGTGCCCAGACAGCTGCGCGTCAATTCGTACAATCTGACCAAAATCTGCTACAATACAGGCAGTTAGCTGAGCAAGTAGAGAAGTATCAGCGATTAACAACGTTAAATTAAACACATGTATTCATTTGGACCAATTCCACGGCTAAAACGCTCTGGCCGTATTATCGGCACGCACCAAAAAATTAATCGTGTCGCCCGACGACAACTGGCGCCATATCTTGTAACCAAGCTGGCGTTTCCTTCAATTTCCGAAATTCTACATTTTGAAGGTTCGCGCGGCCCTGACGGTATCAAAATGAAAAGCCCTGGGCAGGATGAACCACGTCATTTTGTTGATCCTGCGACGGTGAGCGCCAAGTCGTCACTGGTGATTGACGTGCGTGATCACGGTGTCAACCTGACGGAAGCCCTAAGGAGCGGCAACATGGAGCGCGCAGCGTTTGAGGCCTCATGGCTGGCACACGCCGTGACTGATGGTTTGACTCCTGCACATCATGACCCGCTGGATGATCAGATAAAGCACATGAAGGCGACGGGTCACCGAAAAGATAAATTTACCAGCCGTATTGTTATGACAGGTCACGGATCTAAAAAGCAATTTATTAAAAATAATTGGCAGTACTGGGGTACCAAGGGCGCTATGACTAGTCACGCTCTGTTTGAGGGGGGGGTTGCAACAACCGTCCAATCTAAGACATTTCGTAACGTGGATCTCAATCCTGGGGATATCGAGCAGCTGAAAAAACGTGGATTCCAAGCGATGTATATTGACATGATTAAAGAAGTCGACAGCCTGAAAATGTACGAACAATTGAAAGAGGATGGCTGGACGCACGATTTGGCAGTTCAGACAGTTAAGCAGCTGCTTCCGATTATTTTTCGCGCAGTGACACTGGCGTGGTACGAGGCCTATCTGAATGCTTTGAGCGACAAGCCGAAAGGCAAACGTGCGCGTTAGGTTGATTTCAGGGCAGTATGGTGGGCGCATATTGGATGCGCCGGATACATCAAAGACACATCCGATGAGCGAGCGTATTCGTAATGCGATTTTTAATAGTCTTGGGGATCGGGTTGCCGACGCGGTAGTGCTCGATGCTTTTGCCGGGTCGGGTGCGGTTGGATTTGAGGCGTTAAGTCGCGGTGCTTCACGGGTGATATTCCTAGAAAAAGATCGAATCGCTAGTAAGGTGATTGCCAAGAATATCGAAACATTGGATTGTGGCGATGAAGCGCAGCTTATTAAGGCCTCAGTTGCTGCATGGTCTGAAAATAATCCAGCGACGCAATTTGATCTGATTTTTGCCGATCCACCCTATCACGATCCACAGTTTTCCACAGTTACGCGATTATTTTCCCATTTAAAACCTGGAGCGCTTATGGTATTATCACACTCAGGAAGGGGTGAGGCGCCGACCGGTACTAAGGGAATTGTTGTGGTGGACAATCGTAGTTATGGAACAGCCAGCCTCACTTTCTTCCGCCGCGAATCGTAATTTTAAAACATCTCTCATAATGAGAGATGTTTTGGGTTGCAAGGGTTTGCGCTGCTAGTCCGTAAAACGACCATGATGATCCAGCGCTTCAATCAAAACCTCACCGCTGAGGATGCTGAGGTCAATAAACTCTTTGGTTGGTTTGCGATCTTTGCCGATTGCAGCAGCAGGACAGCCATGTTCTTGAGGTGCAATACCAAATGGCAGTTCGATGTGGGCGGCGGCTGGGTTGATCGCTGTGTCTCGCTCGACTTGCCTGACAAGATCCTCAAAGCTTTCCTCTGTTCGTAGGGCGGCAATTGCAAGATGTCCCATCGTTCGGTCGTGATGGAGAAATGCAAGTGCAGATTCGCGTGAAGTTTTTCTAGACAAGTAGGGGAATAGGAGTCCTTGTGTATCTCGTACGCCAAAGCGAATAATGTCATCTGCGCCATGATTGTCTTCATAATCGGGATTTGCTTCTCTATAGGAGATAGTAATATGTCGACTGAGGGCGGAGTCGGTGCGGCTTACGAGGGGATGGCCGATAGCCTCATAAATCTCCCCGCTTGACCCGAGGTGATCAAGGGCAAAGCGAGTTATCTTAACTGCATCAACGTAGCGATCCTTATTATAGTGTTCCCATGTCGTAGCTTTCATAATATTTATTATAGCATAAGTATAATAAAAAAGCAATAGCTCTGCGATAAAGATGATTTCAGTCTAGGATAATTGAGGTGTTTTTGCTATACTATTTCACAGTTCATCATACAGTTTGCGGATGTGGTGGAATTGGTAGACACGCTAGCCTTAGGAGC
>CALMAK010000020.1 GCA_937859515.1 uncultured Candidatus Saccharibacteria bacterium | reverse complement strand
TACAATAGTCCGGATATGAAAAGCAGTATACACCCAACCACCTACCGCCCTGTCGTATTTAGCGACGATGTAGCGGGATTTGCGTTCCTGACTCAGTCAACCGCGCAGACAGCAGAAACCATCAAATGGGAAGATGGCAACGAGTATCCACTCGTGAAAGTCCACATCTCATCAGCATCTCACCCGTTCTTTACTGGTGAAGAGAAGATCATCGACACCGAAGGTCGCGTTGATCGATTTAAGGCTCGCGCCGCAGCCGCAGAGGCCCGCAAGCAAGCTTTGGCAAACAAGGCAAAGAAAGCCGCAGCCAACAAAGCAAAGAAGGACGACAAGTAACCTTCAACCAACCACAAATAACCCGCCTCGTACAAGGCGGGTTATTTTATATTACACGTAAAAACTTAGGATTACACAGTACCACGACGACGCAGAACAGCCACTACGCCAATGCTTACCAGTAGCAGCATCCCAGCGATGGCGGCGAAGCCCTGTGTTGAGCTCCCGACACCAGCGTTAGGTGCTTTAGTATCCGGTATGTTTGGAACTTCTGGGTCAGTGGGATCGACCGGATCAACAGCTGGTGCTGGTGCACGCCCAAGAAATCCCCACTCTACCCAGTCACCAGTGCTCTGCGATGTAAACTCAATCACAAATTTCTTCAGTGACGCAAGCGGCACCCCCTGTATTCGTACGCGCATCGTGTCATCATTGACGCTACCTGGTGCCGTTGGATTGCCAAACTCGATAGAATCCGCAAGCACCGTATGTGGGTTCGGTCGAATCGCAGGACCAGAATCATCTGCACGTTGATCCGTCACCACCCAATCGGTCACATCAACACGATTGCCATCAGCGTCAAATCCATACACTCGAAAAGGTGTTTGCTCGGCATCTGAAACATACACACTGAAATCTTCTAGTTTACTAAAATCGCCCTCTACCTCAACAGTCATAGTGCGTCCGCTAGTAATTCGTGAGTCTGCTTGCCACTGACCTGGATACCACTTGTCGTCAAATCGATGAAGAATGTAATCAACTGCATCAATATGCGTACCCGTCGTACTTCCCGCCGAAAGACTGGTCGATATAGTCATCGGTACGCCATCAATTGTGATATTCGCCGGCTGCGTCAGCAACGAAGTGATGTCAGAAGGAGTCCATGATGGCATTTCTGGGATTACAATGGCATTACCCGTAAATGCATAGCTTGACACCTTCGTAATCGTCGACGGTATGTCTACAGAAGTCAGCCCAATATTCTGAAAACCACCCGTAATCTCAGTAACCTGAACGCCACCTATCTCCGCAGGCACAACAAGCTGTAGACTCATACATGCCTTGCCAGTTGCCTTCACAGTCGCCGGATCGGCACTTAGTATACCTGTTATTACACCTGTCGTGCTATTGAACTCAAAGCAACTTTCATCAATTGGAGAATTCGCAGGTGTGTAGGTAGTACCTGCATAGGTTAAACTCTGCACGGGGTTATTGCGAAGAATATTAGCACCAACCGTAGTTGGGCTACCCTGGAAGGTCGCCTGCGTAATCTGGTTGTTATAAAGCGCATAATCACCAATAGAGGTCACCGAAGCAGGGACGATTACCTCAGTTAGCTTGTTGCCGTAGAGCGAGTATGAGTTAATAGATGTAATCGTCGAAGGGATGGCTACTGTCGTAAACCCTTTACTAGAAAGCGACGAGTTTGCGAGTGATGTTATCGTCGTACCGCCAATCGAACTAGGAATTACAAGCTCAGCACTAAGACACGCCTGTCCGTTCGCCTTTATATTTGCAAGGTCAGCCTTGAGGAATCCTGTAATCGTTCCTCCAGATACAGTAAAGCAGGTATCATCGTTTGGATTTGCCGATGTATAGGCTGTTCCACCGTAAGAGATTGTCGTAAGGCTGTTATTGCCTGCGAGAACACCCGATTGGATAGTCACTGGATCACCCTGCACCGTAAAAGAAGTAAGGCTCGCATTATAGGCAAAACTCTGCGATCCAAGAGAGATAACCGTGTTAGGAATTGTCATGCTTGTCAGTTGGTTTGACATAAAAGCGCCCGACTCAATCGTTGTAATGTTTGCAGGTATCGTCAGCGAAGTAAAGCGATTTGATCCAAATGCATACTGCGGAATCGTTGTCACCGAAGGATTTGAAAAATACGCAGGGAGCGAGGTAATCTGATTGAGGTAAAATGCCATTGAACCAATTGAGGTGACCGTACTAGGAATACTCACAGCGGTAAGCGCTTTATTAAAGAACGCTTGCGTACCGATGCCCGTCACCGTCACCCCGCCAATCGTACTGGGGATATCAACATTCTTTGGGCAACCTGCTGCAGTCGAATATGCTGTGATTGTACCGCCCGACATTGTAAAGCATGAATCTGGTGGAACTGCCGCTTGTGCATTCTTGTTGCTATATGCCAAGACCCCGGCAACCGCCGTGATAATTGCAAGACTTATTCCAAAAACAGTCACCACGCCACGCAAGCGATGATTTAGTCCTCTTACTGTTACTCTCATTGTGATTACCCTTCTGTGGTGGAATGGTATGATTTTTATTTCATAGAGTATATGCTTTTATTATAGCACCCCCCCCCCTCCGACAGGCAACCTTTTCCTCTCAGCCCATTTAGCCAAGGAGAGATGTTCTGTTCTGTTACATTACGCCAAACAGAGGTAATGTGATATGATTAGTATTGAATTATGCCAAAAATTGAACTAAACATTGATGAATTAGCAACCGAAAAATCCGAATTAGGTGATTTTTTGGCAACTCCTACCGCCTACAATGACCCTGACTTTACCAGTAAGAACAAACGCTTTACTGAACTTGAAGGCATTATTGAAAAAGCAACCCTCCGCGCGACACTTGAACAGCAACTGATTGAGGCGAAGGAATTAGCCGGCGGCAGCGATGAGCTCGCAGAACTAGCCAAAGCCGAGGTAAGTGAGACTGAAGAGAGATTGGCTGCTCTTGAGGAAGAACTGTTTGTTATGTTATCTCCGAAAGATCCGAACGACGAGAAAAACGTTATCATGGAAATCCGTGCCGGTGCAGGTGGTGACGAAGCGAGTTTATTTGCCGCCGAATTGTACCGAATGTACCTCCGTTACTGTGAGGCGCATGACCTCAAAACCGAACAATTATCTGAAAGTGCCAATGATACGGGTGGATACAAGGAAGTTGTCTTCCTTATCAAGGGCGACGCGCCATACGCACAGCTGAAATTTGAGTCTGGCGTGCACCGCGTTCAACGCGTTCCTGCCACTGAATCACAAGGTCGTATCCACACCAGTACTGTCACCGTTGCCGTCCTTCCTGAGGCCGAAGAAAAAGATATTGAAATCCACATGAATGATCTCAAGATCGACGTGTACCGTAGTGGTGGTCATGGCGGCCAAAGCGTCAATACAACCGATAGTGCCGTGCGCATCACTCACCTTCCAACCGGCCTTGTCGTAACAAACCAAGACGAAAAGTCACAAATCAAAAACAAGGAAAAAGCACTCAGCGTACTCCGAAGCCGCCTATTGCAAGCGCAAATCGACGAAGAAAACGCCAAACTAACGGCCGAGCGCCGCGGACTGATTGGTACAGGTGATCGCAGTGAAAAAATTCGCACCTACAACTTCCCGCAAGACCGTATTACCGACCATCGCATTGGTTATAGCCGCAGCGGCATCCCGCAGGCGATGGATGGTCGCATTGATGATATTATCGAACACCTACAGGCCTACGAGCGCGAGCTGAAGGCGCAAAACGCCAGTAACTAAGCGCACTCACAAATACTTTACCAGCGACTGCACGTGCTGAATCAGCTGTGAATCACCCGAAAACTTAGCGTATCGTTCCATATTTCGTACCGTACCCGCATGTGCTTTAATATCAGCTACTGTCTTCACTCCGGACAAAGCACGCTGCTCTTGATGGTACAGCGCCTTATAGCAATTCACGACCCACTGCCGTTCACCTAATCGTTCAAACACCTTAATTGCCTCTTGATAACGTTTGGCGTTATATAGCCATGCCGCCTCGTTATGATCAATCATGCGCAGTAGTTCCGCCTTTTTCAGCGAATACGCAGCGAAGTCCCTCGCCCGGGTAAACTCATGCTTGCGCATATAATGCAGCGCACCGTTATATGACGCAATCGCAATCAACTCTTGATCTTTGCTTTGTCTGGCATACTCAAATGCCTTTTTATATTGCGCCGATTTCATCAAGTGACTGACTGTATTGTGATAGGCAATTTCTAGATTTTTCTTCACTAACTGCCGGTTACTACTGACGGCATACGCCAGACGCGCTGATTCAAGAAACACCTCAGGATGAATCGCCGTCTTCTCAAAGTTAGTATCAGTCGTGTCGAGCAAGTTAACACTGACGATCTCGTGGATTGGCGCTGTTCGCTGACCTTCTTTGTCATACCGCGTAAAGGTGCCGTTAGTCGTCTCGATGTCAACGCCTTCAAAATGCAATGCCACGTGACCCGGATACAGTGTCAATTTCAAGTCAGTCACCCTATATTTAGTCGCATACAGCGAGAGGTACAGTGTCACAATCTGATTACAGTCACCTTCAATCTTCTCCTTTGCTGGATCACGCAGTAATCGCCCAAACGAGCTGGATGCACGATACGTATACAAGCCACGATGCGGCGATAGATACCGTTGAATAAGAATGATGTGCTGCAGCTGATCGGGATAACTGCGCAACCGTGCTGTATCAATCCCCTTTTCGTGAATCTTTGCAATTTCCGCCTTAACGTCCACCTGCTGTGACGTGGCAAAAGCTGCAAAATCTTCGTGCAGAGCTGCTAGATTTTGGTACAGCTCTTTGCGCTTTCCTTTTGCCAGATAGTTATATCCCTTATATCGATACTCTGTCCACAGGTTAATGGTGGCCGTATCTTGTTGCAGTAATGCGATCAATGTTTTTTCTAATTGGTGTGGACCCATGCGCTCATTAACACGCCTAAAAAACTTCCCGACGCGGCGCTCAGCGGGGTCGGTATAGCGACTAAAGAAATAATAGATGGTACGAAAGAAAACCATTACCTTCATTGTACTACATTATTGCAGCATATTATCACCAACTTGCCAAACCACAACAGAGGTGAGATAATGTATACATGACAATTAGCGCATGGCTCAAATCTGCAATCTCTCTTTTGAGCAAAAGAGAGATCCCTTCGGCACGACTTGATGCCGAGCTGATTCTTGCGCACACGCTTCGTAAAAGCCGCACCTGGCTTCACGCCCATAACGACGAACTCATTGACATCCGTCACCGTGAAATTGCCGATGCACGCCTAGACTTACGCCTCGACCGCGTGCCAATTGCCTACATTATCGGCCACAAAGAATTTTATGGCCGACGCTTCACCGTCACGACATCCACACTCATACCACGCCCCGAGTCAGAGGCAATAATTGAACTGTTAGGCACCTTACCATTACGCCCAGGCATGAAACTCGTTGATGTCGGCACAGGCAGCGGCTGCCTGGGAATTACCGCCAAGTTAGAACACCCTGAACTCGACGTCGCGTTACTCGACATCGACAAACACGCCCTCGCCGTAGCCAGCAAAAATGCCACACAGCACCGCCTCGCAGTAGAATGCCTCAAAAGCAACCTCCTTGCCGAATATCCTTACGTCGCCGACGTTATCCTTGCAAACCTACCATACGTTGACAAAGAGTGGAATGGCTCACCAGAACTACAGCACGAACCTTCACGGGCATTATACGCCGATGATAATGGCCTCTCGCTTATCAAACAGTTAATTGACCAATCGGCAAACAAGCTCCGCAGTGGCGGGTACATTCTCCTAGAGGCAGACCTACGCCAACATCACGCAATGACCTATTATGCTGAACAACATGGATTATCACACATTGAAACGCGTGGTCTGATCGCACTCTATCAGTCGTCGTAAGCGGCAAGCTCTGCGTTAAGTTTTATTTCCTTGCCATCACGAAGAACCGTCAGCGTTACCTTGTCACCAGGACGATATTGCCCAATAATACTCGACATACTGCCAGCGATACCGATAACATCATCATCTACTTTTAGAATAATATCATCCGCTTTAACACCCGCTTTGTCGGCGGGACCACCTTTTACCACAGGATGTGTCTCCCCATCAGCATACACAAAGGCACCCTTTTTAGAGCCCAGATCCTTACTTGACGCCAGTGATGCCGTCACATCTAGATAGCGCACACCAAGATACGCCCGTGCGACCTTGCCGTGTTCAAGAACCTCTGCAAGCACTCCGCGTGTCGCATTAATTGGAATCGCAAAGCCAATACCATTCGCATCAGTTGCAACTGCTGTATTAATACCAATAACGCGACCAGATAGATCAACCAAAGGACCACCAGAATTCCCAGAGTTAATCGCTGCATCAGTCTGGATAAGATCAGTAAGATTCTCTGAGCTTTGACCATCAGATGATGAGGCGGTCAACGGTCGTCCCATTGCTGAAACAATACCACTGGTAACCGTGTTATCAAACTGCCCCAACGCGTTACCAATCGCAACTACGCGCTGACCAATGCGTAACTTTCCGCTGTTACCAAGCTCGGCTGGAGTCAAATTTGATACGCCTTCAATTTTCACAAACGCGATATCATTCAGCGGATCGCTGCCGACTACCACCACCTTATCGTATTCTGTACCATCAGACAGTACGACCGAGACCTTGCTGGCACCCTTAATGACATGATTATTTGTCATAATGTATCCATCCTTGCTGACAATTACACCGGTGCCCGCCCCCTGTGAGCTATACCCCCAGGCCGAACGTGCCGATGTTGTCGTCACGATCGAGACAACACTTGGTGACACCTTGGCAGCAACCTTTGAGATTGCCTCTTCCTCAAGAGTAACTGTCGTGCTGCCATCAGACTGAATCATATGCTGCATATCAACACCTGAGTCAGCGCCGCGCAGTGATCCTGCCAGCCAGCCACCAGCAAATCCACCCGCCCCACAGACAAGTAATCCGACGATTATTAGACTAATGTACTTACTCCACTTGCGACGACGTGGCTGTATCACCTGAGGTTCCGAAGAGTGTGCATCCATATATGCCTAGTATATCGCAAGTAACCTGAAAAATGCCTGAATATTATGGCATGCCAACAGGAATTGCACTGAAGAATATCATCAGTGTAAACACAATACCTATACTGAATAAAATCGGCAGCACTACATCTGCAGGCTCCACCTTGTTATGCCGTTTGTATGAATCATACACCCTATATAACACAAAGAATAACACTGCCACAATAATGGTCACCTGCGGAATGCGCGCCTCGATAACTGGCAACGAATAAGCAATGACCCAGTGATAAAATATCCATCCAATATGCGCCATGATGAGTGCACTCATCAGTGATAAGAACTGTAAATGATCCTCTTCAAACTGTGTCAGTGCATGCCGCCCCGAGACGTAGCCGATGATTGCCATGCCTACAACGATTAATTCAATGGGCCAGCTGTATGACACGGCAAATAGCGCCGTCGTACCAACCAATAATGCCGTCCATGCCTGCGAAGCAACAGCTCGTTTGGACGAGCGGGGTTTAAGGTATATCAACCATGCAATATACAACGCAACAATCAAAATTTGCGCTACCAAACCATAGCTGCTATGCATGCCAACACTGTACATCAGCACAACCACGCTGATACTGACGATAAAATCAACAAAGTTTGCCTGTATATTTGCAATCCAATACCGTGGTCTTACGGCAAATACTCGCCACTTACTAAGCGTGACAAGAAGAAATGCTGGTATTGGTGATTCGACAGTTCGAACGATTATCAACACAGCAATCGCGAGACCAATATTTAATCCCACATAGACAAGCTCACTCAGAAACGAACGTTTTCGCAGTAACTTTAACAGCTCCATATGATACCACTATACCACAGCCGACAACTTAGCTGCGCACCTTGCCGATTACTATCACAAATGAAACGTCATCATCAACAGCAACTGGCGGTGCTGCCGTTTTGACGGTCTGCACTGAGTAGTATTGCTTCAATGCTTCAGTTGTCGCCGAATTGCCCTCACCTAGCTTATAAATCTCAACCGCCCCATAGGTGCCATCTGGCGCATTATCGTACGCGCTAATTGTGTATCCTTTTGCCGTCAATACGTCCGCCTCCGTCTTGGCGACACCACTTGTACCAGTACCGTTAAGAACAACGATGTGCGCACCTTCTTTGGTGACAGGATTATTTACTGAATTTTTCTTGATGTATGACTGAATAGCCATATAGCTATAGCGCCCTTCCGTTGGGCAAACCGCACTTGATGCGCCAATACTGCACGTCGCTACAAGCGGTGCCTCTTCATCTACAAATGTAAGTGATTTAATAGCGCTATCTGATACCTCATTTGCAATAGACATCAGTGTTTGAATCTCTTTCGTATCAATATTGGTTCGAAGATTATTGCCAAGTGCATTCATAATACTGGTGACTTTACCTAAATTTGTGAGCGTTCCAGCGCTGAGAGCTTTCTTTCGAAGCGCCTTGATGATCTTTTGCTGGTTTTTCTCACGATCAAAGTTGCTATCTGCCAGCCCATACCCACCGGATGCGTTACGTGCTCGTGATAGCGCCAAAGCATGCTCGCCATCGAGGTGAACCTGCTGACCATCTTCGTACTTGACGTAATAACAACGATAGCCACACTTCCAGTCAAAGTTACGATCAAGAATACCAACCCCCTTAGGGTTTGATTCGATCGTCACGTCCACACCACCGACAGCATCAACTAATTCCACAACCGCCGTGAAATTAAGGTGGACATAGTACTGGATATCGAGTCCGAGAATTGATCCAATTTTATTCTGCAAGGCAGCGGCGCCCGCCTTTTCGTCTGTGCCACCCTCCGAATAACAGCCATAGACCTCATTCACCTTACCTTGATAACCTGCATTACACGCCGTACCATATTCAACCCATAGGTCACGTGGAATACTGACCATAAAGACGTCCTTGGTCTTCTGATTGACGCTCATTACCATCAGTGAATCGGTCAGGTTTGCCCCACCATGCTCACCACCCTCATCATCTTCGGCGGTACCAAAAATCAAGAAGTTACTGCGACCATTCGCATCCTCTTTGAGGGCCTGCTTTTGCGTCAGGCCAAAGAACCCGCCATCAAACATCTTATTCGTCGTAATAAATGCGATAATACCCGTATACGCGATAATACCCAGCACAACAGTGAGAATGGTAATCACTACCCATTTGATAATACGACGTTTTTTTGACCTGTGATGCACACCATCACGACGAAGCTGTCGCCTTTGACGACGGCTTGTTTTTGGCGGCGTTGGCTCATCATCAAGCGACTGCAAAGCTTCGCGAATATTCGTGCGACCCAACGTTGTCTGCGTTGGAGTTGACGAAATACTGGAAACACGTTTCTCACCACCCGTATGAAGCGACGGCCGCACCGAGGCAGTATTAGAAAGCTTTCTATGGGTTTGTGTAGACGTTGTAGGGGCACTACGAGTGACAAACCCGTCAATTGATTGTTTCTTGCTCATAAACTAGTATCCAGTATACCCGCCTGTCGATATTATGAAAACTCTAGATTTTCAGCGCATATCATGCTAGTTATGTTTTTCTACTTAGGAAATACAAAATACTGTATAATGAGGCAAGTGGAAGCATCTTTTCTTCAGAGACACCCCGTTATTAAGGACGTCATCGGCGTTATTATTTTTATTACTTGCGTCGTTCTTGGGACTATCTTTATCAATACATTCGTCTTTCGCAGCTACAATGTCGTTGGTCCTAGTATGGAACCGACGCTTCACACCAGCGATCGACTGATTGTAAGTCGTCTCCCCGCCACCTGGGCTCAGATTCAAAACAAAGACTACATTCCAAAACGAGGGCAAATCATTGTCTTTAAAAACCCCCGCTATAACCTCGGCACTGGTGATGAATATATCGTCAAGCGTGTCATTGCCTTCCCTGGCGAGCGTGTTACCGTCGAAGAGGGCCGTCTCGTTGTCTATAATAGCGAACACCCTGACGGGTTTCACCCTGATGATGACAATCATGGCGAACCTGGCGACTTCACCAGTGGTGAGTCAGATCTTGTCGTACCTGATGGAGAACTATTTGTTGCCGGTGACCACCGCGAAGGAACCTTTTCATATGACTCTCGCAATGGAGAGCAGGGATTGGGCACTATTCCCTTCTATGATGTGATTGGTCCTGTCAAAATGCGACTCTTCCCAATACAGAAAATTCGCTTCTTTTAGCACACTAATTATCGAACACTTTTTTTATTCGGTCTAGCTCTGTCTGATCCTTAAAAGAGATAACTATCTTACCTGCTCCACTGGCGGCGACACGAATATCAACTGGCGCCTTCAGTCGTTCACCAAGCCGAACCGCGTCTGCGATTACCGCCTCATTCTTTTTCACCACATGGTGAGTTTTTTGACCCTGTTTTATTTGCGCAACATACCGTTCAACCGCACGCGCGCTCCATTCTTCGCGGATAATCCGTGGTAAGATATCACGAACAATCTCCTCATCTACCCCAACGAGTGGGCGCACCTGCCCTTCGGTCACTATCCCTGTCAGTAATGCCTGTTGCACCTCCTTTGGTAACTTCAGTAGACGTAGTGTATTACTCACTGCACTCACCGATTTACTACCCACGCGTTCGCCGATCTCTTCCAGCGTCAGATTAAATTGATCGCGTAATTTCGCATAAGCAACTGCTGTCTCAATAGGACTAAGATCGCGACGTTGAATATTTTCAATCAGTGACAGCTCAAGACGATGTTGATCATTGAGTGTGCGTACAATAGCTGGAATCTTTTCAAGACCCGCCTCGGTAGCAGCACGATAGCGACGCTCGCCCGCAACAATTTGATATCCTTTTCCACTCACCGTCACGACAATTGGCTGCAGGACACCATGTTCGGCAATCGATGCAGTAAGTTCAGCAATAGCTGCCTCGTCAAAATGGCGACGCGGCTGATTGGGATCAGTGGTAATTTCACTTAGCTTTAGATATCGCAGTTCAGATGTTTGATCATTCTGCC
Source organism: uncultured Candidatus Saccharibacteria bacterium (assembly GCA_937859515.1). Lineage (GTDB taxonomy): Bacteria > Patescibacteriota > Saccharimonadia > Saccharimonadales > Saccharimonadaceae > CALMAK01. Next base: position 41,292 of record CALMAK010000020.1, on the reverse strand, counting down.
CAGCGCTAGGATCAAACGACTCATCCAGCAAGTCAGTTGGTATCAGTGAATCAAATGATCGTCCTAACCCTTTTTTAGCCATCATCCCCTCCTTCTTACTTTATTCGATCCAGTATTTCGGCCGCCAGCGTCTTATACGCCCGAGCACCCTTCGAGAAACGATCGTACACCCCAATTGGCACACCGTGACTTGGTGCCTCGGCAAGGCGAATATTGCGTGGAATCGTCGCTTTGAAGACTTTACCTGGGAAGTGCTTGTGGATTTCTGCCACCACCTGCGCACTAAGAGTCGTACGACTATCTACCATCGTCGGTAAGACGCCTAATAGTTCCAGCGTTGGGTTCGTCGCTTTACGAAGAAGGCGCATCGTTTCAAGCAGCTGCCCAAGGCCCTCTAATGCGTAAAACTCTGTCTGCACCGGCAACAAAACATACTGTGCAGCAATCAGTCCATTCACCGTCAACAAACTAAGACTCGGTGGACTATCAATGATGACGATGTCATACTCAATGCCGCACTGTTCGATTGCCGTGCGCAGACGTGTAAAACGCTGATCAGCCTGCGCTAATTCTACCTCAGCATTTGCAAGATGTGGTGTCGTTGGCGCCAGCCACAAGTTTTTGTGTTCAGTTGCAACTATTACTTGGTCAAGCGTGGTGCGGTGCATAATAACGTCAACAACGGTCTGACCCAAGCCTTGCTTGTCAACACCAAGGCCGCTTGTAGCATTGCCCTGAGGGTCAAAATCAATCAGTAGCGTGCGCTTGCCTGCCTTTGCAAGATAATAAGCAAGATTCACCGACGTTGTCGTCTTACCCACACCACCCTTTTGATTCGTCACTGCAATAACTGTTGTCACGTGTTTCTTATACCCCTTTTGCTAATACCTATTGTATCACGCCCCTGGCAATTCCCACCACTAAAAAACCACCCTTTCGGGTGGCTTCTATGACTATTTAATTGATGAGATCTCAATCTTAGTATATTTTTGGCGATGGCCGTTCTCTTTGTGAACACGCTTCTTTGCCTTATAGCGAATAACGCGAATCTTGTCACCCTTTACGAGTTCCTCGACTACCTTTGCCTTTACAGTCACGCCTTTAACTACTGGCGTACCGACCGTGGTTGTATCACCGTCGATAACAAGTAGTGGTTCAAGGGTGAGCTCTTTCGTTCCTTCCGGGAGGAGGTCCACCAGGAGGGTCTCTTTTTCGGCGACAACATACTGCTTGCCACCAACCTTTACGACTGCTTTTGTCATATCATTCCTTTAAATTGTTAATCAATCAGATATAGATTGTACCAGATGGTCGTTATTTTTACAAGTCCGCCCTCTCAACAAGCGCCTCGAGCCATACATAGTATGCACTTTGTAGGTACCCCTGCCTGAGGGTGTGTCCTGTCGAAACGCCCACCGGCACCTCCTGTTCATCAATCATAAAATTACCCGCCCACGACACACTCGCCCGCGCACGACCGATAATTAATGCCTCCATATCACTTGGACTACCCAGTAGTCGCGCGTACACAGCAAATTTAAGGAGCGTGACGAGTGGGATTGATGTGAAATTCATCCGTATCACCTTATCTATCGCAGATATAAGTGCAGTATCCTTGTCGACACGCAGACATTCTACCCACGCTGTGATATTCCCTCGTGTCACATCACCCTCTGGTGTATTCACTGTCCCATCGGTAAACACCGTCTCATACAGCGCGTCCCCTAATATCTTACGTGGCTCAACCGTGTGATGCCGACAAAGAATATCTAATAATTCCCGAACATACGTCACTCCCCGGCCCCTACTGCTACCAAGTTCACTCTGAATAGCCTGGCGCAACGAAGCGTAATCCTCACCCATCAATTGTTGCCGCCTAACAATCATATCGCCCTTAGGGTATACCTCCATCAGAAGACTCATCAACAGCAACTCATCAATCAGTGGCAAGCGACGCGATCGTCGATACAAATACCTTCTTACTGATCGCGATACATCGTTATCTCGATGGGCTGACAATCTCTCCTCAAACCAATCAAGCACTTGTGCCGGAATATCTTCTCCTGTTGCCTCGACAAATCCATTTTGCCACCCCGCGGCACTGTTTGCCTCGTAGACATGCAATGCTCCCGTATGGCGATCGCGCACGATATCAATGCCGGCATATTCAAGATGAAACAGCGATGCAACGCGCTCGGCGATGTCGGCCAGTTGCGCCGAGAGATGCACGTCCTCTTCGGCGATATTGCGGGCGCCTCCCCCGATAATTGTCGTATCTGGGTCAGCTCCATCTTTGCGATGCTTCTTCATAATTCCCGCAACAACCCCGCCGATCACAAACACTCGCCACTCCTCAAGACTGGAGATGAACGGCTCGGCAATCTGGCTTTGCCATTTACCTACCCTCTGCAGATCATCAACCGACCTCGCAATGCATATGTTTTGAGCGTTCGTCCCCCATGCGGGCTTTACAACGAGGGGGTACGACAACACGCCCTCATTCACCAGCTCCTCCACATGTTCTTTACTGCGCACACGATATGTCGCAAGGGCATACTCGGATAGTGATGACCGTACCAATAACTGTTGTTGCAAGAATTTGTCTGTTGCGCTTGGCATCAATACAACACCCGTATTAATAAGTGGCTTATCCTTCAAAATTGGATATGATGCCAAAAATCCTGCCAGCGTTGCGTCGGCAAACTTCCATAACACAGCGTCCGCTTGCTGTATCTGAATATCAACCTGACCACGCGCGATCAAATCATCAGTAACAGCGACTGTCTGCACCTCAATCCCTCGGCCTTCGGCACTTTCACGGAAACGATCAACCGTCCAGCCTTCTTTATCTGGAAATATAATCGCTAATTTCATCCCCTCACCCTTTTTCACTTCTCTCATTTTACCATAGAAAATATGCCAGCGTGATAGCTGGCATATACTTCTTTTACTGCAAACGATTACTTTTTGTGAAAGTTATTTGCGTGCGACGTATGACCCTCGTGAGATTCTGTCTTTGCGACAAGTAACTCTTCAGTTGGCTCTTCTTTAAAGTCTTCAGTAAAGCCTGCGAGTGCTTTCCTGTATGACTTGCGACTACGCATCCAGTAAGCAAATCCAAGTGTTACCAATGCAACGCCGAAGATACCTGCAACAATTTGCGCAGGACCTGTTGTTGGCAATGCAGCTGGCACACAGTTTCCATTCTTATCAACTGTTTCACCTTCTTTAGGCGTACATGGCTCTGGATTACAGCGCTTGTCTCCCTCAGGGATACCAGGCTTACATTCGTTCGGCTGACATTCAACCTCAACGATTACCTTTGCCGTTCCATCTTTGCGGCCATTTTCAGTTGAAACCTGACCAGTATTTACTAGTTCATTCTTACCACACTTCAGCTTGTCGGCACTTGGTACTGTTGCACTAAATTGTACAAACAAATTACCTCGAGGTGCATATGATCCATAGTTAATTCCGGTTGCTGTTGTCACACCATCAGCACCCTTTGCGCCATTTGGACTGACCGAGTTTGTCACGATCGTGCTACCAGCGACATAGTTCATGCCAGTTGGCAACGTGTCACGAAGGATGACATTGTTCTGTTGTGTTGTACCAGTGTTCTGGTAAGTCAAGAGAAAGTTAACCTTTTCACCTGGCTTTGCGGTAACTGAATCACCCCACTGATTCGTACCGTCTTTTGCGACTTGCTTTTTGAACGTAAAGTCTGGCTTATCAACAACAAAGTCGAAGAGGATATAACCAGAATATTCATTACATCCAGGCAGGCGTCCGTTAAGGCTATCAAAGCCAAGTGGTGCACCTGTTGTCAGGAATGAATCCGCAATCGTTGCTCCATTTGTTGGGCCGTTGTTATAGTATTTTGCTGAGTTTGGCACATAGCGAATAGCAACAGCTGAATCAGCAGTCATGTACGCTTCATCCCAGACCTGCTTTGGTTGCGCATTGTCCGCAGTAATGTATGCGTTGATGCGGGCTTTATTGCCCGGTGTAACACTATTTGGCAGGCTGACACGTAGTTGCGTATTCAATGCCACACCCTTGTATTCGTGAGCTGCATCATTTAATACCTTTGAGGCATTGTTGTGAACATAAATATATCCACGATATGTTTTACCTGGCTCAACCTTCAACTCATCAGTGTATGTACCTGATGTCGCTGCATCCTTAATACGGAAGAAGTTGCGCTCGTCACCATACGCTGGATTATTAGTAATGGAGTTAAACGTTACATGCGGCGCAGGACTTGCCGTTGTGTACGTCGGACGATCCGAGGGACCCCACGCATCAACAACAGGACCAAGCCCAATCAGACCAACAACTGCCAGTACTGCTACTGAGAGTAGTCCAGCAAATCGCTGCATGAATCCTTTGCGCATTACGTTGATATTGTTTTGTATTTTCATCATTTTATCCTTTCTTTCTTTTTTCAATCAGCCCACCGGTCAATAATCAGTCTTACGAATCCTCAGGTGGTGCAGACTCACCCTGATCAGCATCTACCTCAGCTGGAGCTGGCTGAACAGGTTCAGGTGCTGGCGCTGGCTCAGGAGCTGGGGCGGGTGCGGGAGCAGGTTCAGGTGCCGGCGCTGGCTGAGGTGCCGGCGCTGGCTGAGGTGCAGGCTCGGGAGCAGGTGCCGGAGCGGGAGCAGGTTCACTGCTACCAGGACCAGAGACTTCCGTACCTGGCTGCTCCTCAGAAGGAGCACTGTTATCGACAGGTGCTTGTTCAATCTCTTCCTCGCGCTCTTCAGGAGTCACTGGATCTGCATCTTCGGCAGTACCGGCATCATGATCAGCGGGAACTTCTTCGGCTGGCTCTTCATCTGGAGTTGCTGGCTTTTCTGCATCCGGAGGTGGCGTTGTCTCGCCCTGGTCTTCGTCCACTTCTGCCTTTGGAGCATCATCAGTTGGATAATCATCAGGATTTTCTGATTTTGGATTCTCTTCGATTTCGTCAGACGGATTCTCCTCCACAGGATCAGATGGGTTTTCCTCTGCTTCATCACTTGGGTTCTCTTCCACGGGATCGGAAGGATTCTCTTCTTCAGCGTCAGGCGCCGTGCCTGGGTTTTCTTCCTCACCATCCGGAGATGTACCTGGATTTTCAGCCTCATCTTCTGGTGCAGTACCTGGGTTTTCTTCATTTTGATCAGAAGGGTTCTCCATATCCGGAGCAGTTGGATACTCACTCGCATCCTCAGTCTTTGGATTCTCCTCAATTTCGTCAGAAGGATTCTCTTCTTCAGCGTCAGGCGCCGTGCCTGGGTTTTCTTCCTCACCATCCGGAGATGTACCTGGATTTTCAGCCTCATCTTCTGGTGCAGTACCAGGATTCTCTTCTTCGTCTTCAGGGGATGTGCCTGGATTTTCGGCTTCATCGTCTGGTGCAGTTCCAGGGTTTTCTTCATCATGATCTGACGGATTTTCTTCAGCTTGATCGGAAGGGTTCTCGGCGGCATAATCAGATGGGTTTTCAGCAGTTGGATCGCTTTCGACAGGAATATGTGGTGTTGGTTGTTCGGTTAAGAAGTTTTTACATTCACTATTAAAGTATGACACATTGCCATTAGCATCTGTTACGCGCAACAATGATACGTTACTAAGGTATCGTTCAGACTGAACTAGCTCTGTATCGGTGATGCCATTTGCACGCGCCTCCTCCATACTGATAATATTACCGTTCTCATCAACTGGTGCAGCACCCCAGTTGTAGAAGTTGCCTGACACATTATCGACAATCTCTACCTTGGCGCCACCGTTTTCTAACTCTTCGGCAATCATGTTAAGGGCTGCGGCACGGGTCGCATCGTCATGAAGTGCATTCTCCACCTGCTGAGGTGTCATACCACCAAGACCAAGCTCTTCCTTCTGGGCATCCGTCAGGTATCCTTGTACCATCTGGCCTGCATGCCCCGGATCCGACTCACCAAGGTCCCACATGTCATCCATGGCGGTCTCAGTTGATGTCATATCCATATGCTCACCCATTGCCCAGTCAGAAATCTTATTCTCGCTGAGGTATTCTTCATAATTGACATAGATATTATCGGCCGTATATTCGCCTGGCAACGGATCCACCTCGGCACCATCGGTGTCTGCCTCAGTACTATCCGTCTCGGCATCGGTATCTGTAGCGTCGGTATCTGCCTCAGTTCGCGCAGGTACCTCATCAAGGCTCGTCTGATCACCTGACTTGCTGTTGATATGATCCTCAAGGCTTGGCATACCAAGCGTTTCAGCTGCAAGAAACGATGCAGCTCCACCACCAACCAAGAATACGGCACTCGTTGCCATCGCACGTCGTGATCGTGCCCTGTTCTTCTCCTCTGTTAATTCAGCTTTTCGCTTGGCTACTTCGGCGTCAATATCATCCTGGGTCCAACCATTCTCTTGGGCCTCCGAGCTGATTGCATCTACTGCCTGAGCCTCCTTGCTTTCAAAACGCCTATCGAGGCGTCCTTCTCCCCACTTTGTAAGCTTTGCAAGGCCAGTTACCCTACTTGCACCCGCCATCAAAGCATCGAATTTACCTCTTTCGCGCTCCTTATTAGCATCAGATCCCGAAATATCAACACTTACTTTTGCCTTTGCAAGTTTTGCAGCCCATGTCGTTGCGCCGGCAATCACCGCAGCTCCACCGATACCACCCGTTACTGTACCAACTGCCGCAGCCGCAACACCAATGCCGACACCGGCACCTGCCATAATCGCCATACGCGCAGCAGGATGCAGCTTACCGAATGCCTCAGTGAACTTGCCATACTTAGTCTCTTTCTTTAGCTCTGCAACACGTGTGTTAATATCTTCCCACATCGCCACTTGAGTTGCTGCAAACAAAGACTGACGGGTTTCCTCATCATCCTCATACCCATCAACTATTTCACGACCAGCCTCTTGTGCCAATCCAAGATATTCAGCTTCGGCAGCTTTAATCGCTTCTTTATCTTTGCGGAACCACGGCTGCGCCTTCAGTTCAGCTAACTTGTTCGCAGCATCAGCCAATGCCTTTTCTTTTTCGGATCGCTCTTTTGATGCTTCGTCTTCACGTGCCGGAAGGCCATCAAGTGTTGGGTTATCGGGCTTTTCACCCTCGGATTCAGTATCATACCCCTTCACCTTCTCTTCAAGATCCTTGATGACAAGATTGTATTCGACGATCTTACTGTCAATGACATCAGCCTCGTCGGCCTTGCCTTCGGCACGAAGCTTCTCTGATTCAGCTCGCATTTCATCACGAAGTTTCAGGAGATTTTCCAGGCGTCCGCGATCGTACGCCTCAATGTCCTTCTTCTTTTTTTCCTGAGATGACTCATCCTCTTCACCTTTATCATCTGATGAAGACCCTTCGAGTGAACCTTCTGCTGCATCAGTGCGAGCTTCGACTGGTTTAGACGGAAAGTCCTCTTCGCCGGCTGCAATTCGCTTTAGTGCCTCAGCATCAAGACCAGCGGTCGAAATGCCTTCTTTCTCCAATTTGGCACGATACTTACCCATTTGTACTGGATCTTCAAGGTCGTAACCCTCAGCAAGCTCACGTACGCTCTTTGTTGTATCGTCCTGTTCTGACTTTTTATCATCCTTCTCCTCATCGGATGCAAAAGTTTCCTCACCACTCGCGATCTTCTTCAGTGCCTCAGCATCAAGACCCGCAGTCGAAATACCTTCACTCTCTAACTTAGCGCGATATTTACCCATCTGAACTGGATCGTCAAGGTCATAATCTCCGGCAAGTTCACGAGCCTTATCAGTGTCACTCTTTTCGGCTGGTGTCTCAACTGCTTCAGTAGCATCATCATTAGTCTCAGAAGTCTCAGCGGCCGCTGTAGCGCCCTCTCCATCGACCTCTTCTGCCTTCTGCTCATCAACAGGCACCCACTCAAAGCTACCGTCCTTGTACAGTACCAGCCTCTCGGTTGGACCATTTGTCTCTTTGCGAACAGCACGTGGCTGCTTCTCGGCGAGCTCTTTTTTCTCAGCCGCAACCTCGGCGTCTTCGGCTACCACCTCATTGTCTGCCGCCACTTCTTCATCGGTCTCGACCTCCTGGGCGTCAAGGGCGCCCAGTTCTTTTTCAACACGCCTTAGCTTGAACGCAAGACTACGCTTAAGCTCAGATAGTTTTTTACCTTCTTCAGCGGCTTGTGCAGCAAGCGCCTCTTCATCATCCAGCTTTTCTGCGAGATAGTCTTTTTGTAATGCAAGATTTTCCTTCAGGCCAGCCTTAATTGTCTCGGCGTTCGCCTCAATGGCCTCAAGCTGCTCGGCAGTAACGTACTCTTCCTCTTTACCGCTGGCAAAACTACCGTTCTCACGACGCTGATTAAGTGCTGGTAGCACGCCGTCGTCTTCAAGACTGCGCACACTCTCGCTTGAACGATCAATAAATTGACTCGGTTCTGTTTCGGCTGATACGTCCTTGCTCTCTGCCTTTGCTTCGACAAGTGCCTTCAGCTCTGCCACCTGGGCCTTTAGATGCTCGTTTTCTGCACGAACAGCTGTTGCATCCTCGGCAGCAAGCCCAGCAAGATCTTGTTGCTCGTGCTCCTCAGCAAATTTCTCAGGTGCCGCATCAAGTTCATTCGCGTCCAAGTTTTCTTTGATACCAATAGCTTCGTTTAGGTATTTGTCGGTCAGCATACGGCGATAACGCTGACGCGGCGTCTCGGTACCATGAACAATATTGCCGTTCAGATCTTCGTACTCTGGCAACTCATCAGAAACATTCTTAAGCGCAGCCTCAATCTTCTCTTCAAGGAAGTGTTGTGCCTCATTTGATGTCGATACATCACCAATCGCTTCAGCACGACCAATGACGTCGGCAAGTTCCGCACGCGACATCGTCTCGTATGTTTTTTCTACCTGATGTTCGATAACTCGGCCATCAGCGACAGCCTGGTCAAGGTCTTCCTGTGTTTGATTTGCCTCAACATACTGTCGATATGCTTCATCGTCCGAGAAAGGTCGAGGTGATTGCGTCTCGTTATTCATGTTTATTTTGCACTTTCTTTACTTTTACCTAAACTATATACGCCTACTGTACCATAAGCATATTGAATAAAACAAGTATATCGTTGTATTATTTACTACTGCCAATAACAACGTTGTTGGCGTGCAGCCAACCCTCGACTGAGCCACCGTCAAGATACTGCCCTTCAGCCGGAACAACCACCACAATTCCACCCGTCGAGACATAGTCATTAATAGGGTCAGTAATATAGTACTCCTCTGTCCTTTCGGTCGCTGCATACGTGCGTATTGCCGTCATTGCCTCGGGATTAAGAACATATTTGCTAACATTAATAAGATTACTTGGTGCTTCCTCAGAAGTAGGCTTCTCGACAATCTGAACAAAATGATTATTCAAATCTGTCTCAATCACCCCATATCGAGAGACTGCCTCGCGAGGCACCTCGACGCCCAACATCGCCGAATTATCACCAGCCGCCGCAATAAGCCGCGCCGTCTCACTACTACCATCCTCCGTATATACAAAGTCATCGCCCATCAGTACTACCACCGATTCGTCGTCAGGAATCTGATCAGCCACCAGCGCAACAGGAACTGCCGTACCATATTTTCCATATCCTGGTTGCACTACAAAGTGCAACTTCACGCCCGCCAGGGGGGCGATGAGCGGCAGCATATCCTCCTTGCCGTTACGCTTTAGATAGTCAATTAGTTTGATATTACTGCGATAGTAATTCTCTAATTGATCGCTATCTTCACCAACGACAAAGAATATCTCGTTGATACCTGCCGCGAGACAGTCCTGAACGACATAATCGACAAGCGGACGATTACCAATTGGTAACATACATTTTTCGATTGCTTTAGTAATTGGTAGGCGACGCGTTCCCCACCCAGCCACTGGAATAATTGCTTTTGTAATGCTCATATAGCCCATTATACAGCAAAAAAAAGACGTGCTACAGCTGCCCGCCACCGTACAGCAGCACGATAAATGCCGCCATAGTCAGCAGTCCTGTCGCCTTGGCCACACCATGATGCTTGTACCAGCTTTCACGGCGTTGTTTTGGTAACTTGCTACGATAAAAGTGTGCCGTTATCGCAACAGTCGTAGCAATAAAGATCAATGCGAGACTCGTAACGGCAGCTGGCGTTAATGACTGCAAGGCAATGCCAATCCGTGCAGCAGGCGTCAACACAACATCAACCGCCGCTTCTTTGGCACTACGCACCGCTGATGCTCCCGCAACCACGCCCTGTTGACGCGCACCATAAAATGCAACAATAATCGTCGTTGGTTTGCCCTCTAATTCGCCACTCGCTATAGCAAAACCAACATCCTGATACGCAGCGTTTAGCACGTTATCACGATGTGAAGTCGAATTCATCCATGCACCCACTGCTGCACTCGACGACGAAAAATTACGTGCTAGGTTCTCGCCCGCCTTACTGTAGGTATATCCCGCCTGATCAACCCACGCCCACGGTTCAGTACCATCGGGCGCATTATGATCCCAATATCCTCGTTGCAGCATATCCTGTGCCTTGGCGGTTGCTGCCTCTGTTAGTTGGCTGTTCATGCGCAGTGGTGTCAGGTTACGCTCAATGCGTTCATCATTGGTGCTCGCCAACAATCCCGCAGGTGTTACAGTTGTCACCCGCCCCAGCACATACCCCGTTTTGGTATAGTTATATCCAAATTGCAGACCCATCGCCACCGCGAGTACCACCAATAGCCCATAGCGTCGTATAAGGTGTGGTCGATAGTGATTATTTCGCTGCGGCACAAACCAAAGATGAATCCGCCGACAAACACGTCGCACACGTCGTTTCCAAAGTTGTGTTTGTTTTTTGGTCATTTGCAACCAGTATAGCATTATGCAAATAAAAAGGAACCTCTTGGGAGGCTCCTTTCATATCGCGAAGATACACTTTTATTAATCGTTCGCTGTCTTTGTTGTCAGAGTGGCGAGGATTGCCTGGACCACCAAGATACCGGCGAACAGCCATGTCCATACGTTGAACCAAATCATCGAACCGGTCAAATCGTCAATTACGAAGAATGCGATAATCGCCGCAGCCGCAGGCACCAACATGAACACGCGCGCACCCGTATTGTTATCCGTCTCTTTGCGGCGGATGCCAGCCAAGGCGACAACGGCAAGAATGGCGATAAAGCCCGCCATTGCAGCATTTACAACCGACCAGTCAGCACGTACATCTTCGGCACCAAGAACGTCAGCGTCACTATCATCACTGTTTGCCGATGGGGCTGTGCGTAGCAATGGTGTTGTAGCCGTACCATCATTAAAGCCAGTCGTGCCGAGGGTTGCAGGAAGAAACGCAATTGGGTTCGATTGCAGAGTTGGACGATCTTCCTCATCGGCACTCTCGTTGGCAAGAACCTCTTCAGCACCACCCTGTTGGCCACCACCATTATTATTCTTAACCTCAAATGTATAGGTGCTCTCTACGGGGGTCTGGACGCCTTGTTCGTTTGTCGTAAGGGCAAACAATTCATATTCACCTGGCGTAAGTTTACCAGTTGGGACTGACCAATTGCCTTCTACGTCAACTACAACACCCTCGATCTCCACATGACCGCCCTCAGTAACAAACCAAAGTTTCACCGTATCAGTAGGGTGCGTTGTCGTGCCCCGAATAGTGTAGGTACCATCATCGTTGCGTTCGTGATTAGTAATTGTAACCACCGAAGCAGGAACTGCATCTCCAATCAAGAATGTAATCGTCGCCTCATTGCCGGCCTTGTCTCTAACTGTCACAGTATGGCTACCCACCCCGCTAATAGTCGCTTCGTAAACAAAGTCGCCAACACGGGTAAGATTCACAGGACTTCCATCAACAATAAGCTTCTCATAGATGCCGTGGGCACCGTTATTGTATGGATCTTGCACTTGAATGACGAATGATGATCCTGCGATAGATGCGCCATCAGCAATATTGAGGAACACTGGCACAACCTTGTCAATGCGCTTTACTTCGCCGTTCGCGCCACCATTATTACCAGCGATATCAGTAAAGGCAACGGTGAACTTACCGTTAGCCGTAAATATCTTTGTAAAAGTATTTGCACTAGTACGTGTCCAGCCAGCAATGTCCTGGACTTCCTCGGACGTAGTAAGAGTTACAGTAACATCTTGATTTGTCAGGTTGTTGCTGTGTGAGTAGGCAAATGTACCAGTTGGTGCTGTGTTATCAATAGTGACCGTGAAGTCATCTGATACCAAACCGGCTGCATCAAATGCACGGATAACATAGGTGCCATTACCTAGCCAATTAATCTTCTTATAGGTTGTGGCGTTCTGATTGACAGTCGTCCACCCTGTTACCTTTGCACCGTCTTTCCATACCTCGATGCGTGTCAGGTGTTTATCGAATGCCTCGATCTCTGGCACACTAGCTGAGTTTGTCACTCCACCTGAAACCAGATAACCGCTGCGGTTCAGGTTTACCTTTACCGTAGGCTTCGTGGCATCATAGATAAATGTATATGATGACGAGTTACCTGCTTCGTCATATAGTACGAGCGTATTTTCACCTTCAACGAGATGTGCCTTGATATTTTGGAAGTTTGCATCACTCCACTTGTTATTACTAAAATCGCTTAAATGACCATTGATCGTGTACTTATCAAGTTTGTTGATAGACGAACTACCGTAATCCTCAAGTGCGAAGCTGACATTACTGAAAATCTTATCACCAAGAGTACCAATATACCCTGGCTTCACCGTAATCTTTGGTGCCGTCGTATCAAGTACAAATTCATAGGTCGTGCTATTACCAGCGACGTCAAATGCAACCAGCGTGTTGTTGCCTTCAACGGCACCAGACACACCTGGCTTGACGTTATTCACATCAGACCACGTACTGTCGCTGAGGTTCTTGTTGACACCGTTAATCTCTACGCGGTCGACTCTGCCGCCATCGAACAGCTTGAAGCTGACTTCGCGGAAGATGTTACCCTGGCCCAACGAAGTGGGTGTATACGTATTACCCTGGCCTTTAACATGAATTGTCGGCTTGATTGCGTCAATAGTGAATGTAGCCGTCTTAGTAACGGCGATATTACCCGCCTTGTCGGCTGCGTTGTAACGAATCGTGTATGTGCCGTCAGAAAGACCGAGTGACGAAACAGGACAAACCAAGTTATATTCATCAGCTCCATCTGGGGTTACCGTACTTGAACAGTTCTTCACGAGCGTCGTACCCGCCGCATCGTAGATATGAGCCGTGACGGTCTGCAAGGCAAGGTTATCTGTTGCCTTTACTTCGTAGTTGACCGGGTTATAGCTAGCGCCAACTGGACTGACCAGTTCAACGACAGGTCGCGTGTTGTCAACGTAAAATACATGTTGGCGGTTGCTCGCATTATTGTTCCAGTAGCGTGTATTGCCTGCACCATCTGTGCCACGAAGGACGACGTGTACAGGACCATCAGCAATCGTCTTGGTGTCAATCGTTGTTGAGAAGATATCACCAGTACGACTAATCGTCGCGCTAGAACCATTTGTCCATGATCGAGAGTTACCTGCGATATTCACGAGAACCTTTGAGATATCGCTCTCGTCGGTAATCTGGGCGTTGATTGTTTGTGTACCACGCACATATGATCCGTTTACAGGGTTAGTGATTGCAAATGTTGGTGGTGTTGTGTCAGGCAGCTCAACCGTGAAGGTTTGTGTTGCCGTACCGCCCACAAGGCCAGATGCTGCAACTGACTGAACCGAGATAGTATACGTACCGTCAGTGAGACCGTCGAACGTGTAGTTTGTTGTTGTCACATTCGTGATTGGACCACCATTGATGGATACATTATACGAAGCCGCTGCGTTCCTTGTGCTAGAAAACGACGGTGCATTCCACGTAGCATTTACATTCGTCGTAGTTACTGCTGGTGAAGTCGCTGGTGCCGTAATAGCTGGAGCACTAGGTGCCGACTTGAGAGAATACCAGTGGCCAAAAAGTGAAGTTCGCTGGTATTGACTATGCGTATCAACAACATACGAGGTAGTACTGCTATCAACAAATATAGCCGTTGACTCGCCATGACTACTTTGTCCATTAACCGTAAGTTTTGGTGCACCCTTGTCGACATTGATACCACGGCTATTGCCACTGGTCGTAATGTTATATACCGTTACTTGTGAGTTCTCGCCAACGAGAAGACCATATTTCGTTCCACCGTTGTTAAAGCCTGTGATCGTAACATCATTCAGCACCGCAGTCGAGCGCCATATATTGATACCATGAATGTTCTGTCCAGCACCACGGGTAACGGTGAGGTTATTGAGGGTTACGCCAGCCGTATTATTGATACCAAGTGTCGCATTATTGCTGTTATCATTCGGATTATTGTTACGAGTGGAGGTGATCGTGTATCCCTCACCATTCAGTGTTAACGATCGATTGAGAGAAATCTTTGTATCTACCGAGAAGCTAGCGCCCAGCTGAATAATATTCTTTCCGCTTGCAGGGTCAATGGCCGCTTCAAGCTCTGCCTGGTTGACAACGACAGCCGTGACGGCATTTGCTACTTGGCTTGCCACCAACGCATACATCGGTTGCACCAACAATGCGAAGACGGCAAAAAATACCGCCAGCCGCTTCTTAATCTGGGGGGGGTTGATAGATGATTTAAGACTCATTACACGTTACCTCGCCTGCCCGCCAGGACTCCACTCCATCTGGGCGATAAACTAATTCAAGCCGATTGTACTCCGTTTTTACGAAAAAATCAACGCTCGCGCGGGGCACGTGCCTCTAGCTCATCAATACGATCATGATCCAGACCATAGTAGTGTGCAATTTCATGCCACAAGGTGCGCTTTGTCTGTTCAAATAGACTTTCTTCGTCATAGGCAACTGCCAAAATTTGATTCTTAAACATCGTAATCTTATCTGGCAGCATCCCGCTCCATCCACTACCTCGCTGAGTCAGTGGCACCCCTTCATATAGGCCCAGAAGAAGACTTCGCCTATCTAACCTCATCTTTTGACGTTGTTCATCAGTCGGTTCGTCCGCCATAACGATTGCCACGTTTTTTAGCCCCTTAATATATTCTTGAGGTAACTCGTCCATAGCGCGGGTAATCAATGCATCAAACTGCTGATCGGTAAGTTCCATATGTCTAGTGTACGCCAACTAGGCGTCGCCGTCATTGTCGTTTGATTCGATGATACGCGACCACGACGCATCCAGTGCATCACCATCGATCGTATCATCAAGACTCATCTCATCGCGCTCAAAATAGTCCAGTGTACTATTGTCGTCTTCTGGTTCGACTGCTTGAAGCTGTAAATATTGAAATAATGACATGTTTATTTTTGTACCTTTATAATTTCATTTAAGCATAAAAGATATAAAATGTCAAGTATCTCGCGTGTTTGTTAGGCTTTTTCTAGCGAAATTGCCAGCTCGACGCCCTCGATCTTTACCACAGTTGCATCAGTCGTGCTCACCTCTTCACCAACCGCCAACGTCTCGGCGTAAATTTCGTCACGATGTGTGGCAATTGCCTTGGCAAGTTCCACACCATCAGTCATTAAATGCAGGTTAATGCGATCGTCAACGTTCAAGCCGGCATTCTTGCGCGCCGCCTGTACGTGACGAATAACTTCACGCATTAGACCCTCAAGCTTGAGCTCTGGTGTAATCACCGAATCAAGCTCCGTAGTTGCTAGGCCATCGACACCCGTCAACACTGCTTTGGATTTTACAATCTCAACACTCTTTACGTTTACCTCTTCTTTTAAGATATCCACGTAGTAGTCATTAAAATCAAGGTTCGCAAAGGTACCTTCTAGAGTAAGCTTCAGGTTCTGCAGAGGCTGTCGAATCTTAATACCCAAGCCAGCGCGCTTAGATAACGAACTATTAACTGCATCACGAATGATGAACATTTTCTTCAACTCATCATTATCAACGCTGTAATTCGTTGGCCAATCTAGTAAGTGAACTGACTCGTTACCACCACTCAAGTTCTGATACAGCTCCTCGGCGAGGAACGGCGTAAATGGCGCCAACAGCACACTGAGTTTCAACAGTACATAGTGCAGTGTACGATATGCCTCATTCTTATCACCATCATCGTCTGACTTCCAGAAACGACGGCGTGATCGACGTACATACCAATTACTGGCATCATCGAGTAATGGCAGAATGTCCGCCATAGCATCAGGAATATTATAGGCATCCATATCCTCGGTAATCTGCTTGTTCAACTGGTGAACACGGCTGATAATCCATTTATCCATAGGGTTTGTAACATCATCTGGATTCAATACGGAGTTATGAGACGCATCATACTCCCAGCCATCGACTTCGGCGTACATTGTGAAGAAATCGTACATATTCCATACCATTGACAGTTTGCGAGCAATGTCACCAACGTCTTTATCGTGCAGAGCAAAATCCTCGCCCTTAAGTAATGGGCTGCTCAGCAATAAGAAACGAAGACTGTCGGCACTAAATTTGTCCATCAATTCATTAGGATCAGTAAAGTTACCAAGACTTTTACTCATCTTGCGTCCGTCATTACCAGCAACAACACCAGTCGTAATGACGTTCTTGAACGCATTTTTTTCTGGCTTTTCAGAATCCTCGCCAAATGCACCAACTTCTGCCAGTGCAGTATTCACTACGTGCACATAGTAAAACCACGCACGCACCTGGCCGACATATTCAACGATAAAGTCAGCTGGATAGTTTTTCTCGAACTTTTCTTGATTTTCAAACGGATAGTGCAGCTGTGCAAACGGCATACTGCCACTCTCGAACCAGCAGTCGAGTACCTTATCAATACGAGTAAACTTCTCACCGTCGATTTCGAAACTGATGTCATCCACCCATGGACGGTGATAATCTTCAAGTTCGACGCCGCTGAGTTCTTTCAGCTCGGTATACGAACCAACAACCTTGACCGTACCCTTGTCGCCCTTCCATACTGGCATTGCTGTCGCCCAGAAGCGATCACGTGATAGGTTCCAATCGGGTGCTTGCTCGATATTCTTTGCGAAGCGACCATGCTTAAGATGCGGCGGGAACCAGTTGATATTCTCATTTTGCTCAAGCATCAACGGCTTTTGCCCCTGCACGTCGAAGAACCAACTTGGGATAGCACGGTACATGATACGCTGTTTGCTGCGAGGGTTGAACGGATATTCGTGACGAATGTATTCAATCTTCCAACCAATACCCCGCTCCATCAGGTCTTTGGCGATACGTTTGTTATTATCCCACACCTCTAAGCCCTTGTAGTTGGTGTCGATATAATAGCCATTGTCGTCAATAACATGAAATGCACCGACGCCATTTGCCTTCGCTAGCTCAAAGTCGTCCTCGCCGTAAGCTGGTGCGATATGGACAATACCAGTACCAGACTCGCTGGATACAAAATCAGCAGCATAGATTTTATGCACGGCGTCGCTCTCTGGCCATGTGCTGCCCGTATCAAGTGGCTCGTATGCCCGACCTGCAAGTTCACTGCCTGGGAACTTACGTATCACTTCGTGCTCTAGTGGTTTGTTTTTCTCATCCTTCAGCACGCGTTCTAACGCCTCTTCGGCAACAATTAATCGCTCACCATCTACTGACACTTCGCAATATACCATCTCTGGGTTCACTGCTAGCATTAAGTTTGCTGGCAATGTCCATGGTGTCGTCGTCCACGCCAAGATAAATGCGTCACCACCAACCAACTTGAACTTGGCATATAGGCTAGGGTCGGTGACGGTCTGATACGCATCATTATCCATGGTAACTTCGTTTTTGCTGACTGGCGTCGCGAATTTTGTGTCAAACATCAACACCTTTTCACCTTCGTAGATCTTACCAGCATCGTACAGCTGCTTGAATGCCCACCACACGCTTTCCATAAAGGTCTTGTCCATGGTCTTGTACGCACCATTAAAGTCCACCCAGCGGCCTACACGATCAACAACATTCTCCCAGGTAGCAGCATTTGCTACCATACTTTCACGGGCTTTAGTGATGTAGGTCTCAAGACTGATGGTTTCGAGTGGGTTGCCGTCCTTATCTAACGGAGCCTCAACATCAACAGTGGTTACAATTTGACGACGGTCGGTAATACCAAGTTGTTTTTCGACAAAGTTCTCAGCTGGCAGACCATGCGTATCCCAGCCCCACACACGCTCCACACGCTTGCCTTTCATCGTCCAATATCGTGGCACGGCGTCCTTGACGATCGAGCTCAGGAGCGTCCCATGATGCGGCACACCCGTGATGAACGGCGGACCATCATAGAATACATACGCATTATCCGCAGGTCGATTCTCGACCGACTTCTCGAATGTCTTGTTTTCCTTCCAGCGCTCCGCCCAATCTTTTTCATATTCAAGCGCTCGCCTGCGTGTACCATGTTTGAATTTCATAATGCCTCCTCTTTCTTTATCTGATCATCCATCTTCACTTCATACTTTTCAGGGTCAGATGCAGGACTACATGCAATCAGTATCGTCATATCGCCATCCCATGCAAACCAGTCTCCAGGCAGAACGTGCACCACATCACCCTCGACAAGCCCGGTTACTTCACTGTTACGTAGCGTAAGACTCCCGACACCACGCAGCACTCGCACCATCTCATGACTTTCTCTGTTTTTCGCCCAGCCATCTTCTGGATACCGTCCCGTTATCACTATTTCGGCGAGATCAAGCGGCGCATCGGCAACAAACGCCATACCATGGCAGGTTTTGCTATTCTCAAATGATTCGCCTACTATCTTATTCATATTTTCTCCAAATAAAAATCTCTTCTTCGCCACTGGAATCCGATTACTCGGACGGTACCATCCAGTTTCGAAAAAGAGATTATTCTTTTCGCACTTTATTGTTCGATCTGACAGGTCGAATACCGTTGGGGTCTATTTTCTTCTAGAGATTTCTTCCCAAAACTTGCGGGTGATAACCGCTCAAGCGTCTCTGCAACCATGGTATCTCACCCAGGTAAAGTATGCAAGTCATCAAAAGTCTATCGACGAGCATGCTTTGTCGAATTGACGATCATGGCGAACATCAGCGCGCTGGCTATTAATATAGCCATGAGCAAAATATGCACACCACTATACACGCCCGCTCCTGAGTTTGGAGCCTGGATACCACCGTCATTAGACATGTCCGAATCCACTGGAACCTCAGGATCAACAGGAGGGGTAACAATTGCTGTAATTGTCAGCTCGTCTATCGAAGTGTCTGATCCGACATTACCGGCGGCATCCGTCGCCCGGACAACAACGTCATACGTACCAGCACCAAGCGCTGGCGTGATAGCACCTGTTGCCAAACTCCAGTAACCAGTGCCGTCGTTAATTGCCACATACGTCACACCCGCAACCGTCACCTGCACCGTAGCGGCTGGATCATCAACTGTACCTGTAAGAGCTGGTGATGCATTGGTCGTCGACAGTGTATCAATAGTTACCACAGGCGCAACATTATCGTACAACACTGAAGCGTCTGTACTTGTGCTCACAAGACTCGTGTTACCTGCGGCGTCGCTCACTGCGTCTACAGCGATACTAGCCGTCACAATGTCGCCGCTTGTTGCGCCAGACACTGTTACCCGCCACTGTGTTGGGCTGATGCTAAGGACACTTGCCACGGTCGCCGTTGTGCCACTCAGTACAACATCGACTGCCGTAAAGTCACCTGCAGTGAATGCCTCAGAAAAGACGACGTCAAAGACGATACTGTCGACGTTTGTCGGATCATCCTGCCCTGCCGCCTGATTAATCGTCACTGTCGGTCGTACTGTGTCAACAACAAGCTCGTTCGTAGTTGTATCGACCCCAACATTACCCGCAAGATCAGCGGCCATTACCTCAATGTCATAGATGCCGTCGACAAGCGCTGGAGAAATCGTGCCCGCAGGCAGTGTCCAAGTGGTTCCTGCCACGGTAGCAGTGTAGTTAACGCCGTTTACCGTCACAACAACATCAGCACCAGTATCACTCACCGTACCCGACAACGCCGGTTGTGGCTGATTGGTCGTAAGTACGTTTACCGTCACAACAGGATCGGTGATATCTCGTGTATAGGCAGGGCTCGTGAACGATGTGTCGGTTGCAGGATTGCCTTGGATGTCGAGCAGGCTTGCGGTGTACGTGTTCAGCGCAATCGTACCCTCTCCTGCTAGCCCGGTAATTGTCACATCGTACTGCGAACCGCTAACGACTGCGACAGAGACCCCACCATATGTAATCGTTCCGGTTGTCGTGAAGGTAAAGTTACTCGAAGAAAGCATCTGAACCGCTTCACTAGTCGTCACGCGAAACGTCACACTTGCGGCACTTATGACGGCAGTAGCTGGCGATTGACGAGTGACGCTCGTAAACGTTGGCCGCGTTGCATCGAATGGTACGGTAGTTGGACCAAACGTCGTGCCGGCGCTAGCACCACCACTCGTATCCCAGTTTCCTGCAGCTTTTAGACTTGAAAGGAACGTACTTGAATAAATGCCGTGATTACCTGTTGCCAGGTACTGGTAGTTACGGGAAGCACTCGTAGTACCAAGCGACATGTACGCCGAAGGTGATGCACCCGAAAGTGCAGCTGGAATACGAGAATTATTAGCGCTCGGCACACCGCTTGCGATCCATGAATTTGAACGGAAGCCAAAGCCATAAATAAAGCTCGGAGCTGATTCGGTACCTTGATATACCAAGAGCGTGTCACCCGATACGGCAGTATCGAATGCTGCGACAGGCGTTGAACGCGTCCAACCAGACCCTCCAGCAGCATAGAGACAATCTGAATAGCGAATCACCGTACCTGCCGGTAAATCAGTTGGTGCAGTGTACGTAATGACACCTTCGGATGACGTAAGTGCTGATCCTGTCCAGGCGTTATCGGTTACCTTGATCACCGTACCAGAGCCAATGTCCCTCCTCAAAAGAAGATCGATCGCATTAGAGTTTGGCCCACCTGGTGCCGCATCAGAACATGCAGTTGCCGACCAACCACTGTCGCTATTTGCAGTGACAATCACAACATCATTTGGCGCGAGCGTAGTCGGTGCTGCTTTTACGATTCTATTGAGAAAAAGTGTCGCAAATGCAACAACAGTAATTATTGCAACAGAAAGAAATAATATTCTTAGAGTCTGACTTTTTACTACAATTGATTGTGGTGCTACTCGCATATCTATGACACCGTGATTTGTTAAAAATATATTGCAATCATTTAAGCATAGGTGCTTTGAAAAGTCAATACCCTCCCTAGGAGAACAGATCAGCGCCATACTTAAGAATGATGGCGGCAATTGCCAGAACAACAATCCCCGCAAGAATTACCTTATCGTAATCCTTAGCTATCCATTGCCGTAATCGATGCAATGCATTCTTTGAGAGATACAAATTATTCTCTCGTATGTTGTACCTGGTTATTGCGAAAAATACCATTGTTGTCGTGAGTGTCACCAAGAGGCACCACGGACAAAGTGCCTGAATGACAAAATAGCTTATTGCAAATAGATACCAAGCAAAAATAAACCCTAAGCCATAACCAACCTGTGCAGCAAACATAAAGAGGCGTGGAAATTTCACTCCAGACAGTCCAGCAATCGCCACCGTAATAACAACTGGCTCCGCGATAAGACCAAGGAAGCTATTAGGGAATCCCAGGAAAGAGGCGCTCGGATGAAGTGCTACCGTTGCACAGTTAAGCACCACATTAACACTGCAACTTAGTACAGCGTTGGGGTCACCGGCAAGCACTACTGCTTCGACCGATAACACAAATGACGCCAGAAGACTAAGGAGTGCGCCCACAAGCATACTAATGAATATCCACCGATTATCACGAGTCTGTTTATCACGGTGTTTAAAGAATGATTTAATGCTCTGCAACATAATAACTTACCTCACTTATCGTTGGTAGCGGCCGACCGCGCCATAGGTTCTGTAGCCGCCCATCATCACTCAGTGCAATGAGAGTCGGGTACTCAACAATGTCATATGTACGACAGGTATGAGCTCCGTCGGGAGTATCGGGGTCAATCTCCTCAATAACATGTCCCGTCTGACGCTCAAAGTCACGGAGATAATCAAGCACTTCCCTTGCATGATCACTCTCATACTTGTAGACAACCCTTACCTTCATATTAACGGCCCTCTTGTTGTTGCCGTCGCTGCTCAAGTATCTTCACGAAGTCATCGAGTGTCGTAAACTCATGATATACACTCGCAAAGCGCACATACGCAACCTCATTCTTAACTGCTAGCTCATCGAGCACCTTATCGCCAATTTGTTTCGACAGAATCTCTGTCTCACCCAACGCGTATACAGCATCCTCGACGTCAGAGATGATTCTCTCAACTTCAAGCTCTGAGTCAAAAAACTTACCGACCGAGCGCTTTACCGCAATCGCCAGCTTATCACGGTCAAATAACTCTCGCGTACCATCCTTCTTAATGACGGCGAGATTTGGCTTCTCGATACGCTCATACGTTGTAAACCGTTTACCATCCGTTGTCTCGCGACGTCGACGAATTGTCACACCATCACCCACCTCACGAGATTCGATAACGCGGCTGTCACCAATATTGAGTGCGGTCATTTCAGCTACCTCCTAAGAGTCACTTTTATCTTTATTGCGCTTGCGGCGACGAAGGAATGCCGGCGTGTCAGACTCGTCATCTTCTGTTGGCTGATTCCAGATATCCTCTGAGGACTCACTGGCGAATTCTTCGGCAGCTTCTGTCTGGTCAAGCTCGAGATTCATAGCGGCAACAACATCATCAGATACCTCATCGACAGCATTTGTTGTCTGTGACGAGGTTGTATTGCCACCAAGGATTGCTTCTGCTTGCTCGTGCAAATATGCACTATCAAATCCTGTTGCAATTACCGTGATAATCAACTCATCTTCAAGATCAGGCTTCAACGTTGCACCAAAGATGATGTTCGCGTCTGGCGATACAGCACTGGTGATAATCTCAGCAGCCTCTTGGATTTCAGACATAGACATGTCATAACCACCGGTAACGTTGAACAGCACACCCTTGGCACCATCGATTGACACCTCAATCAGCGGCGACTCGATCGCCTGCTGTGCTGCCTGTGCAGCGCGGTCATCGCCACTAGCGCGACCAATGCCCATCAAGGCAGAACCAGCGTTCGACACGATCGCACGAACGTCGGCAAAGTCGAGGTTAATCAAGCCATGTTCGGTAATAAGCTCCGAGATACCCTGCACACCCTGACGCAACACGTCATCGGCAATTTTGAAAGTTTCAAGCAACGGAGTACGGCGATCAATCGTCTGCAAAAGGCGATCGTTAGGAATCGTGATAAGGGTATCAACAGCACGGCCAAGCTGTGCAATTGCCCATTCGGCATTTTGGCGACGCTTTTCACCCTCGAAGCTGAATGGCTTAGTGGCAACACCAATTACGAGAATACCAAGCTCACGCGCGATTTCGGCAACCACGTGCCCTGCACCAGAACCCGTACCACCACCAGCGCCAATCGTAACAAAGATGAGATCTGCGCCTTCAAGAACGTTCTTCAGCTCTTCGCGAGATTCATTGGCCGCAGACTCACCCACCGATGGGTCAGCACCTGCACCAAGACCACGAGTCGTATCACGACCAATGTGAACCTTTACGTCTGCCTTGCTGTTATGAAGCGCCTGCGCATCAGTATTTACCGCGATGAATTGCACGCCAGATAGGCCAGCCTCTTTCATGCGATTGATAGCTGATCCACCAGCACCGCCAACACCAACCACCTTGATGCTGGCAAAAGATTGAATGTCACTTGGTTTTACTTCTGGCATGCGATTATTATCCCCTAAAATTCCTTTTGCTCTGTTACCACCAGTATACCACTCGTGTACAAAATACTACAAGAGATGGTTACTTTACTTTACCGAAGGCCCTCGACAGAATACCACCGATTCCACCAACGATATTTCTACCAACAGCAGCACCCTTGGCTTTTGGAGGTATCTGAGGTGCGCCTTCGCTGTCGAGTAGCATCAAGCCAACAGCTGCGGCGAATTGTGGCTCTTCGATATGCTCGGCGACTCCACCAAATCCTGTTGCCTTACCTAGGCGCGCCGCCACACCTAATGTTTTCTTAGAATACTCAATAATTCCCTTTAGCTTTGCCGACCCTCCCGTCAGAACGACTCCACTCGGCAATTTGCCAGCATAACCCGCCTTCTTAAGGACCTTCTGAATTTCCTCAAAAATCTCTTCGAGGCGCGCCTCGACAATATCATCAATGTCCCTCGACGAGAATGTCAGAATATCTCCGTCATGCTTAATCGAAATACCTTCAGTCTCGACACGAGGTACTGCAACAGCGTGCTTTACCTTTACTTGCTCGGCAACCTCTGGGTCAGTCTTAAGACCAATCGCCAAATCATTGGTGATATTTACACCACCATATGGCAGCACAGCCGTAAACTGCAAATCACCTTCATCAAAAATAGCCACATTCGTTGTTGTACCACCGAGGTCAATCAGGGCAACCCCATTTTCCATTTGCTGCTCGGTTAGCACCGCACGTGCTGAGGCAATACCCGAGGTAATAATCGAGACTGGTCGAACTTTGGCGAGTTCGGTTGTCTTTTGAAGATTAACAAGATGTGGTGTTAGCACTGATACCACATGCGCGTCGATTTCAAGACGCGTCCCCGTCATACCGATAGGGTCTTTGATGTTATCTTGACCGTCAAGACGATAGCTATGTGGAATCACCTCAAGAATCTCGCGGTTCGGTGGTACTTTACCAACTGTCGCAACCTCCTCAAGCCGCATCACATCATCAGGTGTCACTGCATGATCAGCAGCACCAACCGCAATCATGCCATCAGCATTGGTGCTAAGAATATGAGTACCATTAATAGACACGGTGGCATCATTAACCTGATGTCCGCTCATGCGCTCGGCCTCCTCTAGCGCATTATCAATCGCCTGCGCTGGACCGTTAAGTGTCACGACGACGCCTTTACGCATCCCCGTATTAGGTGACGTGCCGACACCAACAATCGTGGGCACCCCAGTTGTCGCATCAACATGCGCAACCACAGCACGCACCCCTGTCGTACCGATATCAAGCCCTACGGCATAACGAGAATTTTCCTGCATAGGGTAATTATACCGCTTATGGCGAATTTTGGCTACAATTGAGTAAGAATTTCAGCACCATCTTCAGTAATTAATACCGTGTGCTCAAAGTGTGCGGCCAAACTGCCATCACGGGTAGAATAGGTCCAGCCATCCTCCTGGTCGATGACAATCTTTTCGCTGCCAAGACTAGCCATTGGCTCGATTGCGATCGTATCACCGACCTCCAATACCGTGCCCGTTCCCTTGCGGCCATAGTTCGGCACCTCTGGCGGCATATGCATTTCAAGGCCCACGCCATGCCCTACGAGTTCGCGCATAATGCCCAATTTTCCACCTTTTAAAACCTCCTCAACCGCCGCACCAATATCACCAGTGCGTGTGCCACCACCCTTGATGGCATCAATTCCAGCATAGAGGCTGCGCTCGGTAGTCTGCAACAGATGCTTCACGGCACCCCTTGGCTCTTCACCAACCACCATCGTAAAAGCAGCATCGGTCTTCATTTTCTTGTACTCAATCACTAGATCAAAGCTAACAATATCACCCACCTCAAGGGTATAGTCGCTCGGTACGCTGTGAACAATTTGTTCATTCACACTGATACAGATATTACCTGGAAAGTTCACTTCGCTTGTCTTGTATGTAGCAATTGCACCGCGCGCTGTAATTTCGCGCCCAACCCACTCGTCAATCTCGCGCTCGGTCATGCCCGGCCGCACATACACCTTCAAATCAGCCAACAGCTGTGCCAATACTCTACCACCTTCGCGCATGGTATTGATTTGCTGTGGTGTTTTGCGAGGCTGAGAACTCATACTAAAGCCTTACACTAATCCGTTCGCTTCAAGTTCGGCGTATAGTTTGTCGTGGACTTCACCGGCAGTACCAACACCTTCGACGTGCACAACGCGCACTTCATCTTCGGCAAAAATGCCCAGTACTGGATACATTTTTTGGCGGTAGATGCTCATACGACGCGCAATTACCTCTGGACTGTCTTCCATTCTCGCGCGCTTTTCAAGGCGATTCATAATTTCACTTTCAGGAACCTCAAGAGCAATTACGATATCAATCTTTTCGCCTTCTTTTTCCATGTAATCTGCCAGCCACTCGGCTTGCTCTTTAGTACGCGGAAAACCATCAACAATAATCTGTGGATATTTCTTATCGTGTGCATCCTTAACAGCCTCTTGAAATACTTCGTAGGTTTGCTCGTCACTCAGCAACTCACCCGTCTTGAGCTGCTCAATGATCTGCGGATCGTTGCTCGCGCGGAACATCTCACCTGTCGACAGCCATTTCCAGCCTTGGCGAATCGCCATCATTTGCCCCTGCAGGCTTTTGCCCGCACCTGTTGGGCCAAAAAGTAAAATCATGTTTCTATCCCTCCTGCTATTCTCGTCATTACTGTAGTGTTGTTTTCACTAATTTTGCAACCGTTGCGCCATCAGCCGCCGTGCCACATTTTGCCTTAACGGCACCAATCACCTGACCCATCGCCTTCATATCGGTCGCGCCCATTTGGGCAACTACCTCATTGATAATCACCTGAATTTCGTCTTCTGTTAGTTGCTGTGGAAGATACGTCACTAATACGTCAATCTCGTTCTGCTCAACTTCGGCAAGCTCTGGACGATTGTTTTGTTCGTACAACACCTTGCTTTCATTACGCTTTTTAACTTCACGGGCAATGATACCTTCAATTTCGGTATCATTAAGACCTTCCTCTCGCCGATTCAGAGCCACTTCCTCATTCAAAATGGCCGCCTTTAAATTACGCAGTGTATCTGCGACAAAACGATTGCCGCCTAGAAGGGCGGCTTTCAGATCGTTATTGATTTGCTCTTTCAGAGCCACCGCCTAGCGAATCCCCATACGCATGTTGGCAGTTTTAATTGCCTTACGTTCTTTGCGGATAATCGCCTTCTGGCGTCGCTCGGTCTTGCTGAGGGGCTTGCTGAATCGCATTGAAGCTTTAGCTTCTGCCAGCACACCGCTCTGCAACACCTTACGGTTGAAACGACGAATGATGTTTTCGTTCGCTTCGCGTTCGTCTTTACGTGTTACTTGTACCATATCGTTATGTATTGTAACAGATGATGTGCTCGCCTGCAAGCCTATTGGTATCATGCTACACTAGATACATGATAAAACCTATTGTGAGTGTGAAAGATTTCAGCCTGACGATTGGCGACAAGCAAATCGTTGAGCAGCTCGATTTCGAGGTATTTCCAGGAGAGGTGTTCGCTTTTCTGGGGGCCAACGGGTCGGGTAAAACCAGTACAATTCGTAGCCTCCTCGGCATCTATGAGGCGAGTACTGGCAAGTTACTAATCAACGGAAAAAAGCTCAGTCCAGAAATCGCCGGCATGGTTGGCTATCTTCCTGAAGAGCGTGGACTATACACCCGAGCCAAGGTAATCGATGCCATGACTTACTTTGGCGAGCTGAAAGGCATGGATCGTGATGATGCTCGTGATGAGGCAATGGCATTCCTAAAACGCGTTGAATTGGAAGATAAAGCAAACGTAAAAATCAAGAAACTATCTGGCGGACAACAACAAAAGGTACAGCTGGGCGTGGCAGTGATGGGCGAACCGAAACTGCTTATCCTCGATGAACCGACCAAGGGTCTGGATCCTGTGAACCGCAAGTTGCTGTTGGATATCGTTGACGAGCTGCAAGAAAAAGGCGTGGCAGTTATCTATATCACCCACCTGATGGAAGAAGTTGAGCGCCTCGCCGATCGTCTGCTGATCCTCAAGGACGGTAAAGCGCGCGCCTACGGTACTGTCGCAGCCGTCAAGAAAGAATTTAAGAGTAAATCGATTGAAGATATTTTTGTCTCGATCTACAAAGAGAAAAGCACGGAGGTTGCCCATGGCTAAGTTATCCAGTGTGGTGCGCCACGAATATCTGACAATTGTAAAGCAGCCAAGTTTTTGGATTGCGATGATCGCCATCCCTGTGCTGATTGCCGTGGTGATCGCGATTAGTATCATCGGCAATAAGGCTAGTTCCGATAAAATTGAAGAACTCGCCAAAGACCTCAAGAATGTTGTTATTGTCGATCAAAGCGGCCTCGTAAACGCGCAAGTTGTTGCAGGTGCAGGCCTTACAATGAAGCCTGCCAGCGAGATCAATGCACTGCGAGAAAGCGTTCGCCTTGGTCAGCAAGAAGCCCTTGTTGTTTATCCTACAACGCTAACTAAAGACCGCACGTACCAGATCTACCTCAGCGGTAACGATCTGACAAAAATGGGTGGTGTCTCGACACTGGCCGACAATCTACTCAAAACAAGTGTATTCTTACCGCTAAAGTCACCCGAGATCATCGCGATTGCCCAAAGCGGCGCGACAAGCCAAATTACTTCGTATAAAGATGGCGAGGAGACGGCTGGGTTCAATGAGTACATCGCACCAGCTATCTTCGTCTTGCTGTTTTACATTATTTTCGCTTTCTCTGTTAGTTATATGTTGACGAGTGTCAGTGAAGAGAAAGAAAACCGCAGCATGGAAATGGTACTAACCTACGTCAAGCCGCGCACGCTCATTATCGGCAAACTGTTAGGTGTCAGCCTCGTAACCCTGACACAAATCGCATTCTTTGCAGTACTGGCAGTCATTGGGTTTATTATTCTCAATAACGTCAACGGTGGCGTTGCCATGCCATTAGGTATCGAGCCAAGTCGCATTGTGTTTGATTTCTGGCCTATCTTCTTTGGATTCAGCTTCCTTGTTGTAGGCTTCCTTATGTTTGCGGGATATATGACAGCAACCGCGGCCGCAGCGCCAAGCAGCAAAGAAGCTAATAACTTCTCTGCCGTCTTCTTCATGGGTGCGTTTGTACCGTTCTATTTCATTATGCTGCTCGTGACAAACCCGGAAAACCCTGTCGTAAAGTTCCTCACGTTCTTCCCCCTGACCTCGCCTGTTGTGGCGCTAGTACGCAACACGGTCGGTAATATGAGTCTCCTTGAGTCATGGCTAGCACTGATTGCGATGATCATTTTCATGATTATCAGCATCTGGATCGCCGTGAAGGCCTTCCGCCTCGGTGCATTGGAGTTTGGATCGACTATCAAGCTTTCAAAATTGTTCAAAAAATAAAGCACCTGCCTACATTAAGTTAGCACCCTCTGTGGGTGCTAACTTAATGTAACTCAAGGTTTAACAGCCGCCCCTCTACTGTACGACGACCATTCCATTCGTTGATATCGGGTTGATACCAGACCGTAACGTATTCACCCAGCTGTACAAAGAAATGATCCGGTGCGTTAAATGCCAACAACTGCAAGGATAAGCCCTGCACGCCCTGCAGTTCAAGTTTGACGTGCTGTGAGTCAGCACCCATGCGACGAGTGTTAATAACAAGTACCTTTTTACTAGTAAGGATTGGTTGCGGATTGCCGCTGCCAAACGGCTCGAGCGTGGCAATTTTTTCAATCAGGTCTTCGGTGACGTCATTGAAATCTGCCGTCACATCAGCCTTTGGCAGCAATAATGCCTGTTGGTTAAATAATTTCTGATCACGGTAAAATTTATTCACCCGTTCCCTGAAAGACTGAATATTTTTGGTTGGCAATGTTACACCAGCAGCTAATTTATGACCACCACCCTTAGTGATGATGTCGTCGGCCGAACGAATGGCATCAGCAGCACTAAAGTCACCATAGCTACGCGCACTTCCTTTTGCTTCTTCACCCATTTCTTCCAACACATACGTAGGTTTTTTGTACCTTTCCAGCAATTTTGCCGCCACAATCCCGATAATACCGTGATTCCACCCTTTGCCCGACACCACTAATACAGGATCATCGATCCGCTGCTCTGCTTCGACGATTGCTTCCTCTAAAATCTTGTCTTGCTCTGCCCTGCGAGCCTTGTTCATATCATCAAGGAGCTGCGCTTTCTCAAATGCCGTTTCATTATCCGTCGCTCGTAGCATATCCAACGCGTACTGCGCTGTCTCAAGCCGCCCAGCAGCATTCATACGCGGACCGAGCCCAAAGCCCAAACTTCTTGCATTTACTTTTTCTGGCTCGACACCAGACACCGCCATAAGTGCCTTGAGACCTGGTCGACGAGTCTTCGCCATCACCTTCAGCCCCCAATAAACATTGGCGCGATTCTCATCGACCAGCGTCACAATATCGCACACTGTGCCGAGCGCCACAAGGTCGAGTAGCCACTTTTCTTGTCCGTCTTCCAATCCATCGAGACGCGTCTGAAGTGCTTGGACAAGCTTGAAGGCAACACCGACACCCGCAAGATCGAGAAACGGATAGATTTTACCTTGCATCGACGAACCTTGTTTCAAGATGAAATTCTCATAGTCGTCTGGATAATCCTGTAACAATCGTTTTGGATTAATCACTGCCACCGCAGGTGGCTGCACTGGTGCGACGTTATGATGATCCGTTACGATGATATCGACGCCAAGCTCATTCGCACGAATAATTTCTTTTTCACTGAGCGAGCCACAGTCAACCGTTACAATCAGTTGCGCACCTGTCGCTGCGATCTTCTCGACCGCCTCAACTGTCAGCCCATACCCCTCAACAAACCGATTTGGAATAAAAATATCGACGTGCTCGAATCCAAATGATTCAAATGCGTCAATCAGCACCGTGCTCGCCGTCAACCCATCAATATCATAGTCACCATAAATCGTAATTTTTTCTTGCTTTTCGCGGGCTATCACGAGTCGATCAACGGCTGCTGCCATATCGGGCAGCAAAAAAGGGTCGTGCCGTGCATCATAGCTTGGATTTAAAAAAGCATCACGTTTTGCCCCTGTTAGGCCGCGAGCTTTGAGGATTTCTTCGAACAGTTTAGACATCTGCCGATGGGCGCTTTGGCCGAGCAGACTGCTGCTGCGACTTGATCACAATGCTTTGGAGTTCCTTAAAGATAGAAAATTGCTTATTGGTTGAATATATCTTGGTATTACCTTGCTTTTCACTGACAAGGAAGCCTACCTTTTCGAGTTTTTTCAGCTCACGCTGAATATTGCCCGGATCTTCCTTAATAAGTTTCGCGAGGCCACGAACATGGGTCCGAAAATCGGGATACTTAGCATAGACTACAACAATCTTCCTACGAACTCGCGATGTAATAAAAACGTCTAACACTAAAATTCCCTTATTTTTCCCTTAGCTCTTCTCATCTTACACAAATCTACAACATTTCGCAAGACGACATTAGCGCCATTTCAGAATTATCTCATTTATATACGCAATCGTCTCTTCATGCGACGGCAAATCGTTGTTGTCGTAGTAGTGGTCAACCCCTAGATAATTGGTTTTTACATCGAGGATGTGTAGCTCATCTGCCGCAACGTGCATACGATCAACCGCATCCACCGTTGCCACTGGTGCCGCAACGACAAGGGATTGGATTCGCACAGGCTTAAGAAAATCAAGTGCCACCCCAATCGACGCATCATCACCAAAGCCATCTGTTACCAGTATTACCACTCGATCACGCAATAAATCGAGATCAATGATACCACCATCTCCTAGCAATCGGTTGATACGCTGGAATGCCTCGCGCTTTTGCTCATTGAGATAGCCATGAAATTCACTCGTATACCCCTCAATCTCACCACTGGATAGCTCGCTATTGTACGTAAAATGACCGTTCTGAGAAACACCACCAAAGTTCATTCCTTCACCAGGGATCTCAATGTCCTCACTCATAATCATCATCAGCATACAGTGAAGCTCTGCGGCAATCTGCTCGCCCACCAACACTCCGCCATCAGACAACGCAACAACCGCGCAGTTCTCATACCGATACTTATCGACGAGTTGCGCAGCTAATAAGCGACCTGCTTGTGCCCTATCTTCAAAATACATAACCATCTCATTGTATCAGTCAGTCACAGTAAATGCGAATGTGCGGTACACTAGAGATAATGAAGTATTACGAGGTAAGTCCGGTGGGTATTGTGCGGCAGGACAGTGCCTCATTTACTTATGCATCCGAACAGCCTCTATCGATCGGTACGATTGTCGAGATTGAGATTGGCAAAAAGACAATGGTTGGCATCATTATCAAGAGTACGTCTAAGCCCTCCTACGAAACGAAACCTATTGCCAATCTCGTCACAAAGACCCCCCTGCCCAAAGCACTCGTATCACTTGCGCTATGGATGAGTAGTTATTATGGCACTCATCTTGGACTTGTGTGGTCAACCATCTTGCCTCGTGGCATCACAAAGACTCGTCGCGTTCGTCAGATCACCGAACATTCACCCCTGCGTGATCGAATACAATTTGTACTCAATAAAACACAGCTGAACGCCCTTCAGCAGATAGAAGATATGGATGCTGGGTCAGCGATCCTCCACGGTGTGACCGGATCAGGTAAGACCGCTGTCTACATTGAAGCTGCCCGAAAAACCTTAGATGCAGGCAAATCTGTCATTATCCTGACCCCCGAAATCGGCCTCACCCCACAGTTGGTTGATGATTTTTCTGGTCACTTTGATGATATCCTGCTGACGCACTCAAGGCAAACTGAGGCAGAACGCCACATTACATGGCAAGCCGCCCTTGAGACAACATCACCTCGCATTGCGATTGGACCACGATCAGCCCTATTTCTGCCTCTGTCGTCTGTTGGTTTGATTGTCATAGACGAAGCACACGAGCCAAGTTACAAACAAGAACAATCACCACGTTATTCTGCCCTGCGCGCGGCAAGTATTCTGGCAAACGAGAATGGCGCCAAGCTTGTTCTTGGCAGTGCCACACCCCTAGTAACGGATTATTACACCGCCCTTGCAGCAAAACGACCAATCATCGAGATGACTACGACTGCCCGCAGCACAACCCCGCCAAAGATCACACTAATCGACATGACTAAACGTGCTTCATTCAAAAAGCATCGCTTCTTATCTGACGTGATGCTAACTAAGCTCGAAGAAACGTTTGCCGCCAGTAAACAGACACTCATTTTCCATAATCGCCGTGGCAGCGCCAGCATGACATTATGCGACAATTGTGGCTGGCAAGCCGGCTGTCCACGCTGTTTTGTGCCACTGACACTGCACGCCGACACACACGAACTACGTTGCCACATATGCGGTATACATGATCGCGTTCCCACTAGTTGTCCCAGTTGCGGTGATGCTGACATTGTACATAAAGGCATCGGAACCAAGCTCATCGAAGCCGAACTACGCAAGATATTTCCAGACAAAAATATTATACGATTTGACGGTGACA
The DNA here is from genome assembly GCA_937859515.1 of uncultured Candidatus Saccharibacteria bacterium. GTDB lineage: Bacteria > Patescibacteriota > Saccharimonadia > Saccharimonadales > Saccharimonadaceae > CALMAK01. The sequence goes on along the minus strand of CALMAK010000020.1, from coordinate 7,955 downwards.
GCGAACAAGATAGTACAATTCAAGCAAAATATAAAGAACTTTACGATGGCACCATTGACCTTATCATTGGCACCCAAGTTGTCGCCAAAGGTCTCGACCTTCCGCATCTTCGCACGGTTGGGATTGTACAAGCCGATGCAGGCCTCAGCCTACCAGATTACAGCGCAAGCGAGCGCACCTTCCAATTATTAGCCCAGGCAATCGGGCGAGTGGGCCGCAGCGAACACGCCACATCGGTGGTTGTGCAAAGCTATCAACCCACCCACCCGGCTGTTACGTTCGGCCTGGTACAAGATTATGCCAGTTTCTACCAACACGCCTTGAAAGAGCGTACCCGTGCCCACTTCCCACCATATACCTTCCTATTAAAGCTTGTTTGTATGTACAAGACCGAAGCCGTTGCCATTCGCAATGCCAAAAAGCTTGCGACTCAGCTTGCATCATCCACCCCCGCACACGTCGAGATCCTCGGCCCTACTCCCTCATTTTACGAACGTGCAGGCAGCACCTACCGCTGGCAACTCGTCATTAAAAGCCCGAAGCGCCAGGACCTTGTCGATATCATTCGCCTCCTTCCGCCATCGCATTGGCAATATGAGCTGGATCCAATCAGCCTCTTATAATAGATATCTGTTGGACTGCTGCCGTACCTCTGATATAATCATTCCAATGACTAAAGATGACATTATCACCCTACCCAACCCACATTTGCGCGAGAAGTCATCGCGTGTACATGTGATTACCGAGGAGACGCTACAGCTCATTGATGAGATGACCACCGCAGCACTCGACTGGGAGGATAGCCGTCCGCATGAGATTAGTGCAGCGCTTGCTGCCGTGCAGGTCGATCGTCTGACTCGGGTTGTTATCGTACGTAGTGATTTTGACAACAAGTCTGTTCGTGAATTTACTGCACTTATCAACCCAGAGGTCGTTAAATATGAGGGAACATTAATTGACGATTATGAAGGCTGTCTTAGTGTATCTGGCGTCTACGGCAAGGTACCTCGCTATTCGCGCGTTCGCGTCAAAGCGCTCGATACCGAAGGAAATGAAATCCGTCTCAAGGCCGACGGATTCTTGGCGCGCGTCTTGCAGCACGAGATCGACCACACCAATGGTATGGTATTTATCGACCATATCCGCGACAACCACAAAGCATTCTACACACTTGACGACAAAGGCGAGTTGCAGCCCCTTGATTATGCGACACATATTGAGGGCAATCATGACCTCTGGCAAGACTAGTACTATTATCTTTTTTGGCACCGAGGAATTTAGCGCTGAATCTTTACGTGCCCTCATCGCGAACGGATTTAACATTGCCGCAGTTGTCACCAAGCCAGATAGCAAAAAAGGGCGCGGTCACAAAATGATATCACCAACCGTTAAAATCATCGCCCAGAAGCACAACATCCCTGTTTGGCAACCAGCGAAACTGCGTGATATAACCGAAGACATTAAACAATTGCAACCCGCAACTGGTGTTTTAGTAAGTTTTGGTAAGATCATCCCTCAGTCAACCATTGATTTATTTACACCTGGTATTATTAACGTTCACCCATCGCCACTACCAAAATACCGCGGACCATCACCAATCGAATCAGCAATCTTACATGGCGACAGCGAAACCGGCGTATCGATCATGCAACTGTCGGCAGCCATGGATGCTGGACCAGTCTATTCCTTTATCTCTCACCTTCTTAAGGGTACAGAAACACAGCCAGAGCTATACGAGACGCTGTCTAAGGTTGGTGCAAGTGAACTTGTGAGAGTGTTACCACAAATCATCTCAGGTGAGCTACAGCCTACCCCACAAGATGAATCAGCGGCTACGTACTGCCAGCTCATTCAAAAGTCTGATGGCACAGTTGACTGGAATAAGCCAGCTGAACAAATCGTAAGAGAAATCCATGCATACAAAGGATGGCCAGGTAGTCGCACAACATTAGGTGAGATTGATGTCATTATTACGAGTGCTAGTGTTGTTGAATGCATGGGACTCTCTCAGGAGGGTACACCTCTCGATCACTTTACTGTTCGCTGTGGCGATGGCTGGTGCCTAAGTATCGAATCGCTTAAACCTGTCGGCAAAAAAGAAATGCCCATTCAGGCATTTCTTGCTGGCTATAAAGATCGTCTTAAATCCTAGAGGGCGCCAAGGATTGCTTCGCGGTTAGACTTAATCTCTTGCTTGAGATTCTCAAGAACACTAGCAACAACGTCTCGGTAATCAGGGCGGTTAACCTCAAGCCACTTGGTCGCAACAAACTCATCGCGAAGATTTTGATCATTCACGTCAAGACCAGTTGCCTGCTGCAAACGACCGAATGCTGGATCGTTATGGTAATCAGGTGCGTACTGGGCAATCCAATTCTCGATAACACCTTGGTCTTTGTCGATAATTGCCTCAAATTGTTCGAGCTGCTCGTCACTCATACCTTCGCTCAGCTGCGTACCAACGCGCAGTTCTAGCTCATCATAGATGTGCTGCAAGAATGCTTGACGCTGTGCTTCTGGCAACTGATCAAGACCTAGGTCTTGTAAAAACTTATCATCTAATTGAAACATGCCTTGTATTCCCCTCTTTTAGTTACGCCCATTGTATCACCATTATGCTTATGGCGCAACGAATGTTCAGATTATGAAAGTGTCTGCTTGACCAATTCGCGCGAGAAGAACTCTAATTTGTCGCCCTCTTCAAGAAGGAGCTTCTTTGTCGTCTTCAGGCTGAGACCACACATCTCACCCTCAAATACTTCTTTCGCCTCTTGCTGCTGTCGCTGGACTTTTTCGACTTCTACCTCTGCTATCTGATCGTCGCCACGCAGAACGCGAGCCAGTACGCCAGGGGTCGCCTTGCCACTTGTCACCTCACCACCAGCAATTACTTCGTCCTTTAGGGTGCGGAAAACACCCTTAATAGTCAACGTGCCGACTTCGGTTTCAACAACCTCTGGCGCCAGTAGCTCCTCCATCGAAGCCCGTGCATCATCAAGCAGCTCATAGATAATCTTATACATACGCACCTGCACCTTATCACGTGCAGCGAGGCGCTTAACCGCAGGCGGTAGGTCAACATTAAAGCCATAAATCACGGTCTGATCATTAGCAGCAAGGCGGATATCGTTTTCGGTAATTGCACCGACGCCACTGCCAACAACATGAAGCATTACCTTCCCATCAGTATTAATCAGCTTAAGACTGTCGATCACAGAAGTTAACGAACCTTGCACGTCAGCCTTAATGATAACGTTAAAGTCTTCGGCTTCTTGCTTTTGGCTCATCATCTTAAGAAGGTCAGCACCAGTGACGTTTGTACTGGCAGCATTCTTCTCTTGCTCGATACGAGCCAAAGCAACCTGATGACGTGCTTCTTTTTCACTTTTAACAATCCCAAAGGTATCACCAAACTGTGGCAGCTCCTTAAACCCGGTCACCGTCACGGGTGTTGATGGACCCGCTTCCTTTAGCGTCTTGCCCCTAAAATCAAGCAATGTACGCACCTTTCCATAGGCAGTACCTGCCACCAGGAAATGCCCAGGGCGCAGCATACCGTGCTCAACCAGCAAACCTACTACTGAACCACGGCCCGTCTCCATGTGTGCCTCGATCACCAGACCTTCGGCTGGCGTATCGGTGTCGGCGCGCAGTTCTTCAAGATCGGCAACAAGCAATACCATGTCGAGCAACTTGTCGACACCTTGACCCGTCTTGGCACTCACTTCAACCATAATCGTGTCGCCACCCCACTCTTCAGGATTCAAGCCATGTTCACTAGCAAGCTGCGCCTTAACCATATCTGGGTTGGCAGTCTCCTTGTCAACTTTATTAATTGCAACCACAATCTTGGCATTAGCGTTCTTGGCAAAACGAATTGCTTCAATCGTTTGAGGCTTAACGCCATCATCAGCTGCAACAACAATGATCACCACATCAGTCAGGACCGCACCATGCTGACGTAAGGCTGCAAACGCCTCATGACCAGGCGTGTCCAGTAGTGTAATCGCACGGTCCTTGCGAATCGTCTGATATGCACTAATGTGCTGGGTAATGCCACCGGCCTCACCATCGACTACTTTTTGACCCAAGATTGCGTCTAGTAGACTGGTTTTACCATGATCAACATGACCCATGACGGCCACAATTGGTGGGCGCGATACGGCGTTCTCGCTAATTTCATGACGCTTACGCTCGGCCAGTGTTGAAACCTCTTTGCGCTCAAGCTGAACATCTAATCCTAGCTCCTCGACAATAATCGTCGCCGTCTCAAAATCAATCTTCTGGTTAATGGTGGCAACAATGCCGTTTTTAAACAGTTCACCAATCAATGTTGTCACGGGCAGATTAAGCGTCTCCGCCAGCTCGCCTACAGTAATTGAATCAGCTACAACAATAACTTTTTCAGCCATGTACTAAAGCTCCTTTCTGCCCGTGTGGACACGGATTTATGTGTTATTTTTTACTATTTCTTACCCTTAGGAAGGCTTAGTGAAATTTTGCGGCTTTCCTTTTCAATATCAAGGACAATGAATTCCTTACGCTCGTTCAGGGTGAACACCTTCTCTGGATCGGCACCATCACCACCAAGCTCTGATACGTGTACCAGTGCCTCAACTGCTGGGCTGATCTGTACAAATGCACCGAATGGTGTAATGCGAGTCACCGTACCTTCGACCGTGTCGCCGGCCTTAAACTGATCAACCTCAGTCATCCAAGGGTCTTCAGATAGCTGCTTCATACTGAGTGACAAGCGGTCTTTGTCGATAGCAATGATCTTTGCTTCGATTGGCTGACCAACCTTAACATAGTCATTAGGGTTGTTAACGCGCTCCCAGCTGATTTCTGAGATGTGCACCAGGCCTTCGATACCGTCAACATTCACGAATACACCGAAATCAACCACACCAGTTGCAACACCAGTTACAGTATCGCCAACCTTAAGGCTTTCAAAGCGTGCAGCCAAACCATCCTTGATTGCTTCCTTCTCACTGAAAATCAGCTTGTTTGCCTTGCGATCAACATCAAGAATACGAACCTTGAGAGGCTTGTTAATAAGCACGTTAAGACGCTGCAAGATTTCATCCTTGTCACTACTGCCAACGCGTGGATAATGCTCAGCCGAAAGCTGTGATACCGGCAAGAAGCCACGAACACCTTCGTATTCAATCAGCAAACCACCACGGTTCGCATCGTATGGCGTTACTTCGATAATCTCCGCATCATCGAGCTTTGCGGTTACCTCATCCCATCCACGATCCTTTGCAGCCTTACGTAGTGAAAGCAGTGAAAGACCGCCTTCGAGCTCTGGATCAACGATACTGGCGGTGACTTCGTCACCAACTGCCAAGTTACGCGAATAGCCAACCTCACGGCGTGGCACAACACCAACACCCTGTGCGCCAAGATCAACCAAGACCTCATGCTTGCGGACCGTCAAGATCGTTCCTGTTATTACTTCACCTGTTGTGAGCTGCTTGACACTGTCGCCAGCGAGCAGATCGTCCATTGTTATAGTGGCGTTATTTGCCATAAGTCTTATTTAAGACTCCTTCCTTAATTATTATTCCCGGAAAAGCACATCAAAAGACATACCTCCTAGATTAGGTCTATTGTACCTCAGATACGGCAGTAAGTCAAAGAGTGACTAGCGCAGACGTGCCAGTGTACGTGACGAGCCGGCATAAGCAGTTGCTACATATACTACAGCCGCAAGGACTGGGATAATGAGCAGCTGTTCAGGTCCAGTCTCAGGTAGTGCCGTCGCTGATGGAGATGTTGTTGACGATGGTGAGGTAGACCCGTTTGAGCTCGTGCCTTTGGTATCAGTGGTGCTTGATGTACCTGCCTCTTTTTCCTTGTCTACACTGTCCTTAGTTGAGCTTGGAAAGTTCTCAGCGTCAGTTGCACTTTTCTTATCGTTGTCCGTAGTAGTAGAACCAGGTAATTCCGGAGGTATGTCTTGGCTTGCCGCTTGACCGATACGTGACTGTTCTGATCGTTGACGAAGGACATGAAGCCCAATACCCACTGCTGCCGTTATAAGAACGGCGATAATAATAAATGATACTATCGATCCACCCTGATAGCGCGCTGTACGTACTGACATATGTTCACCTCGGTTATGATTTCCTATATTGTACCATCAAATCAACCCCTCCGACAAGTCTTAGTTCTATGCTACACTAGAGGTATGATTATAGCAGTCGACACGGGGGGCACAAAAACACTGGTGGCGGCGTTCTCTGACAAGGGCGCCATCAAAGAGGAAATTAAATTCCCAACACCGAAAAACAAAAAGGAATGGGTCAGACAGCTACGTCAAGCAATTGAGGATGTTTCACACGAGGCGCGTATTGATGTCATCGTCGTGGCAGTTCCGGGTATTGTCAAAAATGGTGTTGCTGTATGGTGCAATCACTTGCTGTGGGCAAATTATAATGTACAGGCTGAGATTGAGGCACAGTTCCCTGGCATACCTATTCTTGTCGAAAATGATGCTAACCTCGGTGGCCTCGGTGAAGTACGACGCCTAAAGAACATTCCGTCCTCTGCACTTTACGTCACTATCAGCACAGGTATTGGCACTGGCTTTATCTCTGATGGTGTCATTGACCCTGGGCTACGCCTCAGTGAGGGTGGTCGTTCGCTCATTGAATACAACGGTGTCGTTCAAGAATGGGAAATGTTCGGCGCTGGCAGTAGCGTTTACGCTGCCTACGGCAAGTTTGCCCGTGATATCCACAGCAAACGTATCTGGAAGCAGATTGCCGACCGGTTTAGCCGTGGATTTTTGGCCATTATTCCTTTGGCACAACCCAGCGTTATTATTATCGGCGGTAGCATGGGTACCTATTTCGATCGATACGAAGAAGCCCTGCTTGGCATTCTCCGCGAAAAAATGCCACCTCATATTCCAGTGCCAAAATTTGCCAAAGCAAAGGACGCCGAAAAGGCTGTCATCTACGGATGTTATTTCTATGGTAGCGACTGGACTCGTCAAGGCCGTTAAGGCCGATTATCCGTCAATTTCGCTGCGTGAAGCCAAAAGTTTTCTTTGGATACCCAAGCAACATACCGTTGAATACGACCCATCAGGCGACGGGGCATACCTACTGCACGAGCTCGGCCACGCTTTATTACAGCACAACTCGTATTCACGTGACATAGAGTTACTGGCGATCGAGCGTGCCGCCTGGACATATGCAATTGATAATCTTGCCAGTAAATACGGCCTTGAGATAAACTCCGAACTGGTCGAATCATCTCTCGACACCTACCGCGAGTGGATGCACACACGTAGCACCTGCCCCACATGTGATCTGAATGGCGTACAAACAGGACCGCAGCTGTACAGATGCGTCTCGTGTAGTACGACTTGGTCAGTCAATGAAGCGCGCGGCTGTAACCTGCGGCGCTCTGTCCAGACATTATAATAAAACCCCTCATCTCGAGGGGTTTTATTATATGAGCGGTCAAACCTATGCTGTTGGTGTCGTCTTCTTACCGCGACGACTAATTCGGCCACCCTTTGCACCTGCAATACGTGCAAGCTCTGGGTTAGCGGCAAAACCACCAGTGTTCGATGCCTTGCCACCCTTTGATCCGATCTTAGCGTAAAAGTTTGGATCTTTTGCGAGGTTCTTAGCCTTTGCCTTCAAACCACCTGCTTTTGTTCCTGCCATGAGTTTTCCTCCTCATTTAAAAAAGTTTCCACATGCATTTTGCCGCGGAAACCCTCACTAATACCTCACACATGATATGTGTATGAAATTAATATATCATAGCTTAGGCATTTTGTCAACGTTTACATAAGTACTTTTTTGTTGTGAAAAAGTCTTGCACAAAAAACAGGAACCATATACACTAGTATCAGTCAGAAATGACGGCACCTGTTTGGATCCAAAACTAGATTCAAAAACGAACGACCCTATCTGCGAGATGGGTCGTTTTTA
>CALMAK010000019.1 GCA_937859515.1 uncultured Candidatus Saccharibacteria bacterium | reverse complement strand
GCAGGGTACTCCAAAACTTATCCCATTTCTGGTCGCCGGTAGCTTCGTAGCCATCATTCGCATATTCAAGACAGGTACTTCCTCTGTTGTCTGTCTCTGAATCAACGCAAGTCGGGTCTCCCAGGGTCATCGCAAGATAACCACTGACAGCTATCGCTGCTGCGATACCGACCAAAATAAAAGGCAAGAGCTTTCCTTTTGCTGCTTCCTTTTTAATCCATTCCCAGATATACATTCCTGCCGCAATAACAGCGAATCCCACCGCTCCTATGCCGATACCCCATAAAAACCCTGAAATGAAAGTATGCTTACCGCTTGATGCAGCCGTAAAGCCACCCAGAAGTCCAATCAATACAAGTGGGATTAATAAGAAAAAGGCCTTAACAGGCATCGACATCTCATCACCTTTTCTTTCTGTTGCCATGCTCCTCCTTTTATGTCAGTATTGTACCACTTTTACAACACTTTATTTTGCAGTTACTCCTGCTTTTCTCCTGCTATTTGCCCAAATAGCCCGCCTAGCCATTCTTCTAAGCTGACGTTTAGCATAAGTCGCTCGACTAACTGTTCCTCCGAAACAAATACCGCATAAGAAGCAATGTTGGCATAAGTAGGCTCGATACCTTGTCGCTCAAGTTCTTCGACAATTCTCGACATCTTCATACTTTAATTTTAATGTCCTCATCTCTGTTATTAAAGGCATTGGGCTATTTCTGGAACTAAAGTCCGTCAAACACGCTTAGAGCACGTCATAGAGCATAGAAAACCCGCCTGTCATAGCGGGTATTCCGTCATGCCCTAGTCATGTTATTGCAAATTAAATGTAATTGCCTTGTTATCGAAGAAGCTAAAGTTCTGGTACAGGAGTTTCAAACCTGCGTCGCCTTTTGGTACTTCGTAGGCGAGCTTACCGGTAACTTTACCGCCCTTGGCGAGTGAGCCACTGTTGAGCTTACCCTCTGAAAGTGCGGTGATTGCTTCGCTCTGCTGAACACCGTTTGAATCCTGCATCTTAAACTCAAAGGTATTGTAGTCAAGATTAGAGTCGCTATTATTCACGATATTAACGGTTACAATTACAAACTCTTTGCCTGATTCAGGTTGAGCGAATTGGTTGCCTGTGTCGTAGTTGCGTTGTACATCGGTAACGGTAATTGACTTGTCGTCAAAGGTTGCTGTTTCGCCAACCTTGAACTCGGTCTTTTCTTCTGCCTTTTGGTCTTGCGAGCCGTTGTTATTACCAGTGTTGGTTGCTGTATCGCCCTTGTTGCCACCTGCTGCACCGCCGATACCAATGAGCACGATAACGACAATGACCCAGAACCACCACCGCTTAAATACTGACTTTTTCTCTTTTGTATTCATTTGAGCCCTCCTTAGGCTGTTAATTTATTCGCCTAAACGAGCTCAAATAAAATCGACACTCGCCTAGGTGCTTAAACCAACATCAGGATTTGTGTCCAAATGCTTTTGACGAGTGCCGAGTATATGACACAAATCAAGTAGCAGATACTACTCTTCCTGAAATTGGTTTAAGCCCTTTTATTATATAGTATTTTTGACAAAGTTACGCGGTGTGAGAATGACCGCTCTTTTGGAGTTTTTATTATAAAGTTTTATTGCAAAAACACTGGGAAAGCTGAGAGTTTTTCGGTTTTTTGACGTTTTTCAGAAATATTGCATAAGGTAGCAAAATTGACTATAAAATAGCCTGTTGATAATTTTACATTCTCATCATTTTGAAGCACTATAGACATGCATTATATAGATATGGGGCCTGATTTTTCTTTAGAATAGAAATTAATTTTTATTATAAAGAAATATTCTAACCGCATTTGCAAGCATAATTTTTTCCAGATAAAATAGGTTCAAAGGATAAAGCACATTACTTACTAAATTAATCGCGACGTTTTATGTCATTGACAGCAAAGTTTGAGGTAGCTTTGTAGGCGTTTGAGATAATCACGAAAAAAGCGACGGCTGTCGATACCGTCTCGTTTATGACGCATTAACTATTATTGGTCGAGTTTCATGCTCGGGCTTATTAAGTGCGTCTCGAAATAGGGGCAAACGCCAATTAAACAGAAGTGGGGAAAGCAATGACATTGAATGATAAGCAAATAAAAGAGTTTCAAAAGATTCACAAAAAAGTTTTCAAAAAATCTATTAGCAAACAGCAAGCCATGAATGACGGCTTGGCTCTTATTCGGCTCGTGAGCTTGATTCAAGTAATCAAGAAAGAGGTATAGTGTGGCAGGCTCTAATCGAGAAGCATACAAAAGTATCTGGGAAGAAGGAGAAAAAACTGGCAAGCTCCAACTGCCAACAGAGCAAATACGAGACTTGCTCGGCGAGGAGTTTCCGCCAGAAGTGTGGGTAGTTGACCAGCTTATACCGGACGAGGGCGTAGCCATACTCTCCGGCTCGCCCGGAAGCTTTAAGACATGGCTGTATATGGAAATAGCCGTCAAAGTTGCTGAGGGTCGACTCGTATTTGGACATTTCAACACCAAACAAACAGGAGTATTAGTGGTTGATGAAGAAAGCGGCAGACGTAGGCTCCAGAAGCGTTTTAGGCAGCTTGGAGCAAACGACGACACGCCAATCCACTACATGTCCCGTATTGGTTACAAAATGAACCAGCTCTACGCTGATGGCATTGTCCAGAAAGCCCAAGAACTTGAAGTTGGATTGATTATATTCGACTCATTTACTCGGTTTATAGGCGAAAAAGCTGATGAGAATGCTTCGGGAGATATGGCGGAGCTTATGGACTATTACCGTCAATTAGCTGACGCTGGTTTCTCCGTTCTAATCCTGCACCATAACCGCAAAGAAGCCGGAGGGCAGTTTAATAACCCCGCACAGTCCCTAAGAGGCTCCTCAGACATCCTCGCCTCGGTAGATTGTCATATTGCAGTTAGCCGTGTTGGACAGAGCGAGTTCGTGAAACTCGTACAGACTAAAAATCGTGATGTATGGGAACCTGTACCGTTTGAGCTTCGTTTTCAAGAAAATGCCAGCGAATTTGAGTATGTCGGCGCAGCTAAGTCATCCGCCGAAAGACACAGAGAATTCCTCGATAAAGTAATTGAGACCGTCATTACATATCCAGGGTTAACCAAAACACAGCTAACAAAGCAAGCGAAAGCACAGGGCATAGCTGCTGGTCTTAAAAAGATTGGTGACTTTATCGACGAGCTTGTCTTGAATGGTGAGTTAGATATGCAGGAGGCTGACCGTAATGGACAGAAATATTACCCGATAGCGAGTGCGGCAAAAACGCAGTAGTATATATGGTTGCTATTTTGCCACGCTCAAACAAAAGTCCACCAACTCAAAATCAACAGATACAAACCTAGTGAAAGTTAGATGATGAAAATATAATAAGGCTAAAGCCTAGAAAGAATAGAATGACTAATTTACAAGAACTAAAATATGGACTATATGCTCGCAAATCAAACGAAAGCGAAGACAAGCAGGTGTCTTCTCTGGAAGACCAGGTAGTCACGATGAAGCAATTCGCTAAAGATAATGGCTACCGTATCGTGAAAAATGCGATTCTTACCGAGAGTAAGTCAGCCAAAATACCTAGTGTGCGGCCTGAGTTTCAGCGACTTATCGAGTTAATTGAGGACGGCACAATTAATGCAATCCTTTCATACAAGTCGAACCGAGTCGCTCGCAACCCACAAGAGAGTGGGTTTATACAACAAATGCTCATTGACGGCAAAATTAAAGCAATAGTCACCAAGCATAAAACCTATACACCAGAAGAGAACACCCTTGTATTCAGCATTGATGCAGCTCAAGATACCCAGTTTAGTAGGGACTTGTCGATAATTGTCACCGAACGCATGAAACTGAAAGCAGAGCGTGGCGTATTCCCTGGCAAGGTACCGATTGGCTACAAAAATGTTCGAGAAAGCCTAACGAGTGATGTGCGAATTGTCGTCATTGACGAGGAGAGGTTCCCGATAGTCCGCCGAATGTGGGATTACATGCTAACAGGTCAATATAGCGTGAGTGAAGTTGCGAGAATTGCCGATAGAGAATGGGGATTAAAGACGCGAAAAACTAAGAAGCGTGGAGGAAAGGCTCTGTCAATTAGTGGTGTCTACGCGATGTTCCAAAAGCCCTTTTACATGGGCGTTATAAAATATGGCAATGTGAATAATGTCGAGGGAACACATACGCCAATGGTAACGCCAGAAGAGTTTCAGCGAGTGCAATCTATCATTCGTCGAAAAGATGCACCACGCCCAAGCGAAGAAACCGCCAAAGATGACCCATTCCCATACCGAGGGCTTGTTAGATGCGGTGAATGCGGCTGCCTCATCACATACTTAAAACGAGTAGTGAAACGCAAGAATGGTAATGTTCATACCTACGAATATTGTTATTGCACACAGAAGCGTGAATGCAGCCAGAAGATGACAGTTAGTAAGATGACACCGCAGGAAATGACCATCGCTATCCGTAAAGAAATTTCAAAATACACAATTATGGACGAGTTTTTCCAGTGGACATGTCAGTATCTTGATGAGTTCCATGAAGACGAAGCAAGCAAGCGTGAGGCAATTTTGAACACCCAAATGAAGTCGATACGGGAAATCGAGCGAGACATTAACGACCTTCAACGAGCACTCTATAGAGGTAAAATAGAAGACACTTTCTACAAGAGCGAGAAACAAGAGCTTGATGACAGGTTAATCTTGTTACGCGGTCAGTTTGAAGACCAGCAAAATGCCAATAAACGCCATCGACAGTTGTTAGAGAAATATTTCAACTTTGCTCGGTACGCGAAAGAAGACTTTGAGAGCGATGACGACTTGAAGAAAAAAGAAGTTCTGTCGATTATAGGTCAAAACTTGTTGATGCAAGACGGTGTACTAGTGTTCGAGCCAATAAAATACCTCACACCGCTTGTAGAAAAGTATCCAAAACTTGAAGAGCAGTTCAAGAAGGTCCAAACTAGTCCCGATAAGAGGAAAAAAGACGCTTTCGCGTCTCTTATTCAACTATGGTACAGGCAAGAGGACTTGAACCTCCACGTCCCGAAGGACACTAGCACCTGAAGCTAGCGCGTCTACCAATTCCGCCATGCCTGCTCATTATTTCGTACCTGATACCACTATACCAGATTCTACGGAAGCTATGAATTATTTATTGTCTGCTGAATTGCCTCGTCAGATATTTTTTGTTGGCGTTTCGACTTATAAACATCTGGTTCAATATAGATTAGCCGTGCAATCGGGAACTCGCGACGTAGGCGTGCTTCCACTTCATCAATCGCAGCAGCAACGGTTTTTGCAGAGTCACTGCCGCTCACAATGATTTTCATTGCGATAAACAGCTCATTTGGCCCTGTATATAGCGTCTTGAGGTCGACAAGATGATCTACATCCTTGACCGACATTACCACATCCTGCATCTTTTGCTCAGTCTCACGGTCAGCTGATTCTCCAATCAACAGCGATTGAATTTCACGAAATAAAAATACCGCAACAAAAATCAACAGTCCACCGATCATCAAGGTTGCCACAGCATCCCAGATCGGATTACCTGTTACGAGAGAAAGCGTAATGCCCATTGCCGCAAACGAGAGACCCAATAGTGCCGCCGAGTCTTCCATCGCCAGAACCACGTGATTGACTGATTTTGTATCGCGCAAGAATCGCCACCAATTCTGCCCTTTTGGCTTGAACTCCCTTGCCTCACGAAGCGCCGTGCGCAGTGCAAAACCTTCCAGCAATACCGCCAGTACCAGCACAATATACGCAACAACTGGTGACTCAATCATCGCTGGATGAAGGATTTTGTGAATACCCTCATACATTGCAAATGCACCACCAAGAATAAACAATACAATCGAAATCATAAACGCATACACAAAGTGCGCGCGACCATAGCCAAACGGATGCGTGCGGCTTGGTGCCTTACGTGATTTCTTTGTGCCGATATATAACAATATCTGATTACTACTGTCTGCCAACGAGTGTACCGCCTCGGCAAGGAGAGAGCTTGCCCCTGTTACCATAAAAGCAATCATTTTACTGATAGCAATACCAACATTTGCAATGAATGCCGCAAGTATCGCGCCTTTGCCTTCGTGGGGGCCAGGCTCTTTCGAAGATTTTTTAGAAGATTTCATACAATAGTAGCAATATTATATCATGTTTTCTGATATTGCAATACCTATTCTGATCGCAATTGCCGGGCAAGAACCTTAAGATCGGACGATTGCTTAACACCAGGGTTAAGTGTCGCAAATGGATCAAACACTTTACGAATTGACGCGTTCAAATCAACTACCGCCTCGTCCAGTTGGGCGTATCCCGCAAAGGCATTGATACGGCCTTCGGCTTGTGCACCTGCGATTGTTCCACCTGCTTTATGCACTAATGCAGCATATTCAGTGGCAAGCTTGAAAATCTTCTGCTTGTCCGATACTTTCTTAAAATGAACGGTAGGATATGTCGAGACAATTCCCGTCAATACATTCACCTTCAGGGCCAATTTAACATGAAGCTTCTCGGCCAATACGCCTACCTCACCAATAAAGTCCTCCAGGCGTCCTGCAGGAATATAAGCACTATCGCACATAAAAACCGGCGACTCATCAACACGCTGCGGCAACACCATCGATTGCTCAACATCTCGTACAGCATATAAATCCTCAAGACGTGAGTCTTCGGAGGTGTATAACTTTGCATCACGACGCGATAGTAGCTTTGCCGCCTTCTTTAACTTGCGAGTACGCGCCTTATCACTAAAGTCGTCAAAGCTTGCATAGACCAATCCCGCAAACGAGTCATTATCCGAATCAAAAATGAATCGCTTGCCCCGCTCGCGCGCCTCTTCATAATAAGCCCCATCAATCACTTCAAGAACAGCTGGATCTAGCTGGCGCAGAATATCGGTGATATCACGCGCCTCTTCGGCTGTTTTGCAAACCACCACAAGAACTGATTCGTCATCACTGTAGAAATCCGTTTTTAGGACCACTTCCGAGATAATACCTAACGTGCCCTGGCTGCCGACGAACAATGATGTCAGATCAAATGACCCGTCTTTATCCTTCACCTTATCAATACGATAGCCGAGATTATCATTATCTGACGATAGCGACGCAATTAATTCAGCATTATCCTCAATGATACCGTCAATCTGACGATAGATTTCGCCCTCTAGCGTCTGCTCACCTTTTTTACGGCTGAGCTCGCGCTTGTTAATGCGACCCGTCTCCATTAGATCGCCATTTGCTAAGACAACCTCCATGCGCTCGACGGCGTCCGCCACAGTGCCGTATTTACCTGAGGTACGACCAACGCTCCCTGCGGCAATAGCGCCCCCAACCGTCATATCTGGCGTATCTGGCGTATAGGCACCGATGGTAAGACCATGCCATTTGAGCGTCTCATGTAAGGTGCGTAGCGCCACACCCGGCTGAACATGAACAATCTTGTTCTTATCCTTAGTCGAGACGTAAAGAATCGAATTAAGATGGCGAGAAAGATCAATAAGAATACCTGATCCAACCGCGCCACCTGTCGTATCAGTACCAAGGCCACGCGGTGTCAGGCTAAGAGTGTGTCCTTTTTCGGCCAACTGCCATGAAAAACGCGCTACCTTACGGACATCATTTGTCACCTTAGGAAACACTACAATTTCTGGCGTAATATCAAAGACGCTTTCATCGCGTGCGTATGATGCACGCAATGACGTCAGATTACTGACTTCTCCTAGTAAATGCTCGTTTAAATATTGCGCTACTTTACTCATTAGAACTTTCTCATTCCCCTCGCTATCCTGAATGTTAATTCTATAGTACCACAAGCGCGATGGATTAGGATACGCAATCAAAAATCGCCCCCATAAGGAGACGATTCGTGCGTTCAATCTGGTACGGATGAAAGGACTTGAACCTTCACGCCCGAAGGCACTAGCTCCTAAG